>CAYLGY010000074.1:0-12864 GCA_964383325.1 uncultured Rhizobiaceae bacterium
TCGCAGGCTGCCTCCACAATGCTGCAAGCGAAATATAATCGCGACATCAAGGGGGATCAGGCTCAGCAAGCCGAATATGCCTCATTGGCCAACTACTATAATTCGGAATCCGATGTCGAACGCGATTTTGCATCCGACCTGAAGAGATTCCTTGAAAAACTGGCGGAATACATGGATGCCATCGCGCAGCTGGAGTCGCAGCAAATGTCGCAGGTCAGCAACAATATTCCTGGCTGACCAGTTCCAGGATCGATGGGGCGATGGCGATGCGAATCTGGCCCGGGCGGATTCCTGCGAGGGGAGCGGCGGCCTTCCGGCAGTCGGTGCAGGGGCTGTTCGGCGTACTCGGCGTCGAACCGGCCTCTTCGGGCACCGGGACCACGGAATTTCTGACCATTGACGGCATGGAAATCGCTTTCGAGCAAACCGCCAATGAAGATGCCCTGCGCATCTCCACCGTCATCGGCCTCCTGTCCGAGGACCGGGTTCGCCGGCACGAGCAGATGCGAACGCTGCTGAAGCGAAATCTCGCCGGTTTGCGCGACTACCGGATGTGCTGTTCCCTGGAGGAGACCGACGACCAGCGCCTGCTGGCGATCCTTCAGACGGCGCAGCGCTATGCAGATCTGCGACCGCCGGAGCTGGCCGACCGGCTGAGCGAGATGATCTCGCTGGCGGAACTCTATCGTGAAGTGGTCGAGGCGCCGCCGCAGCGCCTGGTCGCGGCCGGGCACACCAATGAAGCGGCGGAAAGAGACCATATCATCTTCAAGCCATAGGGGGGACGGATGACCGCGCAGACAAGATCGAAATTCGAGACCTTTCTGGAAGAACTGGACGATTCCTCGAAAGAGAAACTGTTCGACTACCTTACGGGATCCTTCTCGGAACGCATCGGGATCGGCCCCGAACTCATGCAGAAAGTGGTGCAGAAGGCGCGAATCCAGGCCGAAACCGGAAATGTCGAGGAAGCATTCGAGGTTTTCGGCGCTGCCGTTATCCTGGAGCCAATGAACATGACCTATCTCGGGGGTCTCGCCAATTGCGCGCTCCTTCTCGGGCTTCCCGATCCGGCGCTGCATGTCGCATCGCTCATGACGATCATCGAACCCGAGAATCCCGTCGGCTTTGCCCTTTCCGGGGCCGCCTGCCGGTTGATGGGAAAATATGAGGAAGCCGCCGAGGACTTCGCCGACGCGCACCGTCTGGCGCTCAGTTCGGGAAATTCGGCCGTAGCGGGACTTGTAGTCAAGCTGCAGGCCGGTCTGCCGGGCTGAATGGAGAGGCGGCGGAGATGATGCAGAAGCGGGGAATGGCGCGGCAGCATGCTGACAATCCCGATGCAAGCGTGCGGGAAAGAATGGGCCTACCGGGATATACGGCAGATGCGCTCTATGCGCTCGCCTTCAATTCACTGACTGCAGGCCAGGTGCGGCGCGCCGAGAAGTTCTTCATCCTGCTTTGCATGCTGGAGCCTGAGGCGGCGCATGGCTTTCTCGGCTATGGCATCTGCTTTGCCCAGCGCGGCGACATGCAGAATGCAGCCAGCCTGTTCATGCTGGCATCGCAGATCAACCCGCATTGGGCCGTTCCCTATTTTCATCTCGCGACCGCCCGCCTGGCGCAGAACCGGCATGCGGAAGCCGATGAGGCGCTGACGCGCTTTTTCGAGCGACAGGACACGGCTGTACCGCCGCAATTGCGCGCCGATGCGCAGCGCATGCGCAACTATCTTGACGGGCAGAAGAAAGGCAGCTGACCGCCTCATTTCCTGCCGATCCACGCAACTGGACGCGGCTCGCTGGCCGCGATACGCGAGACTATCGAACTCCGTGCCAATCAATTACGATCCCGATTCGGGACCGATCATGCGGCTCGCTGGCCGCAATACGCTCTGCCGGAGGATGCGGTGGCCCGCTTCGCTCCGGCTTTGGCAATGGAGGGGAAGCATGCAAGCATGTCGGGTGCTATGGCTGACAGCCGCCATGAGCGCATTCATGCTCGCCGCCGCCGTCACCACGGCGCGTGCCGAGATTGACGGCCATGGCCCGGATGCCTGGCGGGTCAGCGGCGTTGCCGCCAATGATGTCCTGAATGGCCGCATGGGACCCGGAACGAATTATCGCGTCATCGAGACCTTTGCGCATGACGAACGCGGCCTGCAACTCGTTACCTGCGTGCCGCTGCTGATCATGCCCTATTACGGCATGTTGTCGGAAGCGGAACTTTCCGCATTGCCACCCCGCTGGTGCCTTGTCCGATCGGCAGATCTCGGCAGAGCCGGCTGGGTCGCCCAGGCCTATCTGGCGCCTGACGACGACGAAGCGGCGCAATCCCTGGGAGCTGGAGCTGATGCGCTGATCGAACAGGCGCAGGCCCTTATTGCGCGACTGTTCGATGACGCGGCAGCCGCCAGGCAAGGCGGACCGCATCCGCTCGACCTCGAGCATGCGCTTGACTATTTCTCATCAGAAGTCGTCGCGGGCATGCGCTCGAAGCCGCTCGAGGCCGATCCGATTTACGGTGCCCAGGACTTCGAAGGAAATGTGAGCCTGCCATACCCCGACCCGGACGAGCCCATGTTTCGCGGCATGATTTCCATCCACGCGGACATCGTCAATTTTGGCCAGGCGCACACGGCAATTTTTCGGCTTCGGCCCGACCCCGGGCAACCCGGCGCGCCGCTGCGCATCTTCCGGGTCGAGCATGAAGGCTGGACGTTTCCCTGATGGCGGATTCATCCATCGGCGCCGCGCCGCTCATCGCGGTGCCTGCGCGCTGCTGCCCATGTTGAGATGATTGCGCAGCAGGTCCGTGATCTGCTCAATTTCTCCGGTCTTGCGAGACACGCGCGGTGTGATCAGCACGATCACCTCGGTGCGCGTATCGGACTTGGTGTTCTGCTCGAAAAGCTTGCCGACAATAGGCGCTTCCCGCAATACGGGAATACCGGTGGTGACATCATCGCTTCGCTCCTGGATCAGGCCGCCCAGCAGGACGGTCCGGCCAGAATAGACCATGACATCGGAGGTAATCTGCCGGGTCGTGATCGTGGGCGTGAGGTTCGTCGTACCCGAAGTGATGACCGGTGTGCTCAGCTCCTGCTGGATCCGCAGTTCAATCGAATTGTCACCGCGGATGATCGGCTGCACTTCCAGGATGACGCCGGTGTCGCGCGTGACGATTTCCTGCGTAACGGCAACATCCCCCGTGCCGGACGCGGTCTGCGACTTGGTCGTGAACGGAATCTGGTCGCCAACGACAAGTCGCGCGGTCTTGCGATCCAGTACCGTCAGATAGGGAGAGGAAACGACCGAAACTTCAGTAACGTCATCGAGGGCGTCGATCACGGCATTGACGGAAATCCCCGACGCAAGCTGCTCCACCGTCGCGACGAAGCCGGTCAGCCCGCTTGAGCCGACCCCTGACCCCGAGGAATTGCGCATCGTGAAGCCATTGCCGGACAGATACCATTGCACGCCATATTTCAGTGCTTCCGTGACCTTTACCTCAAGGATCGTTGCCTCGATCACAACCTGGCTCAGCGGGACGTCGAGGACCTGGACAGCTTCGAGCAGCCGCTTGTACACGCGGTAGGAGGAACGGACCAGAAGCGTATTGTTACGCGTATCGGGAATGATCGACGGCGCGCTGGCGTCGACCGAGATCGTGGTCGCGTTGGGAGTTGCGAAGGCGCTTGAAACGCGATCGTCGGCTGGCGATGCCGACTCCGGACTGTCGCCGCCATAGGCGGCCTCTACGGCCGCGTCCACGGCTGCAGGCTCCGGGCTGGTTGTCGTGATTACTGGCTGTTCGGTGGCGAACGCAGATGTGAGCTGCTCGGCCATGACCGTCGCATCGACATGTTTCAACGGAATGATGCGCAGTGTCGGCTCGTCATCGAGCCGGAAATCCAGCTGCGTGGCCATGCGCCGGACATTGTCGATCGCCGCATGGCTGGACGCGGAGACCAGCAGCGCCTGCCGACCGTCGAGCGGCACGATCGATTGGGGACGGTCGCTGCTCTGCATGGTCTGGCTGGCGAAGAAGGACATCAGCCGACCTGCCATCGCTTCAGGGGCACTGTGCTGCAGATAGATGATCGCGAAGAGGTTCTGCGCCATTCCCGCCTGGATCAGGCTGTCGACCATCCGCTCGACCTGCTCCACTTCCTCGGGCGTCGCCCGTACGAGCAGGCTCTTTCCATCCGGCGCGATTCCGATGGACACGCCTTCCGGCACGATCACGCCCAGCGTCTGGACAAGACTTTCATTGATCGCGCCCCTGACGGGGACGAAGCGGGTAACGAGATCGCCTTGCCTGCCGGCTTGCGAGAGCTGTTCGGCTGCAGAGATCCTGCCGGCTTGCCCGATATGAAGAACGCCATTGACCATCTTCATCAGGTAGCCGCTTTGCGCCAGGATGCTGCGGACGATGGGAAGGACCTGCGAACGCGTGATCGGAACCTGTGTGGAGAAGCTGGTCGTACCTACCAGCTCCTCGAGCAGGAGGTAGTTTATCCCGAGAAAGCCACCGAGCATCTGCCGCACCACATAGTCGAGCGAGTCCTGCTCGAAATTCAGGGTCAGCTTGCCGTCGAGATCCACCTGCGCCCCACCGCCAAGCTGTCGGATCAGCTGCAGTTCCGCTCGTTCCGCGGGGCTACCGCGGTAGGACTGATCTTGATTGAGCGTTCCAATATAGTCGACGCGCGTCTGGCCGATATATTCGGTATCGCCATTGAATTTGGAAGGATCGATGACCAGCCCCTCGGCAGGTCCTTCCCCGGTCCAGAGAAGCGGCTGAACGCGCTTGGGCGCTTCCGCCGGAACGGCATCCTTCATGTTGAAATCGCCGGCGCAACCGGACAGCAGGAAAAGCCACAGCAAGCCGGCGATTAGCCGCGCTGCTGGCCTGAAGCTGTTCGATCTTGCCGTGGCGCGTGTCATTCTTCGTCTAGACCCGCTCCACGCCCGCAACCCTTCGAAAGGCTGCCAGAATGGCTGTAATTCGTTTGCATGGATGCAGAGCCCCCTCCCTGGATCCGGAGTCTTTCTGCCATTCCATCGAATGGCATGAAAGCCGTTATTCTTGCCTTGCCACACATTTTTGCGCGGCGAACGTATCTGATTGCTGTACGCTCTTCGCCCGCTACCGCGTCCGACCTCCTCCCACAGGGGGAAGCCGGTCGCGATCAGCCGTCTACTCCTTCTCGTCTGAATGACTCAGATCGGCATGCGATAGCGACCTCCATTGTCACTCTCATGCCTCGGCAGTTCATGGAGTACCCCACCATTTGGCTCGGGCGGCAGCCTGTCCTTGATGATCTGCATCGAGGTCAGCGCCAGTTGGAAGATCAGCTCCCTGTCTTCCACGAACTGCACTTCCAGTTCTTTCAGCGTATCGAGATGCTGCTGACTATTATATTCGCTGAGATTGAGTTCGATCGCATGGTTGCGGAACTGTGCCAATTGCTCATTGGTCCGCTCGATCCGGTTGATGTCAGAGGATTGCGGGTCGTTGTCGACCTCGGTCCGGTCCCGGACAATCGCAGTAAGCAGGACAACGAAAGCCGTATCGATCTGGCTGAGCGTATTCGCCAGATCGTCGACCTCCGCGGTGAGGGTCGAAATTTCGCCCTGCACCGTCGCCATGCTCTCATAGGTCTCGGAAAGCCTTGTGTCGACCTGATTGCGTTCCGCGATGAGATTGCTGCGCTCGCTGTCAGAGTTTGCCTTCTCGATCTTCGCGTCAAGCTTCGACCGGTCTTCGAGCAATTCGTCACGATAGCTGCGAAGTGAAGCCAATTCGCCGTTCGCACTGTCGATCTTGAGTTCCTTTTCCGAGATCTGGGCCTCGAGCTCGGCTCCGGCACCGAACAGATACTCATAGCGGCCGAGCAGGGAAAGCGCTTCCTCGCTCCGGGCCTTCTTCGAATAGCTGTCGACTTCTGCGAGGGATTCCTCGATCCTTGCCGTGAGTTCCAGCCAGTAGGCCTCGAGATCCCGAGGTGCCGTCGGGGTCAGAAGCCCCATGCTGACAAGGCTCGGCATGACGAAATAGCCGCCCCCATACTGGAGGCTGGTCGAGCTTGATACGCTCGTGCCGTTTTCCGTCGTGACCTGCTGGACGCCGGAGGTACCGGTCGTTACCGGCTGCGGCACGGTCTGTGTGGAAGTGATCTCATTCATGATGATCTCCTGATATGGAACCCGGCAATCATGCCCCCGTACCAGCACGGCATGTGTGCTATTTAATGCTCTTCTTGCGAAGAGGCCGTCACGTTTCAGCAAGATCGAACGATTATCGGGAACGATGCGAGGCTGGTCAGCCGTCATAGAACCAGGTCATGCGCGGATCGTAGATCGTTACAGCCAGCCCGCGCGAGGTACGAAAATAGGAACCGAGTTCCCCGATGTGCAGAAGCCGGCTGTCCGCCGCGGGTGCAGCGCCTTCGCGAAGCGTCTCGCCCTCGGCCGTCTGCACATACCGCTCTCCGATCAGATTTGCACCGGAAATGCTGATGGCAAACCGGTCGAGTCGCCCGGCAACCGCATTGACGATTCCCGGATTCTGCAAGGAGTCCGCAATATAGATCGAGGTACCCATGTCGACGGCGCTGGCCAGTCCCGTCACGCATCTGGCAACCCGTTTCGGATTGAGGCCGGCTTCAAGGATCAATGCCTGATTGTGGGGCTGGAACATTGCCAGCGAGGTCGACTCGGATATGGACAGGATGTCGAGCCAGAACATGACCGAAGGCAGATTGCCCCGATCGAGCTTCGAACCTGGCCAGCATTGCAGCCGGGCCCGTGGACAAGGGTTGAGGCCCGCGAATGGGTCTTCGACCCTGTCCTTGCCTTCCAGCGCCAGGCTTTCCTTTCGAACCCGCGCGATCAGCTCCAGTGACGAGATGAGCTCGTCCAGGCCTTCCGGCAGCGTGGCACCCTTCAACAGGCCACTGCGCCAGGCCTCCAGCAATTGCTGCGTCAGTTCCGGCAGTTCCAGCGCGCCCGCATCCGCGAATGCAACTGGCGATGCGGAGGGCGCGCCCCCGCCCGGGTTGCAGAGGGAGTTGGCGCGAGCCGGTACGATTTTTGCAAGATAGGCAGCGATCTGGCTGTCTCCCAGCAGCACTGGCTGGACCGGCTCGGCGGGCTTCGGCAGGCTCACCCGAGAAATCTCGTATCCGCCGGGGGCGGTGCCGGTGGCAGGATCCTGCTTGCGGAGTTCCGCCTGCAGGCCGATTGCAGGTTCCGGCGGCAGCGGCTCGCCGCCCTCCGCGACGTCCTCACCGTCCCCTGCAGGGGGCATGGGCACAAACCGATGCGGAACCGGATGCGGCCGTCGGACCATCTGCTCCAGATCGGCGGAGGCAACCGGACCCGCCCGCCCTGACCTTTCGAGCAGCACCAGGAATGCGACCTTCGGATCGGTCCGCTCCGATTCCGGGCGCAAGGGTCCGAAACGGGAGAGTTCGCTGAAGCGGTCCAGCAATTCCTGCCTCGGGCCCACGGCCAGATCCGTTCGGGTGCTCGCATCCGTCAGCAGCTGGATGAGGGCGGGATCGACATGGACCTGCGCTGGACTGTCCGCCTTTTCCGGCTCTGGCTGCGTTCCCGGCACAATCGTTACTGTCCGATCGGTCTCGGCGGAAAGAGTAGCCACCTGCGCGGATTCGGGAACAATCGCTTCAGGCTGCACAGGCGGTTCTTCCGCCGCATGCGCTACCGGAGGCAAGGGCATGAGCGGAGTGGCGCCCGGCCCTGGTTCCGGCACCGACAATTGCTCGGGAAGTTGCGGAGGAACTCGCCCTGCCGCCGATCCGCCACCGGCGCCCGGCGAGTGCATGTGCCGGGCAATCTGCTCCCCATGGCCGTAGATCCGGGACCCGTCCTGCGCCTGCACGCCATAGGCGCGGCCCGTCTCATCGGTGGGTGCGGCAATCTGCGGCGACGGCGTGCCATCTTCGCGCGCCAGTTGCACATAGGAGCGCATCGGAATGATGCCGGAATAATTACGGACATAGGATTCGATGAAGCCTGCCCAGAGATCCATCTTGTCCGCGCCGATCAGGCCGCTGGCCTCGATCAGCGGGCCGTCGAGGCGCAACAGCACCGTATCGTTGATGCGCGCCCGCCGGGCCAGTTCCTGCACCTCGGCCAGCAGGTCCTCCGCCGTGCGGATATTGGATTCGATCTTGCTGAATCCCAACATCTGCTCCTGTACGAGCTGCAGGAGCCGATCGGCCGAATTCTTGTCGAGCACGACGCCGCGGATCATCAGGACGCCCTTGTCGGTCACCTCGAAATCCAGATCGTAACCCGTCGATTCGAGTAGGCTGGCAACGGCGCTGCGAAGCACCTCGACGACCCCGATGCGCACGCCGGCCTCCACCCCGGTCGCATCGATCGCATTCACGGCGGCCCGCCTTTCGGCCAGAGTGTTTACGTGGCCGTTCACGAAGATGGCGCCATCCACTTCCTGGCTGACTTCCATGGAATGACGGAAGGGCAACATGGTGATGGCCTGATGAACCGCTGCGAAATCCGCTTCCGGATCCGACTTGGCCAGCATGCGCCGCGTCGGGTCTCCGCCGCTGAACAGCCAGACCACAAGGCCTGCAACGAGCAGCAGCCCCATCGCCCCCAGCCATGCGCGCGAGGGGACTTTCCGCAATTGCGCGATCCAGGCCGCCGCAAGGTTCGGCGGACCGGCTGCGGCTTCGGCGGTCGCATCTGCCGGCGCGTCGGGCTTCAGCGCATCGACGATGCTGGCCCAGTTCGCGGTCGCTGCGCCAACCGCAAAACGCGTCATGCCGATCGAGATGATGTCGAGCGGCTCCAGCTCACGCCATTGCTGCTCGCCGGCCTCCAGCTCCAACCCGTTGCCGGAGGTGACCGAGCCGGCCTCGGCGCGGATTTCCACCGCATCGTCCAGCACCCGGATCCGCGCATGGCCCGGACGGAGGCTGAGATCATTGAACTGGAGATCGTCCTCTTCCGCGGAGCCCAGCGAATATTCGCCAGGCGAAAGCAACACTTCCGCACCGCTTTGCTGCCCACTCAGAATCTTGAGGACAAATCCTTCCACGTTCCGGCTCCAATGGCTTTCTCAGCCACTCTTCAGCGACAGGGACTTACGCAATATTGCGCACGATCGCCTTCAATACGTCCGACACGCATTTCATGATGTTGGTCCGTGCTGTTGCCACCGCATTCCAGGTGTTGGCGGCCATCTGCAGGGCGAACATCTTTTCGGTGTCGGACAGGTTTGCATTTGCTTCGATGGCGCGGATACTCTCCTCGATACCTTCCATCTGCTTCTGCAGTTCCGCCTGCCTCCAGATCAGGTCGAAGCCGTCACGCTCCTTATAGGTCGAGCCATCGGCGCCATTGATCTGGAATGGGGGGGTCGGGGTCGTGTACGTCCCGATTTGCATCAGGTCAGATACGCCCATTTTCTTCTCCCTTGCTTGCCCTAAGCCCTGCTAACGGTCGCCACGTCAGGCGATGTTTCTCACGATTGCCTTCAAGACGTCCGACACGCATTTGAGAATATTGGTTCGCGCCGTCGCCACTGCGTTCCAGGTATTGGCGGCCATTTGCAGGGCGAACATCTTTTCCGTATCGGAAAGATTGGCGTTGGTCTCGATGGCGCGGATGCTGTCCTCGATCCCTTCCATCTGCTTCTGCAGTTCCGACTGGCGCCAGATGAGATCGAACCCGTCCCGCTCCCCGTAGAAGTTTCCGGTCTGATCGAATCCCGGAGTATCGGAATAACTTCCGCCAATATTCATGAAGTCGCTGGTGGACATATCATTTCTCCGCTTTCAGCCCGGCAGAACCTTTCTGCCGTGCCTTTCCAGAAATTCTCATGGGCTTCCGATCCATGCTCACCGCCATCATGCAATGTTCCGCACGATTGCCTTCAGGACATCGGAGACGCATTTGAGAATGTTGGTGCGTGCCGTTGCCACCGCGTTCCACGTATTGGCAGCCATCTGCAACGCGAACATCTTTTCGGTGTCGGAAAGGTTGGCATTGGCTTCGATGGCGCGGATGCTGTCCTCGATGCCTTCCATCTGCTTCTGCAGCTCCGCCTGCCGCCAGATCAGGTCGAAACCATCGCGCTCGACATAGGAATTTGACGAAAGCGGGCTATCAAGATCATACAATGGATTTCCATCGCTATCGTTAACAACTTTCCCATCAGCGTCGTATTGATAATCGTAATACAAATAAAAGCTGGGAATAGTGCTGTACTGCTTCCCAATCTTCATTAACCCACTGGTAGACATTGCCTTGCTCCGCGGTCAAACAAGCTTCGGGGCGCGAACGGGATAGTTTTCAATGAAGAGATGGGCGGCCTGCAATGCGGCGATCAACGCCTCCGCCTCGCGATAGGCGTCACGCGCCAAACCGGTGCGCAGCTTCGCATTGAGGCGTGGCAGCAGCTCGTCCAGTCGCGCCAGCACCTGTTTTTTCAGCACATAGCCCTCGGGCCCCGAGAGGCGCTCAGACAGTTCGGTAACGTGAAAGAGATCCGGCGCACCGTCCGCCGGCCCGGTTGGCTTGAACTCGAAGATATGCATGTGTTCCCCCAGCTTGCGGCTTCCGTCACAGGGCGGGACATGAACCCTTCATTTCCCGTCACTGATCCCACTGTAGGGCATCCCAATTCGAGAAGTGTGCCGTTTAGAACACTTGCCGGCAGAGTCCCCTCGTTCAGAGGGGCATCCGCATGAAGTAGGAAGAATGCAGGTAGCCCATCTTGCGATAGAGCGTGTGGGCGTGCCCATTGTGGCAATGAACGTAGAGATTGATCTGGTCGCATCCGAGCTCGCGCGCCTTCTGATGCACGCAGCGAATCGCTTCGGTGCCATAACCGTTACGGCGGAAGCGCGGATAGATGAGAATGTAGCAGAGCCAGGCAATGCGGACATCGAGTTCCGTGACCAGCCACACCGCGCCGACATACTCGCCGGTTTCGATCTTGCGCACGAAAAAGAGGTGATTGCTGTCCGGATCCAGCGAACCTTCGAGAAAGGAGCGCATGTCGCGAAAGGTCTTCTGCTCGGCGTCGGCCTTGCCGAGCGCGAAGGCATTGATGAGATCATCCTCATACTGCCAGGCAACCGCCTTCATGAAGTCCTGCATATCGGCTTTGTGGGTAATGGGTACGAGATCTACATTCATGTTACCGTGCCGTCCTTGTCATCATGGGTGGAGCCGGCGCGTTCGACACAATCCGGCGCAAATGCGCGAAGACAACCTCGCGCGGTTGCTACAAGTCATAAGCACTGGATCGAATGCGCATATGTCTCGAATGGAACAGTTGCTGCTCGTTTTTCCGGGCCAGCCGCATTTTCTCGCGACATCAGGGGGAAGGTGTCTTTTCGTAGTTCATGCACGGGACAAGTGTCACATGCGGCACAGCATCAGCGCGCGCCACGCGCTACCTTTAGATCTTCCACGTCGGGCGCGCCGGTCGCAAACGCCACGGGGGTACCGGCGCCCTGCATGGCCGAAATGCCGCCGAGGAGAGGAGAAGCGACATGTCAGTGTTAAGTTCCGGAGTCCAGCAACTCCCCAACATCCCGTTCCAGTCTCCTCCTCCGCCCGAGGACGGGAGTAGACCCCAGCAGTCCCCCGGGCCAAATGACCAGAGGTCCGTGAGCAACCAGTCGCGCCCGGAGCGCGCACCGGAGCCCGCCCCGGAAGTGCCGCAAATCCATGGGCATTTCACCCGAAGGCAGCAGCAGAAACTGACTGAATTCGAAATTTTTCCGCAAAAGCACTGGAATTTCTTCGTGCATGTAAATTCCGCAACTCCCAAGGAGCGCATGGAAGTTTTCAAGGACTATATCGACCATCAGGGGAAATTTTACTTTCAGCTGCTGATGTGCGGCGTCGAGAGATCGCGGGAGAAGGTAACGCTGACGCCTGAGGCATTCGTTGATTTCGAAATGAAATCCTATGATTGCAAAGTATACAATGTGACACGAGAGGAGGCTCGCGACAGGCTTCTCCTGCAACTTCGCGGAACATTGGAAGGATGGCAGAAAAAACTTCCAAAGATCCTGAATGAGATTGAAGAAATTTCCAATTCGACGCCGCCCCTATCTCAAGAAGAAGTAGAAAAACTTGATGATCCATTGCGCAGGATTGAATCCAATCTGGAATTGACCAGCGACTTTCCACCCAAGCTCAACATAACCTTCTCGACAGACCAGTCTTTTGACGAGACGAACTTGGTGGAAAGTGGAGATGGCGAGCCTTCTCTTCCAACAGGCGAAGATGAATATGTATATGAGACGACCGATGGTGACAGGACAGATCCCGCTGGCCCGGAAGGTACCGGGTACGAAGAGATTGAAGGACGTGAGGATACCGGGCTAGGAACGCTGAACTTCGTCCAGATTCCAATGATGAATACCATGTAAGGGCGAATTCCGTACGCCAGCCTTGAGCCTTGTCTGTTGAGCTGGAATAGTTGATCGCAGGGATCTTGTGACCTGGCATGGAGTGCAAGGCGACGGGTCCGTTAGCCTTTCGCGACGATACATCCTGTCGGCGCATGAACTTGCCCAACCTAAGACTCGGGTTCATGGAATTCCTGGTGGCACAGGGTCCATTGCGGAAAGCGAGTTCCACTTGCGGGACCAAGGGGCCGGTGCAAGAAGCCCGGCTGAAACCCATGACCCGGAAAGTGGTCTCGGCTTGCATTCCCGCTCAGATCCATGGCGGATTTTCCGCATGGCGCAGCACGCCCGGAGGAACACGCCATTCGAGCTGGGAAGGGTGGGTCAACCTTTCCTTTCCGCAATGCTACATTCTTATTGTGCGTGCCACCACGCCCGCA
>CAYLGY010000075.1:0-12780 GCA_964383325.1 uncultured Rhizobiaceae bacterium
CGCCGAGCATGATGGGCAGAACGAAGGTCGCAATGACTTCGCCACCGTAGAAATACAGCGCAAGCAGCGCCAGCAGGGTCGTCAGGCTGGTCAGCACAGTGCGCGACAGCGTCTGGTTCAACGACAGGTCGATCAGTTCCTCGATGCGCATGCGCTTGTAACGGCGCAGATTTTCCCGGATGCGGTCATAGATGACGATGGTATCGTTGATCGAATAGCCGACCACGGTGAGAATCGCCGCAATCGCACTCAGATTCATCTCCAGGCCGAAGAGCAGGAAGACGCCGACAATCATGATGACGTCATGGGCGGAGGACACGATGGCGCCAACGCCGAACTGCCATTCAAAGCGCAGCCAGATATAGATCAGCATGCCGACCATGGACAAAAGGACGCCGATCGTGCCGCTCCATGCAAGTTCGCTGGAAACCGTCGGGCCAACCACTTCCACCCGGCGGAACTCGTAATCATTCTCCAGCGCGCCCCGGACCTTGAGCAGCGCCTCCTGTTCAGCCGAGTCCCCCTGCTGGGTCTGCAGGCGGATCATCAGCTCGCCGCCATCGCCAAAGGCCTGGACCTGCACCTCGCCGAGATCGAGGTCAGACAGCAGGCTCCGCACCTGGCTAGCATCGCCAATCCCGTCGCGGGCCTGCACCTCGATCATCGACCCGCCCTTGAAATCGATCCCGTAATTGAAATCGCGCACGAAGAAGAGGCCCGTCGTGGCGACCGTGGCGGCGATGGTGAGGGCAAAGAAGACGCGGCGCCACTTCATGAACGGGATTTTCGGCTCCAGCGGGAGGTAGTGAACGAGTCCGGCGGGCAGCTGCTTCGGCCGGAAACTGCGCAGCCACCAGGCCGCGATCAGCCAGCGCGTCAGCGTATAGGCAGTGAATACCGTAGTAACGAGACCAATGCCGAGGGTCACGGCAAAGCCACGGACGGGGCCGGTTCCTACATAGAAGAGGATCGCGGCGACAATCATCGTCGTCACGTTCGCATCGACAATGGTCGAAAGCGCTCGCTGGAATCCCTGGTCGAAAGCCTGGATCATCGATCGGCCACGCGCCACCTCCTCGCGCACGCGCTCGAAGATGATCACGTTGGAATCGACCGCCATGCCGACGGTCAGCACGATCCCGGCTATGCCCGGCAAGGTCAGCGTCGCACCGAGCGCTGTCAGAATGGCAAGCAGAAGGACGATATTGACGACCAGCGCCACATTGGCGACGATGCCGAGCCAGCCATAGATGACAAACATCGAGCCGGCCACGAGTATGCTGCCGACAATCGCCGCCATCAGCCCGGCATCGATCGAATCCTGCCCGAGGCTCGGACCGACCGTCCGTTCCTCGATGATGGTCAGGTCGGCAGGCAGGGCGCCGGCACGCAGCAAGACCGCGAGATCATTGGCGCTCTGCACGGTGAAATTGCCGGAAATCTGGCCTGAGCCACCGAGAATCGGCTCATTGATGCGCGGTGCCGAAATCACCTGGTCGTCGAGAATGATGGCGAACAGCCGGCCAACTCCCTGCTGGGTCGCCTGACCGAATCGCGTCGCCCCCTGCCCGTCGAAGCGGAATGAGACCACCGGCTCGCTGGTGCGCTGATCGAAGGTCGCCTGCGCATCGACGAGGTTTTCGCCGGAGACGATGACGCGATTCTCGATGATGTAGGGAACCGGCGGCTCGTCGATCGAATACATCACGGTGGTGCCCGCCGGCGGGCGGCCCTGCAGCGCTTCCTCGACCGGCATGGACTGGTCGACCATCTGGAAGGTCAGCTTCGCGGTCTGGCCGAGAATGTCCTTCAATCGCTGCGGATCGTCGAGCCCGGGAACCTGCACCAGGATCCGGTCAGCCCCCTGGCGCTGGATGATCGGCTCGGTCGTGCCCAGCTCGTTGACGCGCCGGTTGACGACCTCCACCGACTGGCTGACCGCTGTGCTGATGCGATACTGGATGCCCTCTTCGGTCAGCTGGAAGCGCAGGAGGCCGGGTTCCGGCTCCGCCATCGCCAACTCCACCACCGTGCCGGCGCCGAAAAGACCGGAGGAAACGGGCTGCGTCAGAAGGGCTAGGGCCGATCTGGCCGCCTCGTACTGCTCGGCGTCGCGGATGCGCACCTGGACTGAGTTGCCCGAATCGCTGAGCCCGGTATAGCCGATGCGCGCATCACGCAGGCTGGCGCGGATTTCGTCGCGTACCGATTCGAGCCGGTCCGATATCAGGTCATCGCGGTCGATCTGCAGGAGGATATGCGACCCGCCCTGCAGGTCGAGGCCAAGCGTCAGCTGCTGTTTCGGCAGCCAGTTCGGCAGGGATGCGAGCGTGGACTGTGACAGGAGGTTGGGCGCAGCGACCAGCACGGCCACCAGGACCACCGCCCAGATCGAAATTGTCTTCCAGCGTGAAAAGTGAAGCATTTGTCGGTCCGCTCGCACGAGTTGGGCATGGCCGGAGCCGTCAAGGCCGCTCCGCTATTCCACCCGGCAATTGCGCCTATTTCTTGTTTTTCTCGAGCGCGTTCTGATTGGCGATCGGTTCACCCTTGACGCGTACATCGGCCAGCGTGGCGCGCAGTGCCGTGACCTTGAGGCCGCCGCCGAGATCGATTTCCAGTTCCTGGTCGCTGATGACCTTCGTCACCTTGCCGACCAGCCCACCGCCCGTCACGACCGTATCGCCGCGCCGGACCGCATCCAGCATTTCCGCCCGCTTCTTCGCCGCCGTGCGTTGCGGACGAATGATCAGGAAGTACATGACCACGAAGATCAGGATGAACGGAAGGAGGCTCATCAGGATATCTGGGCCACCGCCAACGGCCGCTTGCGCATATGCCGGAGTTACGAGCATGAATTTCTCCTGAAAATGCCGCACGCCGGAGCCGGGTGCCGCCTGAAAGCTTGCCGGAATATAGTCGCTCGCCCGTTCAATGCAACCGCCGCGACGTGCAAAACGCAGCCCGCCTGGCAATGCGCACCGGCAGTGCCGACTTGCCGGCCCGGGGCTTTGCGTGCAAACAGGGGCCAAAATTCGATCCAACTCCTTCGAACGGACAGGAAGCGCATGATCCCCAGTGAACTTGCCGAGCGAATCAGCCGCGATCTCGCCCGCCTCGCCGATGCCCTTGAACGCCTGGCGCCGCCCCGGCCTGCTCTCCCCGACCTCAACGCCGCCGATTGCTTCGTCTGGGACGCCGAGGCCCTGACACTTGCCCCGGTTACCCGGGTCAACCGCATCGAGCTCGATCTAATTCGCGGCATTGACCGGGTTCGCGACATCCTGCTCGAGAATACGCGCCGCTTCGCCGCGGGCCTGCCGGCCAACAACGCCCTGCTGTGGGGCGCGCGCGGCATGGGCAAGTCATCCCTGGTCAAGGCTGCCCATGCACAAGTGGCGAGCGAGGAGGCGGGGCGCGGCCTCAAACTGGTCGAGATCCACCGCGAGGATATTGCCACCCTGCCCGCGCTGATGGCGCTGATGCGCGGTTCTGCCTGCCGCTTTATCCTGTTCTGCGACGACCTTTCCTTCGACCATGACGATGCGTCCTACAAGTCGCTGAAGGCGGCGCTGGAGGGCGGCGTCGAGGGACGGCCCGGCAATATCGTCTTCTACGCGACATCGAACCGGCGCCATCTCCTGCCGCGCGACATGATCGAGAACGAGCGCTCGACTGCGATCAACCCGTCAGAGGCGGTCGAGGAGAAGGTTTCGCTCTCCGACCGTTTCGGACTCTGGCTCGGCTTCCACAAATGCTCGCAGGAGGAATATCTGGAGATGGTCGACAGCTATGCCGAACACTACGGACTCGCACTGGCGCGGGATGTACTGCATGCGCAAGCGCTGGAATGGGCGACCACCCGGGGGGCGCGATCCGGCAGGGTCGCCTTCCAGTTCATCCAGGATGTCGCCGGCAGGGAGGGCCGGAAACTGGCCGGGTGAGCAAGTCCGGCAGGCCTATTGCAGATAGGTCAGCGGGTCCTTGGGCACGGAATTGTCGCGGACCTCGAAATGCAGCTTCGGCTGCTCGGTCGCGCCCGTCATGCCGGAAATGGCGATCTCGTCGCCGCGACGGACGACATCGCCACGGGAGACCTTCAGCTTGTCGGCGTGGCCGTAGACCGTGACCAGGCCGTTCTCGTGGCGCAACAACACCGTATTGCCGAAATCCTTCAGGCTGTCGCCCGCATAGATGACGACGCCATTCTCGGCCGCCCGGATCGGCGTCCCGGCGGGAACCGAAATATCGACGCCATCATTTCGCCGCCCGCCAACAGTCTTGCCGAATTCGCTGATGATGCGACCCCGCGCCGGCCAGCGCATCTTCCCGACGCCGGTTGCATCCGGAACCTCGGCGCTGGCCTCGGTGACGATGCCGTCGGACTTGCGCGCCGGCGGCGTATATTGCGGCAAGTCCTGCGAAGCAGTTGCAGCCGCGGTACGAGTCGCCGGCTGGGCGGCTGGCTGGGCGGCCGGCTGGGCGGCCGCAACGGCCTGCGCAGGCGCAGGCGCGGCGCCGGGCAATGTCAGGACCTGCCCGACCCGGATCATGCCGCTGCTCAGCCCGTTGGCCTTCTTCAGGGCTTCGGTCGTGACACCGTGCCGCCTCGCAATGGCGTGCAGCGTATCGCCAGCGGCCACCTTGTAGGTCGAGGCCCCGTCGGCCGTCCGGCTGCCCGGCTCGCCGGTAGTCGTGGCCTCGGCGGATGTCGCCTCGCGCGGCTTCGGCGTCGAAGGCAGGACGGCCTCGCGCGCCGGTGTGGGCGCCGATGCAGGTGCTGGCCGGGGCGGCTGCGAGACTGCGTCCGCGCGGGCGATCTGCTGCGATGCGCCTGGGGAAGCGGGAATGATGAGGGTCATGCCCGCCTGGACATGGTTGCCATCGGCAAGATTGTTGGCGCGTAGGATGTCCGCTGTGGACACGCCGAAACGGCGCGACAGCGCGGAAATGGTTTCGCCGGGCCGCAGGGTGATCTGCGTGCCGCCCGCGGCAGGCCGGGTCCCGCCCGCGCTTGCCAGGGCAGGAGCCGGAGCAGGCGCCGGATCGATCATGGGCTGCGTCACCGGGGCGAGCGCTGCGACCGCCGCGCCGGACGAGGTCGGGGCGGAGGCGACCGGCGCCAGGGCGCTGCGGCTGACGCTTCCCCCGGTGAGGTCCACGGGATGCGCCGGACCGGGCGCGGCCTGCGCGCTCTGACCGACATCGCCCGGATAGGGCTGGCTGGATGCGCCGATGATCTCGCGTTGATTCGAGGTTGCCCCCGTAACCAGTTCGAGGTCCGAGAACCGGTAGACGTCGGCGCTGCATCCGGCCGCGACCGAACCCAGGAGGATCAGGACCATGCCGCGCAACACGCCGCGCGCCCTGTTGTCATCATCGCTCAAACGCATCGCAAACACCCGCATCTTCTCCAACTCGCTACGGGGGAATTAAAGCGTGTTAATGTTACCGGCGGGTTAAGGTTCAGCCGGAATGACGAAACTCCTGTCGCAAGCGCGTGAGGCAGCATCGATCAGGCGCGGCGCCACCTCGCGCATTGTCCAGCTTGACCTTGGTCACCGCCTCACGCAAACTGTCGGCAGTTCGCCCTCTTGCACGGATCGCGCCATGAAGCTTCGCCACCTCGCCGCAGCCGCCCTGGCCGCTGCCCTGTTGCCGGTACCGGTTTCGCCGGCCTGGTCCGCGGACATCATCGTGCACGGGAGCCAGCCGCTGCAGGCGGATACGCCCTGCGCCGACGCCCGGGTGCTGAAGCGCATCTCGCAGCGATTCGATCATCAGGTGCGCAATGTGCCCGGCCTTCCACCCGTCGCCATCCTGTCTTTCCACGAGATTCGCCAGCACCGCTTCCTGCCCGCGCATGAGGACAGCCCGATCGCCCGGCTGTACTGCAATGCCACCGTCGCCCTCTCCGACGGCCACAGCCGCAAGGCCTGGTACCTGGTTGAATATGGCCAGGGATTTGCCGGCATCGGCGACAATGTCGAATTCTGCGTTGCCGGTTTCGACCGCTGGAATGTCTACGATTCCGGCTGCCGCATCCTGCGGTGAACCGCCTCCTGCTGCTTCTCTTCGTCCTCCTCGCCGGATGCAAGGAGGGCGAAGCCGAACGCAATTCGAATGCCTTCGACTTCTATGTCTTCGCGCTGACCTGGTCCGCGAGCTATTGCGAGGCCGAGGGTGAATCCGCCAACCGGCAACAATGCGGCGCGGGCGGGCCGTCGGGTTTCATCGTTCACGGCCTATGGCCGCAATTCGAACAGGGCTATCCCGAATATTGCGCGACCGGGAAGGAAGAGCGCTTCTCTCGCCATGAGCTGGGGCAATTGCGCGATCTCTTCCCTTCGAACGGACTGATCCGCCATCAATGGCGCAAGCACGGTTCCTGTACGGGCCTGTCACGCCAGCAATATTTCTCGACCGTTCGCGCGGCGCGGCAGCGCGTCCGCGTTCCGGAGATCTTCGAGCAGGCCGAAAGCCGGACGATCTCGCCCTCCAGGGTCGAAGCGGAATTCCGTCAGGCCAATCCCGGCCTGTCGGCAGATGCCATTGCGGTCACATGTCAGCAGGGCCTGGTGCGGGATGTGCGCATCTGCCTGACGAAAGATCTGGAGTTCCGCTCCTGCGCGGAAGTCGATCGCCGCGCCTGCCGGTTTGACCGGATCCGTATGCCGGGACCGAACAGGCCCTGAAACGAGAACAGGCCGGACTCTCGTCCGGCCTGCTTGAGCATGTACTCTTCCGGAAAGCGGTATCCGCTTCCCGGCTCAAGTCCTAGAAGTGCACGCCGATGCCGAACATCACCTTGCTCTGCTTGGCATCCACCTCGACCGGTCCGGGGAGCGTCAGGTCGAAGGTCTTGCTGCCATAGTCCGTGTAGCGATATTCGGCGCGGCCGAACATCATCTCGGTGAACTTGACATCTACGCCCGCGCCCGCGGTCCAGCCAACCATCGTCGCATCGTCGCTGACGACGCCGTCGCTGACTTCCATGCGGCCATAGGCAAGGCCGCCCGTGCCATAGACCAGGACGCGGTCCGTCGCGGCATAGCCGAGCCGGGCGCGCAGCGAGCCGTCAAAACCCGACTTGGCTTCGTAAATGCCGTTATCGCCCTTGTTCCAGTTGTAGCCGATATCGGTCTCGGCGCCGACCACGAAATTGTCGAACTGCACCTGGGCGCCACCGAAGAGGCCGCCGGCGAGGCCATTCGTGTTGATGCCGACGGACGGAATGTAATCCAGGTCCGTATCGCCCCAGCCATAGCCAAGGGTGACGCCTGCATAGACGCCTGTCCACGACGGAACGGGCGCCGCCTCCTCGAAGACCGGGGCCGAAGGCGCCGGCGGCGTATCGTAGATCACATCGGCCGCCAGGGCCGAAACAGAGGAAAGCGCCAGGGCCATGGCGGCAGCCATAGGCAAATGGGTTCTCTTTACCATACTCATTACTCCTTTACCGCATCTCTTCGCGCGCCATGCCCGCCCGCACGGTCGCGACTACAAACCTATTTCGGGTTTGAATCTGGCCAAAACGTTCCCGAAATCTGGTGTTTCCGGGTCCACAATGTGGCGGAATTGGGGTGTGTCCTTCGTGCAACATTGAATTTGGCCATTGCCGGCCGGCGGTCTATATGTGGTTGGCACGCGCCGTGCGGAACAGGGATCGGAGATGGAAAACAGGCCGCGGAACGAATTGCTGACAGATAGCGAATGGAACCGTAGCGAAGCCAGCGAGGCGCTCAGCGGCGCGGAGACCATTGCCGTCTTTGTCCGCCGGCTTCCGAACCGGCCCGGTGTCTACCGCATGCTCGATGGAGAGGGCGAAGTACTCTATGTCGGGAAGGCGCGCAATCTGCGCAAGCGGGTCGCGAGCTACGCTCAGGGGCGCGTGCATTCGGACCGGATCATGCGCATGGTCGGCCAGACCCGGTCGATGGAATTCATCGTCACGCGCTCGGAGACCGAAGCGCTGTTGCTGGAAGCAAATCTCATCAAGCGCCTTCGGCCGCGCTACAATGTGCTGCTGCGGGATGACAAGTCCTATCCCTATATCCTGCTTGCAGAGGACCATCCGGCGCCGGGCATCTACAAGCATCGCGGCGCCCGCGTGCACAAGGGCAGCTATTTCGGCCCCTTTGCCTCTGCTGGCGCTGTAGACCGGACGATCAACACGTTGCAGCGGGCCTTCCTGATCCGCACCTGCAGCGACTCCTTCTACGAGAATCGCACCCGGCCCTGTCTCCTGCATCAGATCAAGCGCTGCTCGGCGCCCTGCACGGGCGAGATCAGCCTGCCCGATTATGCCCGTCTGGTGCAGGAAGCACGGGACTTCCTGTCCGGCCGGTCGGACCGGATCCGGGCCCAGCTTGCACAAGCCATGCAGGCTGCCGCCGCTGATCTCGATTTCGAACGCGCCGCACGTTACCGCGACCGGCTGGCGGCGCTGTCGCAGATCCAGAGCCATCAGGGCGTCAATACCCGCGCCGTCGAGGAGGCCGATGTCTTTGCCCTGCATCGTGCCGGCGACCAGACCTGCATCGAGGTCTTCTTCTTCCGTACCGGACAGAACTGGGGCAATCGTTCCTATTTTCCGCGCGCCGACCCTGCCATGTCCTCGGCGGAGCTGCTCGCTTCCTTCCTGTCGCAATTCTATGACGACAAGCCCAGCCCGCGCCTGATCCTGCTTTCGGAGGCGCCAGAGGAACAGGAATTGCTCGCCGAGGCGCTGTCGGCCCGCGCCGGTCGCCGGGTGGAAATCGCGGTGCCGCGGCGCGGCGAGAAGAAGGATCTCGTGGACCATGCCATGCAGAATGCGCGCGAAACGCTTGGCCGGCGGCTGGCGGAGCGGTCGAGCCAGACGAAGCTTCTGGACGGGTTGGCGCAATCGCTTGGGCTGGAACGGCCGCCGCGCCGGATCGAGGTCTATGATAATTCGCACATCATGGGCACCAATGCCGTCGGCGCGATGATCGTCTCGGGCCCGGAAGGCCTGGTGCGCAACCAGTACCGCAAGTTCAACATCCGGACCGAAAATCTGACTCCGGGCGACGATTTCGGCATGATGCGCGAAGTCCTCGGCCGGCGCTTCTCGCGCCTGTTGCGCGAGCGCGGCCTGCCCGGGCAAGTCGAGGAGGCAGGCGAAACGGGCGATCTGCTACCGGCCTGGCCGGACCTCATCCTGATCGATGGCGGTGCCGGACAGCTTTCGGCTGTCATGACCATCCTGGAAGAGCTTGGAATCACCGGCGATGTCGCCGTCGCCGCCATTGCCAAGGGCGTGGACCGCGATGCCGGCCGCGAACGGATCTTCCTGCCCGGCAAGGCACCCTTCACCCTGCCACCGCGCGACCCGGTGCTTTATTTCATCCAGCGTCTGCGCGACGAGGCGCACCGCTTCGCCATCGGCTCGCACCGGACCCGACGGCGCAAGGAGATGGCCCGCAATCCGCTGGACGAGATTGCCGGCATCGGGCCAAGGCGGCGTAAGGCCCTCCTGCATCATTTCGGCTCGGCCAAGGCCGTCAGCCGCGCTTCGGTCGAGGATTTGCGGGCCGTGGAGGGAATTTCCGAGCAGATGGCCCGCCTGGTACATGCCCATTTCCATGATCGCGACTGAACCGGCGGCAGCACCCCTTGCAATGTTGGCGAAATATGATTGCATCTCCCCATCGCCTGCCCTCCACGAGAAAGACCCAGTTAATGCCGAAGCACGCCTTCAACCTGCCCAATTTGCTGACCTATGGCCGGATTCTGGCGGTGCCGCTCGTTGTCCTGTGCTTCTTTCTCGAGGGGCGCCTGCAATCGAGCGATTTTGCGCGCTGGACTGCGCTGGCGATCTTCATCCTCGCCAGCATCACCGATTTCTTCGACGGCTATCTGGCGCGGATCTGGAAGCAGACTTCCAATATCGGCCGCATGCTTGACCCCATCGCGGACAAGCTGCTGGTCGCAACCTGTCTGCTGCTGCTCGCCGCCGATACCGAACATACCATTGCCGGCTGGTCCCTGTGGGCAGCGATCGTCATCCTGTGCCGCGAGATCCTTGTCTCAGGCCTGCGCGAATATCTCGCGACGCTGCAGGTCTCCGTGCCGGTCACCCGGCTTGCCAAATGGAAGACCACGATCCAGCTCTTTGCCATCGGGTTCCTGCTGGCCGGGCCGGCAGGAGACAAGATCTTCCCGATCACCACGCAGACCGGAATCGCTTTGCTGTGGATTTCGGCACTGGTAACGCTCTATACAGGCTATGATTATTTCCGCGCCGGCCTGAAGCACGTCATCGAGAACTGAATCATGCGCATTGTCTATTTTTCCTGGATCCGTGAACGCATCGGCAAGGAGGGCGAGGAAATCGACCCGCCGGCGGAAATCGCGACCGTGCGTGACCTGCTCGACTGGCTGCGCACGCGGGGCGAAGAATATGAATGGGCGCTGGAACATCCCTCGGCGGTTCGGGTCGCGCTCGACATGGAACATGTCCACCATGACGAGAGGCTGGGCACTCCCTATGAGGTCGCCCTGTTTCCGCCGATGACCGGAGGATGATCCCTTGTCATCGAACTGCGCCGTCACCATCCGCGTCCAGCGTCAGGATTTCGACATTGCCGGCGAGATTCGCGCCATTGGCGAAGGGCGGCGGGACATCGGCGCGGTTGTAAGCTTCACGGGGCTCTGCCGTGACGAGGAAGGCCGGCTGGATGCGCTGGAGCTGGAACATTATCCGGCCATGGCCGAGCGCGAGTTGCAGCGAATCGCTGCCGAGGCCGCCGGACGCTGGCCGTTGGCCGCCATCACCATTCTCCATCGTCATGGCAGGATTGCCGCCGGGGAGAACATCGTTCTCGTCGTCACTGCATCCGCGCACCGGCAGGCTGCCTTCGAGGCCGCCGCCTTCCTGATGGACTACCTGAAGACGCGCGCGCCGTTCTGGAAGAAGGAACTTCCGGCCGGAGGCAGCGAAGGCGGCTGGGTTGAGGCGCGCTCCGAGGACGATGAGGCCTCGGAACGCTGGAAGAAGCACGCGCCGCGCGCCGGAGATTAGCCCATGATGCTGTCCGGTGGAGTCGGCATCATCATCTGACTTCCTGTCCGCGCAGATTCCAATCCGGAAAGCGGAAAACGCTTTCCGGGAACCTCCCCGGGCACCGAAGGACAGTGCCCGCCTGTTTCAGCCGACAATATCGGTTTCGGCGAACCAGTAGCGGATCTCCTCGGCCGCGGTCTCCGGCCCGTCGGAGCCATGGACGGAATTCTCGCCGATCGACTGCGCGAAGGTCTTGCGGATCGTGCCCTCCGCGGCATCGGCCGGGTTGGTGGCGCCCATGATCTCCCGGTTGCGGGCGATCGCATTCTCGCCTTCCAGCACCTGCACGATGGTCGGGCCAGAGGACATGAACTCGCAGAGCTCGTCGAAGAATGGGCGGTCCTTGTGGACGGCATAGAAGCCCTCGGCCTGGCGGCGGCTCATCCAGACCCGGCGGGAGGCAATGACCCGCAGGCCTCCATCCTCCAGCATCTTGGTGATGGCGCCGGTCAGGTTGCGGCGGGTTGCATCGGGCTTGATCATGGAAAAAGTGCGTTCGATCGCCATGGAATCCTCGATTGAATGGTGATTGGGAGAATGAAGGCCCTATAGAGCCTTTCGCCGCAAAAGGAAACGGCGCGAGGGCGCAAAACGGATTCCACTTTTCGCCCCGCTGCCTTATGGTCGCCTCGACCCGATCCAGTGCAGAAGCGCGCAATGATGAAAAAGCATTTCCTGATGATGGCAACCTATAATCGCTGGGCCAACCGCCTCCTTTACGACGGTGTGGCGATCCTGACCGAGGAGGAGTTCCGCCAGGACACCGGCGCTTTCTTCGCTTCCATGTGCGGCACGCTGAACCACATCCTCGTCGCTGACCTGATCTGGATGCACAGGTTCACCGGCAAGGGCGAGCTTCCCGGCGGTCTCGACACCATCCTGCATGACGAGTTCGATGAATTGCGCGAGGCGCGCGAAGCCACCGACGAGCGCATTCTGGAATGGGTCGGGGGATTGGGCGAGGACGAACTGGCGGGCCGCTTCCACTACATGACCGTCACCGACCTGAAGACGGTGAGCCAGCGTCTTGCGCCGGCATTGGCGCATTTCTTCAACCACCAGACCCATCACCGCGGCCAGGCGCACATGATCCTCAGCGTGCTCGGCGAGACACCGCCCTCGCTTGACCTGATCTATTTCCAGCGCAGCGCCGACGGCCGGGAATTCGCCTGAAGGGGTAGCGGAGCGCCATCCGGTCCCTGCCCGGAGCCCGAGGCACTTGCATTGCCGCCGTCCTTCCGTCAAAACCGCCAGCCATGCTAGTTCTCAACGATCTCAGCCTGCGCATCGCAGGACGCCTTCTGCTCGATCATGCCTCCCTGTCGCTGCCCGATGGCGCGAGGGCCGGGCTGGTCGGCCGCAACGGCACCGGCAAGACCACACTCTTCCGGGCCATTACTGGCGAGATCGAGCCTGAAACCGGAACCATCTCCCTGCCGAGGAACACGCGCATCGGACAGGTGGCGCAGGAAGCGCCGGGCACGAACGAGCCGCTGATCGACATCGTTCTCCGTGCGGATCAGGAGCGCGCGCGCCTGCTTGCCGAAGCCGAGACGGCCACCGATCCGCATCGCATAGCCGAGATCCAGACCCGCCTTGCCGATATCGGCGCCCATTCGGCCGAGGCGCGGGCTGCCGCGATCCTCGCTGGCCTCGGTTTCGACGCTGCGGCGCAGTAGCGCCCGGCGGCCTCG
>CAYLGY010000076.1:0-12583 GCA_964383325.1 uncultured Rhizobiaceae bacterium
CACCTTCCTCGACAATGATGAGCGTGCGCTCGAACTGGCCGGTATTCTCCGCATTGATGCGGAAATAGGTCGAAAGCTCCATCGGGCAGCGCACGCCCTTCGGCACATAGACGAAGGACCCGTCGGTAAAGACGGCCGAATTCAGCGCCGCATAGAAATTGTCGGATTTCGGCACCACTGATCCGAGATATTTCTGCACCAGTTCCGGGTGCTCGCGAACGGCCTCGGAGATCGAGCAGAAGATCACGCCCGCCTTCGCCAGCTCTTCCTTGAAGGTCGTGATCACCGACACGGAATCGAACACGGCATCGACCGCCACGCGCCCCGATGCATAGACATTGCCGGATGCGCCATTGTCGAGCGTGCTCGGCTCGCCGACCTTGCGCACCCCGGCAAGGATCTCCTGTTCCTGCAGCGGAATTCCGAGCTTCTCGTAGGTGCGCAGCAGTTCGGGGTCCACCTCGTCGAGCGATTTCGGCCCGGTCTGCCCCTTGGGCGCCGCATAATAGTGAATGTCGTCGAAATCGATCTCGGGATATTCCACCCGCGCCCAGCCCGGCAATTCCATGCTCAGCCAGCGCCGATAGGCATCCAGCCGCCATTCGAGCATCCATTCGGGCTCTTCCTTCTTGGCGGAGATGAACCGGATGATGTCTTCGTTCAGGCCCTTGGGGGCCTTGTCCATCTCGATATCGGTTTCGAATCCGTATTTGTACTGGTCCACATCGATACTGCGGACCTGATCGATCGTCTCCTGCACTGCAGGCATGTTGCTGTCTCCATTCTCGCCGGGTTCAAGGCCCGGTGGTTGTCGACGGATGTCCGGCCCGAATCCGGAGCCAGCCATCCATGTAGTGGTCTTTTCCCTCGCAGAAAACCCGCGCGGGCAAATAAACCGCCGGCACGGTGCTAGGCCGCGCGCGGACCATCCTGCCTTCGCGCCGCGAGCGCGGCGAGCGCGTCGGCAAATCGCGCTAATTCCCTCTCTCCCGTCGCGTGGCCGAAGGAAAGCCGCAGGGCGCTGCCAATCTCGCCCAGCCCCATCGCCGCGAGCACATGGCTGTCGCCCACCCGCCCCGACGAACAGGCCGAGCCCGTCGAAAGGGCAACGCCTGCAAGATCGAAGGCGATCTGGGCGGTCTCGGCCTTCATGCCGGGAATGGCGAACAGGATCGTATTGGCGATCCGTGGCGCGCCCGCCCCGATCAGGATTGCGTCGGGAACGTGTTGCAGGAGGATCGCGGCAAAGCGCTCCTGCATTCGCAGCAATTCCTCGCCCTTCCCCGCCCGCACGCGCGCGACCCGCGCCGCCGCCCCGAATCCGGCGATGGCGGCAATGTTCTCCGTCCCGGCCCGGTGGCCCTTTTCCTGGCCGCCGCCGCGGATCAGCGGCACGGGCATCAGGAGTTCCGATGCGGCAACAATCGCTCCGGCCCCCTGCGGCCCGCCGATCTTGTGCGAGGAAAGCACGAGGAAATCCGCCCCCGTCGCCTCCATCGAGACCGGCAGCCGGCCGACGCTCTGCACGGCATCGACGATGAAGATCCCGCCGGCTGCATGCACGATCCTGCCGATCTCGGCAACCGGCTGCACGATGCCGGTTTCATTATTGGCATGGTGGCAGGCGACCAGCGGCAGCCCCTCGGCACGGTCATGACCGTCGAGCAGCCGCGCCAGCTCGTCGAGATCCAGAATCCCGTCGCGCCCGACCGGCAGATGGACAAGCTGTCCGGCCTCGAACCTGCCGCCTTCGCGCAGGCAGGGGTGGTCCGTGGCGGCGACATAGGCGCAACTCAGCTTCAGCTCGCCGCGGCCCATCCGGTAATGCGGCACCAGCAGGGCGTTTGCCGCCTCGCTCGCACCTGAGGTGAAGATGACCTGCGCCGGACCGACGCCGCACAGCGCGGCGACTTCGCGCCGAGCTGCCTCGATCCTGGCCCTGCCTGCCCGGCCCTCCCGGTGCACTGCCGACGCATTGCCGGGTTCGCCGAGGGCGGCGAGCATGGCGTCGCGCGCCTCCGGCAGGAGTGGCGCGCTGGCATTGTAATCGAGATAGGCGCGTTCCATCCGGTTTGCCATCCTGCAGGGTGCTTACAAGTACCGAAAGCGATTTTCCTTGAAATTCAAGGAGGAACCATCCTATCTACGCCCTATGCGAGCCGGTTCCCGCCGCGCTCAGTTTGGAATTGTTCTAATAAGCCGACCGGGCCCCGTCAAGTTCATTTGTCGTTCCGACAGGACCGGCGGATTGGCGAAGGTCGATCAGTTGGAGTTGACATGCCCGAAGTAATTTTTGCCGGCCCGGCTGGCCGGCTTGAGGGACGCTATCAGCCATCCAAGGAAAAGAACGCGCCGATTGCCATCGTGCTGCACCCCCATCCCCGGTTCGGCGGCACGATGAACAACAAGATCGTCTATGATCTCTTCTACATGTTCCAGCAGCGCGGCTTTACGACGCTGCGCTTCAATTTCCGCGGCATCGGCCGCAGCCAGGGCCAGTTCGACCATGGGGTCGGCGAATTGTCGGATGCGGCGGCGGCGCTCGACTGGATCCAGTCGCTGCATCCGGACTCCAAGACCTGCTGGGTCGCCGGCTATTCCTTCGGCGCCTGGATCGGCATGCAATTGCTGATGCGCCGGCCGGAGATCGAAGGTTTCATTTCCATCGCGCCGCAGCCGAATCTCTATGATTTCGCCTTTCTGGCACCCTGCCCGTCCTCGGGACTGATCCTGCATGGCGATGCCGACAAGGTCGCTCCGGCAAAGGATGTGCAGGGGCTGGTCGACAAGCTGCACACCCAGAAGGGCATCACCATCACCCAGAAAATCCTGCCGGGGGCCAATCATTTCTTCACCGGGCAGGAAGATCTGGTCATCGAGGAATGTTCGGAATATCTTGATGCCCGCCTGCGCGGCGAATTGTCCACGGAGCGGCCCAAGCGCGCGCGATAGGTGACGGCTCCGCTGCCGCTCGGGCATTCATTTCAGGCTGAGGGAAGCGGACGCCCTCTGGCGAGAATCCCGCCGCTCACCGGTCGGGCACATCCGGTCGTGCCGGGAAAGGTCAGCGGCAATCCCTTGCAGGAGCGGATTGCGAGATAGGCCCACGCTTCCGCCTCGATCGCATCACCGTCCAGGCCGAGCGCCTCGCTGGTGCGCAGCGCTGCGCCATCTGCATCCGCCAGCCGGGCAAGCTCGTCGAGGATCAGCGGATTGCGCCGCCCGCCGCCGCAGATCACCCAGAGACCCGGCCGCGCCGGCAGATGTTCGAGCCCCCGCCAGATGGCACGGGCAGCGATGACGGCGAGCGTGCGCGCGCCATCCGCAAGCGGCAGGCCCTCTGCCACCTCGATGCCGAAATCGCCCCGATCGAGGGATTTGGGCGGCGGAAGGTCGAAATAGGAGGCGGCCAGCACCTCGCGCACGACATTCTCGGCGACGTGGCCCCCGGCGCCGATCCGGCCATCCTCGTCGAAAGCGAGCCCGGTCCGGGACTGGACGAAGCGGTCGACCAGCATGTTGCCGGGACCGGTATCGAAGGCGAGCGGATCGCCGGAATGGCCGAGAAAGGTGATGTTCGAGATCCCGCCAATATTGACGAAGATCGCCGGCAGCGGCAGCGCCAGCATGGAGGCGAGCGCGGCATGATAGGCCGGGACCAGCGGCGCTCCCTGCCCGCCATGCGCCATGTCGCTGGCCCGCATGTCATGAACGACGTCGATGCCCAGTTCGCGCGCCAGCCATTCCCCGTCGCCGAGTTGCACCGTCAGGCCTCGCTCCGGCCGGTGCAGGACGGTCTGGCCATGAAAGCCGATGAGATCGACCCCGGCGAACGCCGACGGCAGGCTCTCGATGAATTTCCGCGCCGCGGTGGCGTGGCGCCTGGTCAGTTCCTGTTCCAGCCCGGCGAGTTCGCCCGGACGGGCGTGCCGGTCGGTCAGCGTGCTCGCCGCTCGCAGTCCCGCCTCGATGCGGCGGCGAAACGCATCTTCATAAGGGAAGAATGCCGACGGGCCGCGCTCGAGCCTCGCCTCGCCGTCGCTGCGCAGTACCGCCACATCGATCCCGTCCATCGAAGTGCCGCTCATCATGCCGATTGCCGTATGCATGAGAAAACCCGATCCAATCTTGCCGGACGGCCAGTCGCAATGATACATCCGCCCGACCCGCCCGGCCCCAACCTTGAGGGAATCAAGCCATGTCCGCCTACAAGTCCGATTTCCTGCATATCATGCACGAGCGCGGATACATCCACCAGATTTCCGATCCGGAGGGGCTGGATCGCCTGTTCACGCAGGAAAAGGTGACGGCCTATATCGGCTTTGACGCCACGGCGCG
The DNA here is from genome assembly GCA_964383325.1 of uncultured Rhizobiaceae bacterium. Taxonomy (GTDB): domain Bacteria; phylum Pseudomonadota; class Alphaproteobacteria; order Rhizobiales; family Rhizobiaceae; genus CAYLGY01. The sequence goes on from CAYLGY010000076.1 coordinate 4,339, forward strand.
CAGCCTGCATGTCGGCTCGCTGATCCAGATCATGATGCTGCACTGGCTGCAGCAATGCGGCCATCGCCCCCTGGCCCTGATGGGCGGCGGCACCACGATGATCGGCGATCCCTCCTTCAAGGATGAGGCGCGCAGCCTGCTCACCCCGGAGAAGATTGCCGAGAACATGGAGGGGATCCGCCAGTGCTTCTCCCGCTATCTCGACTTCTCCGATGCGGAGAATCCGGCGCTGATGGTCAATAATGCCGACTGGCTGCTCGAAATCCGCTATATCGAATTCCTGCGCGATGTGGGACGGCATTTCTCGGTCAACCGCATGCTGTCCTTCGATTCCGTCAAGCTGCGGCTGGATCGCGAGCAATCGCTTTCCTTCCTCGAATTCAACTACATGATCCTGCAGGCCTATGATTTCGTCGAACTGTACCGGCGCCATGGCTGCCGGCTGCAGATGGGCGGCTCGGATCAGTGGGGCAACATCATCAACGGCATCGATCTCGGCCATCGTCTCGGCACACCGCAGCTTTATGCCCTGACCTCGCCGCTGCTGACCACGGCTTCGGGCGAGAAAATGGGCAAGACGGCCAGCGGGGCGGTCTGGCTGAACGCCGACATGCTGAGCCCTTACGGTTTCTGGCAGTTCTGGCGCAATACCGAGGACCTGGATGTCGGACGCTTCCTGCGCCTCTATACCACCTTGCCCATGGACGAGATCCGGCGCCTGGAGGCGCTCGCCGGCAACGAGATCAATGAGGCCAAGAAGGTGCTCGCTACCGAAGTCACCGCCATGCTGCATGGCAGGGAAGAAGCAGAGAAGGCTGCCGAGACGGCGCGGCTGACCTTCGAGGAAGGTGCGCTCGCCGGCGACCTTCCCGCCATTGCCGTTCCCATGCAGGAACTGGAGGCCGGCATTGGCGTGTTGGCCCTGTTCGTGCGGGCCGGACTTGCTGCATCCAATGGCGAGGCCCGCCGCCACATCCGGCCGGGCGCCCTGAAGATCAATGACCGGACCGTCACCGATGAACGCATGTTGGTGGATGCCGGGCTGCTGAACGAAAGCGGCACGATCAAGCTCTCCCTCGGCAAGAAGCGCCATGTGCTGGTGCGTCCGCAATAGGCCATGACCGCGCTCAGTGGAACTGGAAGATATTGCGGAATACGCCTGGAGCGATTGCGGAAATCGGATTGATGGTGAGCTGTGGCGACTTCGCATCGCCGGACAGCTTGTAGGTGATGCCGATCAGGCCGCGGTCGCGACCATTGCCGAGAAAGATTCCAAAGAAAGGGATCTCGGCAAAGATGCGGTTCAGCCCGTAAGCCGGCATGAAGGTGCCGGTTATGGCGATCCTGCCATCGGCATCGTAGAGCATGCCCTGGAAAGTCGAACCGATCTCCGTGCCTCGCAATACGCCATCCGAAATCGACAGATATTCGTCGCCCTTCTCGATCCGCGCGAATCCATGCTCGAAACTGGCGCGCGTCGTCTGGATGCGCCCTTGCGTCGCCTCGTCCAGGCTCGGCGAGCCGGCCGGTGCCGACGCGACCAGGGAGCGTAACCTTGGCTCATTCACGAGCTCGAAATTGCGTGCATCGATCTGGCCGACGAGGGGGCCGCCCACGCCGCCGGAAAGCTGCAGGTCGATCGTGCCGCCGGCCATGTGCGGATAGATATCGAGAAAGCGCAGGATCGATCCGGCATCGGCGGATTGCATCCTGACACCCCGCCTGCCCTGCGTTTCCTGGACGCTGGCGCTGAAGGGCAGGCCGTGGCGCGTGGTTGCGTTCAGTGTCAGAGCCGAAATCGCGTCGCCCGCGCCATGATAGTCCAGCGTGACCGCGCGAAGTTCTTCGCCGCCAAAGCCCGTCACGATTTCGGATTTCGCCTGCAGCCAGATCGGCGTCGCATCGCCGGAACCGGCGCGTTGCGTTCCGGAACCGGAAAGCGCCTGCTTGACCAGCGAACGCACGTCGATCCGCTTGCCGGAAAGATTCAACCGGTAGCCCTCGCCTTGCCGAGCGAGCACGAGGCTGAACCGGTCGTCGCGATTGAGCCGCACCCGATGGAAATTGCCCTCGGCAAGCCGACCCTCGGCAAGCCGCGCCTTGCCCTCGATGGCGAAGCCTTCGCCCTCGACCAGGAAGTCCTCCAGCTCGGTCGAGCCATTGCGCTCGCGCATGGTGAACCGCATGCTGGCCGCCACGCCGCTGCCCTTACGCCAGCCTACCCAGGGAAAATGCAGCACCGCGCGGGACAAATCTGCATCGACCCTGCGCGCGCCATCGGCGTCCTGCGTGACGGAAACGGACACGGGCCCGGTAATGATCGTTTCCAGTCCCGGCATCAGCCGGGCCCTCGCCTTGTCATCGAGCTCGATCCGGATATCCCGCCGGCTTTCCCTGTCGCGATCCAGCGGCTCGATCAGGGATAGCTCGGCCGGTACGCCGTTCAGGCGCCCGCGCGCCTCGATCCGGGCCCGGGTCCGGTCGACATGGATGCTTCCCACTGCTTCGGTCAGGAACTGGCCGTCAAAGGACCGCGCAATGTCGAGCGCCTCATAGTCGAGCTGGACATCCCAGTCGATCAGGGCGCTGTCCACCTCGCGCTGCAACGGGATCATCCCCGACACATGGCCGGTCACCCTGCCGCTGAAATCGGCCGGCTTCAGGTCGAGGAACCGCAGCGCGTCGATCGGCTTGTAGGCCGCCAGTTCCGTAACGGCATCGGCATCGCCGGCAATGTCGATCTCGAGCGTGCCCATGAGCGGCTCGCCGCGAATGACGTCAATCGCCAGCGTGCCGTTCCTCCCTTCCACTGACCTGCCACTGTGCATGTAGACCGTGCCGGAGGAAAGCCCGATGCGGACCGAACGGCCGGCAAACTCCACCGTGCCGCTGGCATCGCGCACCGGCGGAATTTCGCCCGTGAGGTTGAAGCGCGCATTCTCGATCTCGAAGCGTCCGGAGACTTCCTCCGGGCCGAGCGGAATTCCCGATCCGAGCTGGCCGGGCCGGGTGCTGAGCGTCACCTGGCTGCTGCGCAGCGTGCCGCCGAACACATTGTCCAGCGCCCATCGGCGCGCGCCATGGGCCGAAATCCATGGCCATAACTGCTTTGCATGCGAGACCGGAATGTCGGTGGCCGAGATCGCCAGAAAGGCCGCGGGTGACGTGCCTCCGGAGAAGACCAGCGCGCCCTTGCCCATGAGCGCGCCATGTGTGGTCCGCACCCCAAGCTCGTCGGCAGTAACGCGGCCGTCGCGAGGATCGACGATCCCGGCAATGCGGGCCAGCACGGTCAGGGTCGGTTCGGGTGAATCGGCAGGTGCGAGGCGCGAGCCATCGCTGACCAGTTCATAGCGATAGACAGGATCGGGATGGACCGATTCCGGTGCAGGCGCGAAGGCGCCATGAAAATGCAGATGGTTGCGGCCGACCTCGGCCTGCAGCCCGATGAATTCGACCTTGCCGGTCCCCTCCTCCAGCCTTGCCTGCAGCCGGTAGCGCCCCTCTTCCAGGTCGCCCTCGCGGGTGGACAGGAAGGCATTGTCCAGAAGCAGATCCAGATCGGCATGTGCCCGACCATCTCCCGACTGGCGCGCGGCAATGGCGAAGCGTGCGCCGGAGGTGAATTCCCCCCGCTCCCGACCGAGCTGGTCGGGACCGAAATCGACATGGAGACGGGGCACGTCAATTGTCGCATCCAGTGAAATCCCGGCTGCCGCGTCCCTCTGGATCGCGCCGCTGGCGGTAAAATGGAAGGTCCGCGCCGTGCCCTCTGCTTCGATCGCGATTCTGCCCTGTTGCTTGGCAATTACCGCTTCCTCGATGATGACCTCATCGCCGAGACCGTCGGGATCCGGATCGATCACAAGACCGGAGACGCGGATCTCCGCCCCCGGCCGGTCGGTAAAGACGGAATATACCCGGCCTGCCTGGACTAGCAGTTCCCGCGCCACCCGATCGGGCTCGACCAGGCCGCGCGCATTGCGCAACGGGGCCAAAAGGCCCGTCACCCCTTTCGTGACCGTAGTTGCGGCTGCGCTGGCGGTCGGAACGGGGATGATGCGCGCATTGGCCAGCCGCGCGCCGGTCAGTTCGATCCTGCCTTGCAGAAGCGGGATGAGGGCGACGCCGAACCGCAACCGCCCGGCAGTAGCCATCCTGGTGTCGCCGGAGCCGTCGCCGAGCCGGACGTCAAGCAATTCGAGCCCAACCAGATTGATGCCATCGAAGACCAGGGAAGCGCCGCCGAAGCGGGCGGTCATTGCGTCGCCGGCGAACTGGCTCAATGCCCGCTGCGCCAGAGACTCGATCTGCCCCCTGCCCATTCCGCTCGTTGCGGCGAAGATTAGCGCGCCGAGGCCCAGGACCGTGAGCACGGAGAGGAAGACGGCAAACCGCAACAGGCGCCGGACAAGCGAAGGCATGCGCCTCCCCCTGCGTCCCCCACCGGCCCGATCCCTTGTCTTCTCAACGTCCGGCCGATCGGCCTCGAGCTTCATCGCCCTCGCCGCTCCATCATCTGGCCACGGGCCCCTGTGCAATCGTCAATGGACGATTCTCTCCTTCTCCCTATATGAGAATGCTGGATGCATTATGTAAGGAGGTCCATGGCATGGCAACATTGAACGAAGGCGATAGCGCACCCGATTTCACACTTCCGCGCGACGGAGGCGGCGCCGTAAGTCTTGTCGACTATCGCGGCCGGAAGCTGGTGCTGTTCTTCTATCCGAAGGACGACACCAGTGGCTGCACCGCGGAGGCCATCGATTTTACCGGCCTTGCCGATGCCTTCGCCGCCAGCGGGACCGACCTTCTGGGGGTTTCGCCCGATTCGGTTGCCTCGCATGACCGGTTCCGTGACAAGCACGGGCTGAAAGTCGCGCTCGCTTCGGACGAATCGAAGGAAATGCTGCAAGCCTATGGCGTATGGGCGGAAAAGAGCATGTATGGACGCAAGTATATGGGAGTCGATCGCACGACCGTGCTGATCGATCCGGAGGGACGCATCGCCCGGATCTGGCGCAAGGTCAGCGTGCCCGGTCATGCCGAGGAGGTGCTCGCCGCCGCGCAGGCCCTCGACGGGGAATAGCATCCGGCTTCGCAAGGCGGCGCAACAGGCGTGGCGGAGCCCTACCCGCTCACGCCGTACAGCCAGTCCAGGTCGCGCATCATGCGCTCGCCGCCGCGCAGCGACAGGACAATGTTCCGGGCCAGGGCGAGCGGCCCGGGCGCGTGCCAGGCAAGGCGATTGAGCTGCGTGCGCTGGCGAACCTGGCGGATGCGCGGCTTGCGACGCGCTTCGTAGCGCCGCAGGGCGCGCAGGATCCCTTCCGGAGCGGCCTCAGGCCGCGGCAGGCACTCTGCCAGCACATGGGCATCCTCGATGGCCATTGCCGCGCCCTGCGCTGAATATGGGCTCATCGCATGCGCCGCGTCGCCGATGAGGGCGATCCGGTCCCGGCTCACCCACGGCCCGTCGCTGTCGACCTCATGGATCGGCCAGCATGTCCAGTTCGTGGCGGAAACGACCGGCGCCGTCACGGTGCCTGCCATGGCCTGCGAGAGTCCCAGCGGCTCGCCGATATGGGCCCAGCTTTCGGCGATGGGTCCGCCGCGAAGGATGCCGACCAGATTGATGAGCGCGCCGCCGCGCAACGGATAGGCCACCAGATGGAAGCGGGGATGAACGAACACGTGGACGAGGTCGCGTTCGAAGAGACCCGCTTCGCCCGCCGCGGCCGACAGGGTCGACCGCCACGCCACGAAGCCGGAAAATCCGCTTGGCTCCTGCCCGCGAAGCTCACGGCGCAGGTCGGACCAGACGCCATCCGCCGCGATCAGGGCAGCGCCTGCCGTCCGTGACCGGTCGCCCGACCTCGAAAGGTCAATGGCAAGCCCATCCGCCTCGGGATGCGCGCCGGTCACGTCCACGCCCATCTGCAGGTCGATGCCGGCATCGTTCCGCACCGCATCCAGCAGCGCATTCTGCAGATCGGCCCGATGCGCGACGAGATAGGGCGCTCCCCAGCGGGCCTGCGCCCATTGCCCGAGCGGGAGCATCGCCAGCGTCCGGCCGGTACTCGCGTCCAGGATGCGGATGGCGCGGGGCCGGAGCGCCGAATCCCCCAGCCTGTCGAGGACGCCCAGCCGCGCCAGGATCCGGCTGGCATTGGGCGAAACCTGCAGCCCGGCACCGAGTTCGAGCAGATGCGGCGCCCGCTCGAAGAGCTCCACCCTGTACCCCTTCCCGGCCGCGGCCAGCGCCGCGGTCAGCCCGGCAATGCCGGCGCCGGCGATTACAAGGGGAAGCGCTGTGCCCATCGGTTTCCTTCCGCCTGCATGAACGGCCCCGCAGCGGCGTCGGACAAGTCCGGACGATCAGACATGCGTTCCGTGTTCACCGACCAGGCAGCCATCCGGCTGCGTCTCGCTGGCGGCAAGGGACGGGTCATGTCGATAGAGGGTCGAACAATAGGGGCAGACCAGTTCGACGCCATCGCCCATGTCGAGATAGACATGCGGATGGTCCTGCGGCGGCAATGCGCCGATGCATTTGAACTCCCGGACGCCGATATGGATGACGGGATGTCCGTCGCTATTGTGAAAATGCGGTATGGAATGGCCGGCCATGGCTGCTCCCGCGGTTGAATTGCCTCGTTCCGCCCGCCATCCCGGCTGCGCCGCCGGCGGGCATTCCTGTCCGGATTTGGCGCATGCGGCGGCGCATTGCAAGCGCCGCGCTGCCATCCTGCCGCAATCCTTTGCCACGCTGCAACTTTGCGCCGCGAGGAATTGTGCTATGACAGAACGGAAGATCGCGCTGGCGGCCGAGAACATGAACGAACACATACCGATTCCCACGACGACTGCCACTCCCGTATCCGGGCATGTCAGCGAACTCATGCAGAGCCCGGAACGGTTCATCAACCGGGAATTCTCCTGGCTGCAATTCAACCGCCGGGTGCTGCAGGAAAGCCAGAACGACAATCACCCGCTTCTGGAGCGGCTGCGTTTTCTCTCCATTTCCGCCGCCAATCTCGACGAGTTCTTCATGGTTCGGGTGGCCGGGCTCGACGGCCAGGTGCGGGAAGGGATCACTCAGCGCGCTCCCGATGGACGGACGCCGGAGCAGCAGCTTGAACAATTGCTGGTTGAATCGGACGCGCTGCAGCGCGAGCAGCAGGCCTGTCTTTCGCTATTGCTGGAAGAGCTGGCGCTGGAAAAGATCCGCATCGTCGGACCGCGGCACCTGACGCGCGCCGAGATGAACTGGGCCGACAAATATTTCCGCAACCAGATCTTCCCGGTGCTGACGCCGCTGTCGATCGATCCGGCGCATCCATTCCCGTTCATCCCGAATTTCGGCTTCTCCATGGCGCTGGAACTGGCGCATCGGCGGCGCAAGGAAGGCGGGATGGTGGCCGTGCTGCGCCTGCCGGTGGCCCTCAACCGCTTCGTGCGCCTGCCCGACCGTGGCCGCCAGACCACCTTCATCACGCTGGAAGACCTCGTCGGCATGCATGTCGCCGACCTCTTCCCCGGCTACACGCTCAAGGGGTCGGGAACGTTCCGGATCCTGCGCGACAGCGATATCGAGGTGGAGGAAGAGGCCGAGGACCTCGTGCGCCTCTTCGAGACGGCGCTGAAGCGGCGCCGGCGCGGTTCGGTGATTCGGCTGGAAATCTCCTCCGGCATGCCCGAGAATCTGCGCGCCTTCGTGGCGCAGCAGCTGGGAGTCTCGGGCGACCGAGTCAGCGTGCAGCAAGGGTTGCTGGCGCTGAGCCAGATCTCGGAGATCGCGGCCCTGCCGCGCAACGATCTGAAATTCGAGCCCTATAATCCACGATTTCCCGAGCGGATCCGCGAGAATGGCGGCGACTGTCTGGCGGCGATCCGCGAAAAGGACATCGTCGTCCACCATCCTTACGAATCCTTCGACGTGGTGGTGCAATTCCTGCGCCAGGCGGCAATGGACCCCTGCGTCGTCGCCATCAAGCAGACCCTGTACCGCACATCCAACAACAGCCCGATCGTGCGCGCGCTGATCGATGCAGCGGAAGCCGGAAAATCGGTAACGGCGCTGGTTGAGCTGAAGGCCCGTTTCGACGAGGAGGCCAATATTCGCTGGGCGCGGGACCTCGAACGCGCCGGCGTCCAGGTCGTGTTCGGCTTCATCGAGCTGAAGACCCACGCCAAGATGTCGCTGGTCGTGCGCCGCGAGGAAGGCAGGCTTGCGAGCTATGTC
>CAYLGY010000077.1:0-12191 GCA_964383325.1 uncultured Rhizobiaceae bacterium
GAACCAGGACTAACGGAGTCAGAGTCCGCGGGTCTACCGTTAACCTATTCCCCAACTTGCAGTCATTTCAACCGCTTGCCGAAAGGCGGCCTCACCGTAGCAGATGGTACGCCAATATTCCGGACAGGAAGCGCTTCGGCATTGGTGCCGCCTTGTAGCACATCTGCCGGGTCGATCAAGACCTGAGATCCGTTCCGGCAAGCGGAATATGGGATGGGATCACGCCGGTTTCATCCCCGGCGCGCACCGTCCACGCTCAGTGCGCCGGGGCCGGCAAAGACCAGGTACAGGAATACGAAGCAGAAGAGGATCGCGGCGTCGCCGCCATTCAGGACCGGATAGAAACTCTGGGGCGCATGCGCCATCCAGTAGGCGAATGCCATCATGCCGGACAGGATGAAGGCGACGAAGCGGGTCTGGAATCCGATCAGGATCAGCAGCCCGCCAAAGGTTTCCAGCACTCCGGCCAGCCCCATCAGCGAAAACAGTTCCATGGGTGCTCTCCCTCCGGGAAAGCCGAAAAGCTTCTGAGTTCCATGGGCGATGAAGAGCAGGGCGGTGACGATGCGAAGCAAGGCGAGGGCCTGAGGGCGATAGGTGTCCAGCATGGATATCCGTGTTCTCCGTTGGAAAATTTTCGGTTCGCCAAACTCTAGTGAAATGATTCTCTCTGGCAATCCATCCTTTCCGGAAACAGTCTGTCCATGCCGGACAATCGGATTCTCACGAGAAATTTATCCGCGATCCGAGCTTGGGGTTTGGCGAAAGCACTGCTACAATCAGGGCAACGATGCACGAATGCGCCTGCAGCGGCGGCGAGAAGCTGTCAGCGCGGCGCCGAAGGAACGAAATTGAACGACTCCGAATCCGGCACATCGCAGCCGTATCCGGGGGCGTCTGTCGGGGATGGCGCGCGGAGTTCGGCGCCAGCGACAGGTAAAGGCCATGCCGACGCCATCTCCGGGAACGGGAATGGCAACGATGGCGGCCCCGGTTCAGGCCGACCCAGAGGCAGGCGGCGCAAGCGCCGACGCCAGCGCAAGGTTTATGCGCGCGCCGGAGAATTTCCGGCGAACGCGATGGTCGAGGCGCCCGCCAGGGCGGTCGATCCTGTTGCCGTCCCTGCCACGACGCGGCATGTGGGCGCTGCAAGGCCTGCGAGGCCTTCCGCCGCTGGCCGGGAACCCGGCAGACGCGCCACTGCTTATGCTGCACTTGATCTGGGCACCAATAATTGCCGGCTATTGGTAGCGGTGCCGACGCGGCCCGGCCAGTTTCGCGTCGTCGATGCCTTCTCCCGCATCGTTCGGCTCGGCGAGGGTCTCGGCAGCAATGGCCGGCTGAGCGAGGCCGCGATGCAGCGTTCCATCGAGGCGCTGGAAATCTGCGCCGCCAAGCTGAGGCTGCGACCCGGCGCGCGGTTTCGGCTGATCGCAACGGAGGCCTGCAGGTCGGCGGTCAATGGAGCCGAGTTTCTGGACAGGGCGCGCGAGCGTACCGGGCTGGAGCTGGAAATCGTCGATCGCGAGACAGAGGCGCGCCTCGCAGTGGCGGGCTGCTCGTCGCTGATCGAGCGCGGCACAAATGCCGTCGTCCTGTTCGACATTGGCGGCGGTTCATCGGAAATCGCCCTGATCGATCTGTCCCGCCGGCACAGCCGGCAGCTTTCCCGTCATATCGTGGCCTGGACCTCGCTGCCGGTGGGCGTCGTTTCCCTGGCGGAACGATTCGGCGGGCGCAGGGTGACGCCGGAAATCTTCTCGGCAATGATCGAGGATGTTTCGGAACTGCTGGGAAAATTCCAGGCCCGGCACGCGCTGGGCACGCTGGCCGCCGGCCCTGATTTTCATCTTCTCGGCACTTCTGGAACCGTGACGACCCTTGCGGGCGTGCATCTGGGCCTGCAACGCTATGACCGGCGGCGAGTGGACGGTTTGTGGCTGAGCGACGCGGAAACGGACGCCATCGTGCAACGTTTGATCGGGTGGACTTTCGAGGAGCGGGTCGCCAATGCCTGCATCGGGGCGGACCGCGCCGATCTCGTGCTGGCCGGATGCGCCATTCTGGAGGCCATTCGCCGCGTCTGGCCTGCGCCGCGGCTGCGCGTCGCCGATCGCGGCTTGCGTGAGGGGATACTGATCGAGATGATGAATGCAGACGGCGTCTGGAACGGCAGGAACCGGGGGCGCCGGCCATGACCCGCAAGCCCCGGCCGGGTAGCGGCATCCGGCAGATGAAGACCCGGGTGACCCGCAAGAGCGGCCTCAAGCCCTCTTCGCGGCGCTGGCTCGAACGCCATCTCAACGATCCCTATGTAGCGCGGGCGCGCGCGGAGGGCTATCGTTCCCGGGCGGCGTTCAAGCTGCTCGAAATCGATGCGCGCCACGAATTGCTGCGGCCAGGCCGGAAGGTCGTCGATCTCGGCTCCGCGCCTGGCGGCTGGAGCCAGGTTGCCGCCGCGCGTGTCGGCTCGACGCAGGAGAAGCCGGCTGTAGTGGCGATCGACTATCTGGAGATGGATCCGGTCGCGGGCGTCATTTTCCTGCGCAAGGATTTCCTGGATCCCGACGCGCCGGAGGCGCTGATGGAGGCGCTCGGCGCCGCGCCCGATCTCGTGCTGTCCGACATGGCCGCGCCGACGACGGGACATCGCCAGACTGATCACCTGCGCACCATGCATCTGTGCGAGACGGCGGCGGATTTCGCCCTTTCCGTATTGCAGCCGGGCGGGGATTTTCTTGCCAAGACCTTTCAGGGCGGGGCAGGATCGGAACTCGTGGCCCGGCTGAAGCAGAATTTCCGCTCGGTGCATCACCTGAAACCACCGGCGAGCCGTGGCGAATCGGTCGAGCTCTATCTGCTGGCCCGGGAGTTCAAGGGCAGGGAATAGCTACAGGGCCGCGCTTCCGGCCTTTTCAAGAGCCGGACGTCATGGTACGAGCCGGCGCCAATCCTGAAAGTTGATTACCCGGCCGCCGCCGATTCGAGTCCCGTCCCGCGGCGTCCATTTCGTCAAAGGAGAGGCCATGGCCAGGATCATCCAGACAATTACGGGCGCCGAGGCGCTGACCTTCGATGATGTCCTGCTGCAGCCGGGCCACTCGCAGATCCTGCCGTCAGAAGCGGATATCTCGACGGTCATCGCCCGGGACATTCATCTCAATCTGCCGATTCTTTCCTCGGCGATGGATACCGTGACCGAAGCGCGGCTGGCGATCGCCATGGCGCAGGCCGGGGGCATCGGCGTCATTCACCGCAATCTCGGGCTTGAGGAACAGGCCGAGGAAGTGCGCAAGGTGAAGAAATTCGAGAGCGGCATGGTCATCAATCCGATCTCCATCGGTCCGGAGGCGACGCTTTCCGATGCGCGCGCCCTGATGAGCCAGCACGGGATATCCGGCATTCCGGTCGTCGAGAATGGCGGCAAGGGCAGCAACCGGCCGGGCAAGCTGGTCGGCATCCTGACGAATCGCGACGTCCGGTTCGCGTCCGATCCGGCGCAGCCGGTGCGTGAGCTCATGACCCATGAAAACCTGATCACCGTCGGCGAGGGCGTCGGCCAGGAAGAGGCCAAGCGCCTGTTGCACCAGCACCGGATCGAAAAGCTGCTCGTGGTCGACGGACAGGGACGATGTGTCGGCCTCATCACCGTCAAGGACATGGAGAAATCGCGGCTCAATCCCAATGCCACCAAGGATGGCCAGGGCCGCTTGCGCGCTGCCGCCGCGATCAGCGTCGGTCCCGAGGCGATTGCGCGAGCCGAAAGGCTGATCGATGCCGGGGTCGACCTGCTGGTGATCGACACGGCGCATGGCCATTCGCAGCGCGTGCTCGATGCCGTCGGCGACGTGAAGCGCATCTCCGGCGAAATCCGAATCATTGCCGGAAATGTCGCGACGCCGGAAGGCACACGCGCGCTGATCGATGCGGGCGCCGATGCGGTGAAGATCGGTATCGGACCGGGCTCCATCTGCACGACACGGATCGTTGCCGGCGTCGGCGTGCCACAGCTCACCGCAATTCTCGGCGCCGTGGAGGAGGCTGACCGGCATGGCGTCTCGGTCATTGCCGATGGTGGCATCAAGTATTCCGGCGACCTTGCCAAGGCGCTGGCCGCCGGAGCCAGCGCGGCCATGATCGGTTCGCTGCTGGCCGGGACCGACGAGAGTCCAGGCGAGGTCTATCTGCATCAGGGGCGGTCCTACAAGGCCTATCGCGGCATGGGATCGGTGGGCGCCATGGCGCGTGGCTCGGCGGACCGCTATTTCCAGGCCGAGGTGCGGGATGCGCTGAAACTCGTGCCGGAAGGCATCGAGGGACAGGTGCCTTACAAGGGGCCGGTCTCGGGCGTGCTGCATCAGCTCGCCGGCGGCTTGCGCGCCGCGATGGGCTATGTCGGTTCACGCAATCTCGTGGAGTTGCGCAATGATTCCGTCTTCGTGCGCATTTCCAGCGCCGGGCTGCGGGAAAGCCATGCCCATAATGTCACCATCACACGCGAGAGCCCGAATTATCCGGGCATGGGGTAGCAGATGCCGGTAGAACTGGTTCAGGAGCGCCTTCCCGGTGCGCGGCCGATCCATCTGGCGCGCGAGGGCAGCGATCTTCACCTCGCAGCGCAGGAACAGCGTTGGCTGGACGCCAGCGGATACCGGCCGGATGCCGGCACTCTTGCCCTTTTGCCTGACCCGCGCGGCCAGATTGGCGGCGCCGTGCTCGGGCTGGGCAACCAGACCGGGGCGGAGGCTGCGATGCTGTGCGGCGCGCTCGGCCGCGACCTGCCGGCCGGCGACTGGTATCTTGCCGAACCGCCGCCACTTCCGGAACTGGCCATGCTGGCGGTCTCGCTCGGCGGCTACCGCTTCACGCGCTATGGCGGCAAGAAGGGCAACGAGGTGCGCATCCAGTTGCCGCTGGGCGTGAAGGCCGAACGAATTTCGACTATTGTCGACGGCATCTGTCTGGCGCGGGATCTCATCAACACGCCTGCCTCGGATATGGGGCCGGAGGCGCTGGAGGCCGCTGCGCGCGCCCTCGCGGCCCGCATGGGCGCCGAATGCAGCGTGATCTCCGGCGAGGGCTTGCTGCAGCAGAACCTGCCGATGATCCATGCCGTTGGCCGCGCGGCGGCGCAGGCGCCCCGCCTGGTGGACCTGCGCTGGGGCAGGGAGGATGCGCCTAAGGTGACGCTGGTCGGCAAGGGCGTCTGCTTCGATACGGGCGGCCTCGACATCAAGCCGTCCAGCGGCATGCTGCTGATGAAGAAGGATATGGGCGGCGCAGCCAATGTTCTCGGCCTGGCGTCGATGATCATGGCGAGCGGTCTCGACCTGCGGCTGCGCGTGCTCATTCCCGCCGTGGAAAATTCCATTTCCTCGGCCTCGTTCCGGCCCGGAGACATTCTGCACAGCCGCAAGGGGCTGACCGTGGAAATCGGCAACACCGATGCAGAAGGACGCCTGATCCTTGCCGATGCGCTGGCCCTGGCGGATGAGGAGGGCCCCGACCTTCTGATCGACATGGCCACGCTGACGGGCGCCGCCCGGGTAGCGCTTGGCCCGGATCTGCCGCCCTTCTTCACGGATGACGATGCGCTGGCGAGCGAGCTGGCGGGACACGCGACGGCGCATGCAGATCCGATGTGGCGCCTGCCGCTTTGGCAGCCCTATGCCGACGGGCTGAAATCGAAATTTGCCGACCTCAACAATGTGACCGAGGGCGGCTTTGCCGGCGCGGTGACCGCGGCGCTGTTCCTGAAGCATTTCGTCGGCAAGGCGCGAAGCTGGGTCCATTTCGATGTCTATGGCTGGAATCCGAAGGCGAAGCCCCATTGCCCGGCCGGCGGCGAGGCGCAATGCATCCGGTCGCTTTTCCGGTTGCTCGAGGAACGTCATGGCGGCGCAAAGGCAACCTAAACTGGAGGGCCGTCCGTGACGAAGCAGCCCGATCGCCGCCTTCACGCCTGGCGGGACGATCTTGCCGACATCCGACTGCGCGGCAAGGTGGCGGCGGCGCGTTTCGTCGAGGGCGAAGCGGGACAGATTTCGGTTCCTGTCGCCTCGATCCATCGCCGACCGAAGGATGGGGCCGGGATCGAAACGCAATGGCTGTTCGGCGACCGGGCGCGCATCTTCGACCGGGCCGATGGCTGGTGCTGGGTGCAGTCCGATCACGATTCCTACACCGGCTATGTGCGGGAAGAAGCACTTGGCCCGGTCCGGGCGATGCCGACCCATCTGGTCGCGGCACCGCGCACATTTGTCTATCCCGAGCCCGAGCTGCGTCTCCCGCCAGCGATGGCGCTGTCCATGGGCTCGCAGCTAGCGGTTGCCGGCACGGTCGACAATCGCGGCACCGCCTATTGCGAGCTCGCTTCCGGCGGGTTTGTCTTTGCCGGCCATCTCGTGCCGGCCGGTTTCCGCCTGGAGGACCCTGTCGAAGCCGCCGAGAGGCTGCTGGGGACGCCCTATCTCTGGGGCGGGTGCTCCGCCTTCGGCATTGACTGTTCCGGCCTCGTTCAGCTTGCGATGCGCATGGCGGGCCGGCGGGTGCCGCGGGATTCCGACATGCAGGAGGCGGCGATCGGCGCCGCGCTCGCCGAAGATGAGCCGCTTCGCCGCGGCGATCTCCTGTTCTGGCCCGGCCATGTCGCACTATTGGCCGACGGCGCCACCCTGCTGCATGCCAGTGGCGCCAGCATGCAGGTCGTTAGGGAACCTGTTGCGTCAGCCCTCGGCCGGATTGCGGCGAGCTATGGCCCGCCGACTGCACGCAAACGGCCATGATTGCGGCGTAATCGCCGCGCTGCGCGCAATACTCGGAGCTTGAACGGCGGCCGGAAAATGGCTGGCGCAGGCCTCCCGGCAGCAGCGATTTTGACGAAAAGGCGTCCATTGTATATTTGCTGATGCAGTCATCCGCTTTTCCTCCTTGCGCGAGGGAAGCAGTCTGTAACGCAGGAGGGCGTGATCTTGAGAGAAAGCCCGACGAGCACGACACGTTTACGCCTGAACCGCGACCCAAGCGGAAGCATGCGCTCGTGAAATCGATACGCCGCATGATCCTGGCCCGGCTCGGTCTCGGCCTGCTGACGCTGTTCGTCATCTCGCTGATCGTCTTCGGCGCGGTCAACCTGCTCCCGGGTGATGCCGCGGAAGAGATCCTCGGGCAGGCGCGCACGCCGGACGCCGTGGAAGCGCTTCGGCGCCAGATGGGACTCGACCAGCCGCCGCTGACCCGCTACCTCGACTGGATCGGCGGCATTTTCAGCGGTGACCTCGGCATTTCGCTCGCCTCGCGCCAGCCAATTTCCGACTTGATTGGCGGAAGGCTGATGAACACCTTCTTCCTGGCCGCCTATGCGGCCGTGCTGGCAGTACCGCTCTCCCTCGCGCTTGGGATCATCGCCGCGCTCTATCGCGGCCAGACGATCGACCGCGCCATCAATGTGACGGCATTGACGGCAATCTCCATGCCCGAATTCTTTGTAGCCTATCTCATCATCTTCCTGTTCGCCGTGAGCTGGGCGCTCTTTCCAAGCCTCGCCAGCATTTCGGGCGATGCGCCCTTCGGCGAGCGGCTCTACCGGGCCTTTCTTCCCGCACTGACGCTCACGCTCGGCATCACGGCACACATCATGCGCATGACACGCGCCTCCATTGTCAATGTGCTCGCCAGTCCCTATGTGGAAATGGCGCGCATCAAGGGTGTGCCCGCAGCGCGCGTGGTAGTGGCGCATGCGCTCCCCAATGCGCTAGCCCCGATCATCAATGTGGTGGCCATCAATCTCGCCTATCTGGTGGTGGGCGTCGTGGTGGTGGAAGTGGTGTTTGTCTATCCGGGCCTCGGCCAGCTACTCGTCGATTCGGTCGCGCGCCGCGACATCCCCGTCGTGCAGGTCGCCTGCCTGATCTTCGCGGCCACCTACATCCTCCTGAACCTGACAGCGGACATCCTGTCCATCCTGAGCAATCCGAGATTGCGGAGGCGGGGATGAGGATCCTGCTGCGCAATCTGCGCACCGCGCCGCCCTCGGCGTGGTTCGGCATGGCAGTCATCTGCGCCATCCTGCTGGTTGCGGCCGGCGCTCCCGTGATCGCTCCCTATGGCGAGCGGGAGATCGTGGATTTCGAGTTCGCGCCCTGGAGCAGCGAGCACCGGTTCGGCACGGACAATCTGGGCCGCGACATGCTGAGCCGCCTGATCTACGGTACCCGCAATTCGGTGGGCATCGCCCTCGTGACGACCGTCATCGCCTTCATCCTCGGCAGCGTGTTCGGTTTGCTGGCGGGGACGCTCGGCGGGCGCATGGACCGGTTTCTCGCCTGGTGCGTCGACGTCCTGATGGCGATTCCGTCGCTGATCCTGGCATTGCTGATGCTGTCGATCTTCGGCACTTCCCTGTTCAATCTGGTGGCCATCATTGCTGCGATCGAATCGACTCGCGTATTCCGTCTCGCGCGCGCCGTTGCCATGAACATTTCAGTCATGGAATTTCTCGATGCTGCCCGCCTGCGCGGGGAGAGCACGGCGTCGCTGATCCTGCGCGAGGTACTTCCGAATGCTGCTGCACCTCTGATCGCCGAATTCGGCTTGCGCTTCTGCTTCGTATTCCTGTTCATCTCCGCGCTCAGCTTCCTGGGGCTTGGCATCCAGCCCCCGGCGGCCGACTGGGGATCGATGGTTCGAGACAATGCGAGCCTGATTACCTATGGCGACCTGACGCCGCTTCTTCCCGCCGCGGCCATTGCGCTGCTGACCGTTTCCGTCAATCTGGTGGTGGACTGGATCCTGCACCGCTTCAGCGGCCTGAAGGACTGACAGCATGCACCCGAACGCTTCTTCCAAGCCGCTACTCGAAATTCGTGGTCTTACGATCACCGGGCGCAGCGACCAGGGCATCGCTACGTTGATCGACAATATCGACCTGAACCTGGCCAAGGGCGAGATCCTCGGGCTGATCGGCGAATCGGGCGCAGGCAAGTCCACGCTCGGACTTGCGGCCATGGGCTACACGCGCGACGGTTGCAGCATCGAATCGGGATCGATCCGCTTTGACGGGATGGAGCTGGCGAGTGCCCCTGCGGGCAGGCTCAACGGCCTGCGCAGCACGCGCATCGCCTATGTGGCGCAATCGGCGGCGGCCTCGTTCAATCCTGCCTGGTCGCTCATGCGCCAGACGACGGAAATGCCCGTGCTGCGTGGCCTCATGAAACCGGCAGAGGCCGAAGCGGAGGCAATCGCGCTCTATCGCGAACTGCAATTGCCGGGGCCGGAATCCATTGGCTTCCGCTACCCGCACGAGGTTTCCGGCGGACAGTTGCAGCGTGCCATGACCGCAATGGCAATGATCTGCAAGCCGGACCTGATCATTTTCGACGAACCCACCACCGCGCTCGACGTGACTACCCAGGTCGGCGTGCTTGCCGCCATCCGCAACATTGTACGCGATCATGGCACGTCGGCAATCTACATTACCCATGATCTCGCCGTGGTGGCGCAGATGGCCGACCGGATCATGGTACTACGCCATGGCAGGGTGGTGGAGGAGGAAGAGACCCGGCAGATGCTGTCCCATCCCCGGGATGAATATACGCGTTCGCTCTGGGCGGTACGCAAGTTCCGGGCGCCGGAAAAGCCGAAGGTCGCAGCCGGCGCGACGCCCTGCCTCTCCCTCGAGTCAATCGAGGCCAGCTACGGGACTACGCCGGTTCTCCATGGCGTAAGTTTCGAAATCCATTCAGGCCGCACCACCGCGATCGTTGGCGAATCCGGATCGGGAAAATCGACGCTGGCGCGGGTCATTTCCGGCCTGCTGCCGCAGACCGCCGGCAAGGTGCTGCTCGATGGAAAGGAACTGCCACCTCTGTACTCGCGCCGCACGCCCGAAGCGCTACGCCAGATCCAGCTCATTTTCCAGATGGCCGATACAGCGCTCAATCCACACAAGCGCGTACGCGAAATCATCGGCCGGCCCCTGCAGCTCTACCACGGAATGGGGGGCAAGGCGCGCGAGGCGCGGATCCGTGAGTTGTTGCAGCAGATCGAGTTCGATCCCGACACCTTGATCGACCGCTATCCGGGCGAATTGTCCGGCGGACAGAAGCAGCGCCTCGCCATTGCGCGTGCCCTGGCAGCCCGGCCGAGCCTGCTCATCTGCGACGAGGTGACTTCCGCCCTCGATCAGCTTGTGGCGGAGGAAATGCTGAAACTGCTGTCGCGCCTGCAGGGCGAGCTTGGTCTCACGATCATCTTCATTACCCATGATCTGGCGACGGTTCGGGCCATCGCCGATGATGTCGTGGTCATGAAGGATGGCTTGATCGTGGAACACGGACCCCGGGATGCGGTCTTTTCCCCGCCACACCATCCCTATACGGAGCTCTTGCTGTCCTCGGTCCCGGATATGGACCCGGACTGGCTCGATCGGCATCTCGCCAGCAAGGAGACGCAGCAGGTTGCTGCGACATTCAAGGAGTAAGTCATGGCGTATCCCATGCCCGACGATCCGGAAGTTGTTGCCTTCATCGAAAAGACCAACGCCTTCTACCCGGCCGACGCCTTTCATTTCAGCGTGGAGGAGAACCGGGCCTGGTACGACAAATATTGCGCCGCCTTCCGCGCGCCGCGCCCGGGAAGCGTGAAGGTCAGTGATTTTTCCATCGCGCCACGGAAGGCGGGCGCACATTCTGTGCCGGCCCGTCGCTATGTGCCGGAAAATGCAGGCGAAGTGCGGGTGCTCTACCTGCATGGCGGTGGTTTCGTCGTCGGCGGGCTTGATAGTCATGACGATGTCTGCGCCGAACTGGCGGCCCGCACGGGGCTGGAAGTGGTTTCCGCCGATTACCGCCTGGCGCCCGAACATCTCCACCCTGCGCAGCTCGATGACGCGGAAACGGCCTTCCTGCATCTGGCAGGCGATGGCAGGCCGGTCATTGTCGGCGGCGACAGTGCAGGCGCCAATCTGGCGGCGGCGCTTTGCCTGCGCCGCCGGGACGCCGGCGCCCCGCGGCCGATCGCCCAGTTCCTGATCTATCCGGGCCTCGGTGGCGATACCACAAAGGGATCCTATATGGAGAATGCCGAGGCTCCGCTGCTGCGGCGCGACGAAAGCGAATATTATGTGCTGGTGCGCCTGGGGCACGACCGGGCGGCAACCAGCAATCCCGAGATCATGCCACTTCGGGCGGCAAGCTTCCGGGATCTTCCGCCGGCTTTCGTCGTCAGCGCCGACATCGATCCGCTGCGCGATGATGCGAAGGAATATGTCGAGCGCCTGCGGGAAGCGGGTATCAGCGCCGAGTGGCGGAATGAGCCGCATCTCGTGCATGGCTATCTACGCGCACGCTACATGTCACGTCGTGCCGCGGAAAGTTTCACGGCGATCTGCGATGCAGTCGCCAGAATGGCACGCGAACATGCAGGCGTGCCGCAGGAAATCTGAAAGGATAGGATCATGAGCCAGTCACATGGAATCGGACCGCACCGCCGCCAGGTCTTGCTGGGCGGCACTGCAGCAGCGCTTGCGCTCGGCCTCGGAAACATGGCTCTGGCACAGGAAGCCACCCCGAAGAAGGGCGGCCATTTCCGCCTCGGCGTTTCGCTCGGCAATGTCGGGGATTCGCACGACCCCGCCACCTGGGGTACGTCGACCATGATCAATATCGGCCTATGGGGCGCTGTCTACAACAATCTCACCGAAGTCGATGCGACCGGCCAGCTCGTGCCGCAGCTTGCCGAGAGCTACGAGCCATCACCGGATGCGAAGGTCTGGACGTTCCGCCTGCGCAAGGACGTGACCTTCCACAATGGCAAGACACTGGACGCCAGGGATGTGGTCGCTTCCTTCAACCATCATCGCGACGAAGCCAATGGTTCGGCAGCAAGCGGCATTGTCGAGCAGATCGCCGATATCCGCACAGATGGCGATGATGTGGTGATCTTCGAACTGAAGGAAGGCAATGCGGACTTTCCGCACATGTGTACCGATTACCATCTGGTGATCGGCGCTGCTGATGCAGATGGCAGAATCGACTGGGAAAACCCGAATGGCACGGGCGGCTACGAATTCGTCAGCCATGAGCGCGGCGTGCGCATGACCTTGCGCCGCAATCGCAATTACTGGCGCGACGACCGGGCCCATTTCGACGATGTGGATCTGTTCGCCATTGCCGACAATGCGGCGCGCATGA
>CAYLGY010000078.1:0-12143 GCA_964383325.1 uncultured Rhizobiaceae bacterium
GAACCAGCCGCGCTATGCCTCGCTGCCCAACATCATGAAGGCAAAGAAGAAGCCGATCGACGAGAAATCGCCCGCCGATTACGGCGTCGACGCCGCGCCGCGGCTGAACGTGCTGAAGACGGAAGAGCCGCAGGGAAGAAAGGCCGGCGTCAAGGTCAAGGACGTCGCCGAGCTGGTAACGAAACTCAAGAACGAAGCCGGCGTGCTCTAGTCTGAAAGGAAACGAACAATGGCCATTCTGTTGATTGCCGAACATGACAATTCCACCCTTTCCGACCAGACCGCCAAGGCCATGAGCGCGGCCGCCGCAATCGGCGGCGAGGTGCATGTGCTGGTTGCCGGCAAGGATGCGCGCGCCGCAGCCGAGGCGGCGGCGGGGCTTACGGGCGCCGCGAAGGTGCTGCTTGCCGAGTCGGACGCGCTGGCCGAGCGGCTTGCCGAGCCAATGGCGGCGCTGGTCGTTTCGCTCGCGCCGGCCTATGACACGTTGATCGCGCCCGCGACAACCATGGGCAAGAACGTGATGCCGCGCGTCGCCGCCCTGCTGGACGTCATGCAGATCTCGGAAATCATCTCCGTGGAGGGTCCGGATACGTTCAAGCGACCGATCTATGCCGGCAATGCGATCCAGACGGTCCAGTCCACCGATGCGAAGAAGGTGATCACTGTCCGCACAGCCTCGTTCCAGGCGGTGGAAGCAGGCGGGTCTGCGCCGGTGGAGACGATCGAGGCGGCAGGCGATCCGGGGCTTTCGAGCTTCGTCGAGAACAAGCTGTCCGAAAGCGATCGTCCCGAGCTGACTTCGGCACGGGTCATCGTGTCCGGCGGCAGGGCGCTGGGCTCTGCGGAGAAGTTCCAGGAGGTGCTGCTGCCAGTCGCCGAGAAGCTCGGAGCCGCGATCGGCGCCAGCCGCGCTGCGGTTGACGCCGGCTATGCGCCGAATGACTGGCAGGTCGGCCAGACCGGCAAGGTGGTTGCGCCGGAACTGTACATTGCCGTCGGCATTTCGGGAGCCATCCAGCATCTGGCGGGGATGAAGGACTCGAAGGTGATCGTCGCCATCAACAAGGACGAGGAAGCGCCGATCTTCCAGGTGGCCGATTACGGACTCGTCGGCGACCTGTTCGAGATTCTGCCGGAACTCGAAAAGGCGCTATAAGAGGCTGCGAAGAGGCGCGCGCCGGGCGCGCCTCGTAACGGAGACAGGTCAGGCATGTCCGACAGGGTGAAGCAGGTTGGAATCGTCGGTTCGGGCCAGATGGGCAGCGGGATTGCCCATGTTGCGGCCCTGGCCGGTTATGACGTGCTGCTGCATGATGTGGCGCCGGGGCAGATCGAGAAAGGCCTCGCGACGATCAGCGGCAACCTGGCAAGACAAGTCAGTTCCGGCAAGATTTCGGAACAGGAGCGCGAGCAGGCGCTGGCCCGCATTGCGCCGGCGCTGGCGCTGGAGGATCTGGCAAGCTGCGACCTGGTCATCGAGGCCGCTGTCGAGGACGAGACGATCAAGCGCAAGATCCTGCAGCAGATCTCGAATATCCTCAATCCCCGGGCAGTGCTGGCCAGCAACACCTCGTCGATCTCCATTACGCGCCTTGCCGCGCAAACCGACCGGCCGGAGAAGTTCATCGGCATCCACTTCATGAATCCGGTGCCGGTCATGAAGCTTGTGGAGCTGGTACGCGGAATCGCCACCGATGACGAGACGTTCGACCTGGCGAAGGCCTTCGTCGCGCGTCTGGACAAGACGGCGACCATTGCCGAAGATTTTCCGGCCTTTATCGTGAATCGCATCCTCCTGCCGATGATCAACGAGGCAATCTATACGCTCTATGAGGGGGTCGGCACGGTCGAGGCCATCGACACGGCGATGCGCCTCGGCGCCAATCATCCGATGGGGCCGCTCCAGCTTGCCGATTTCATCGGGCTGGACACCTGCCTCTCCGTCATGCAGGTGCTGCATGACGGGCTGGCCGACACGAAATACCGGCCCTGTCCGCTGCTGGTCAAATATGTCGAGGCAGGCTGGCTCGGCCGCAAGACAGGCCGCGGCTTCTATGACTACCGGGGCGAGCATCCGGTTCCGACAAGATAGCGCATGATCCCGGAAAGTGGTTTCCGCTTTCCGGACAAGATCATGCGCCAGCCAGGAATCGATGATCCCGGAAAGTGGTTTCCGCTTTCCGGACAAGATCATGCGCCAGCCAGGAATCGATGATCCCGGAAAGTGGTTTCCGCTTTCCGACCGGAGGATGCAAGGGGCCGCCACGGGCGGGGATGCCGTTGCCTGCGGTCAGGTTTCCGGGTTCAGCAGGCCGGAAATCAGCCGTTTCGCATCGGGACTGTCCCATTCGGCCGGGCCATTCATGTTGGCCAACAGGCAGCCCTCGGGGTCGATCAGCAGCGTCACGGGCAGGCCGAGCGCGAGGGACCGGCTGCGCAGATCGTTGAAGAGGCCGAGCGTCTCGTCCCGGTAGAAAGCAAGCCCGGTCACGCCGATTTCCTCCAGGAAGCCGCGCGGCTTTTCGTCCGAGCCCTTCTCGACATTGACGGCTACGACCTCGAAGCCGTCGCTGCCGAGCTCCCGCTGCAGATTGTCGAGCGCGGGCATTTCTGCGCGGCAGGGCGCGCACCAGGTCGCCCACAGATTGAGCAGCACGGTCTTGCCGGCAAAATCGGCGATGGT
Organism: uncultured Rhizobiaceae bacterium; assembly: GCA_964383325.1. Classification (GTDB taxonomy): domain Bacteria; phylum Pseudomonadota; class Alphaproteobacteria; order Rhizobiales; family Rhizobiaceae; genus CAYLGY01. The sequence goes on from CAYLGY010000078.1 coordinate 2,687, forward strand.
GAGCGCGCTGCCGTCCGGACCCTCAAAGCCGAGGCCGGCCAGCAGTACCGGATCGGCCTTCATCATGCCTGCGACCTCGCCGACCGCCAGCTCATCGGCGATCCGCGCCAGCTCGGACTTCGCCGTGCAGGCCCCGGCATCTTCGGCAAACTGATTGCCAGAGGGCATGCCGGTCACGTATACGGCCACTGCACCCGCCGCGATTCCGGCAAGTGCTGCCAGGGCAAGGATCTTGCGCGATGTGCGAGGCCTGTCGTTCTGTTCCGTCATTATGCTTCTCCAGAAACCGGTAAATACCATGAATGAGGAAAAGACCAGCAACCAGATGTGGGGCGGACGGTTCGCCGCAGGACCTTCCCGGATCATGGAGGCGATCAATGCCTCGATCGGCTTCGACCGCAAGCTGTGGCGCCAGGACATTGCCGGCTCGCTTGCGCATGCCGAGATGCTTGCAGAAACCGGCATCATTACGGCACAGGACCATGCGCGCATTGCCGAGGGCCTGAAACAGATCGCCGAAGCGATCGAGGCGGGCGAGTTCGAGTTCCAGACGGAGCTGGAAGACATTCATATGAATGTCGAGGCAAGTCTCGCGAAGCTGATCGGCCCGGCAGCCGGGCGCCTGCATACAGCGCGCTCGCGCAATGACCAGGTGGCGACCGATTTCAAGCTCTGGGTACGCGACGAACTCGACCGGACCGCCAATGCGCTGCTGCGCCTGATCGCCGTGATCCTGAAACGCGCCGAGCAGCATGCCGAAACCGTCATGCCCGGCTTCACCCATCTGCAGACGGCGCAGCCGGTCACGTTCGGGCATCACCTCATGGCCTATGTCGAGATGTTCTGGCGCGATCTCGGCAGGGTCCGTGACGCACGCACGCGGCTCAATGAATCGCCGCTGGGCGCGGCCGCGCTCGCCGGCACCGGATTTCCGATCGACCGCCATGCGACGGCCCGCAAGCTCGGCTTCTCCGGCCCGACCCGCAATTCGATCGATTCGGTTTCGGATCGCGACTTCGCGCTGGAGTTCCTGGCCATGGCGGCAATTACGGCCACGCATCTGTCGCGGATCGCCGAGGAGATCGTCATCTGGTCGACGCCGCAATTCGGCTTCATCCGCCTGCCGGACGATTTCTCGACCGGCTCGTCGATCATGCCGCAGAAGAAGAATCCCGATGCGGCGGAGCTGGTGCGGGCCAAGACCGGGCGGATCAATGGCGACCTGATCGGGCTGCTCACCGTGATGAAGGGCCTGCCGCTCGCCTATTCCAAGGACATGCAGGAGGACAAGGAATCGGTGTTCGACGCGGCCGAAGCACTGGAGCTTTCGATCGCAGCGATGACGGGCATGATCGAGGGGCTCGAGGCGAATGTGGACAAGATGCGCCAGGCGGCGGGTTCCGGCTATTCGACCGCGACCGATCTTGCCGACTGGCTGGTGCGCGAACTCGGCCTGCCTTTCCGCGAGGCCCATCACATTACGGGGCGCGCCGTGGCGCTGGCCGAAAGCCGGAACGGCACGCTCGACAGCCTGCCGCTGGCCGAACTGCAGGAACTCCATCCCGGCATCACCCCGGAAGCCATCGCGGCCCTTTCCGTGGAGAGGTCGGTCGCAAGCCGCACCAGCTTCGGCGGGACGGCCCCATCGGAGGTGCGGCGCCAGATCGACCTGTGGAAGAAACGGTTGCAGGATGGGTGAAAGCGGGTGCAAGATCGTCCGATCTCGGCTATCAACTGCAATGGGTTCTTCGGTAAGCAGGTTCGACGCATGAAATCCAGGCCAGCATGGGTGGCGATTGCGCTAGCCGGTCTCGTACTTGGCGTGACGGCTTGCGGCCGCCATGGCGATCTCGACACCCCGTCAGCGGCAGCAGCGCAAGCCCGTGGCGAAGAGGTTCCGGCCGAGACCGCGCCGCCGGAGCGCGGCTTCATCCTCGATGCGCTGATCGAGTAGGATCTCATGCATCACTTTCACTACAAGGAAGGCGTCCTCCATGCCGAGGATGTCCCGGTACCCGATATTGCCGAAGCGGTGGGCACGCCCTTTTATTGCTATTCGACAGCAACGCTGACCCGCCACTACAGGGTGTTTGCCGAGGCATTTGCGGGCCTCGACGCGCTGGTCTGCTACGCCATGAAGGCCAATTCCAACCAGGCCGTGCTCGCGACGCTGGCGCGGCTGGGCGCCGGAGCCGATGTCGTATCGGAAGGAGAACTGCGCCGCGCGCTTGCGGCGGGGATCGCGCCGGATCGCATCGTCTTTTCCGGCGTCGGCAAGACCGCGGCTGAAATGGATTTCGCGCTGGCGGCAGGCATTCGCTGCTTCAATGTCGAATCCGAGCCCGAGCTGGAACTCCTGTCGGCGCGCGCCGTCGCCGCGGGCAGACCCGCGCCGGTATCCCTGCGCATCAATCCGGATGTCGATCCGGAAACGCACAGCAAGATTGCCACCGGTCGCGCGGAGAACAAGTTCGGCATCGCGCGGGCCCGGGCCCGCGATGCCTACCGGCGCGCGGCGGCGCTTCCCGGGCTCGCCGTTCACGGAATCGACATGCATATCGGCAGCCAGATCACGCGGCTGCGCCCTTTCGACGATGCCTTCGCGATCCTGGCCGAGCTGGTGCAGCAATTGCGGGCCGACGGCCACCGGATCGAGACCGTCGATCTTGGCGGCGGGCTGGGGATTCCCTATCGCGATGACAATGATCCGCCGCCGCTGCCTGTCGAATATGCCGAGATCGTTCGCAAGCATGTCACCGAGCTGGATCTCAAGGTGATCTTCGAGCCGGGCCGGCTGATCGCCGGAAATGCCGGAATCCTCGTCACGCGGGTCATCTACCTGAAGGAGGGCGACGTGCGCAATTTCGTCATCGTCGACGCGGCGATGAACGATCTGATCCGGCCTACCCTTTATGATGCCTATCACGAGGTGCGTCCCGTGGAAGTGAAGGCGGCGACCGAGCCGCGCATCGTTGCCGACGTGGTGGGCCCGGTCTGCGAGACCGGCGACTTCCTGGCGCTGGAGCGGGAAATGCAGCGCCCGGCCGCGGGCGACCTGCTGGCGATCGGCTCGGCGGGAGCCTATGGCGCGGTTTTGTCGAGTACGTATAACAGCCGGCTGCTGGTCCCCGAAGTGCTGGTGCACGAGAATCGCTACCATGTCGTGCGGCCGAGACGCAGCTATGAGGAACTGCTCGCGCTGGATTCGGTCCCCGACTGGATCTGAGCGGAAGTCACGAGTTCGGCGTCGGCCTCGTCTTTGCCGCGATTGCGGAGTATGCTTTCCGATCATGAATGCACGCTGGAACCAGTGGAAGGACAGCCTGTGGCGAACCCGCTTCGTCGCAAGGCTGACGATTGCGTTCGGGCGTCTCTGGCCGCTGCTCGTGCCGTCCCTTGTAGTAGTTGGCCTGTTCCTCGCAATCTCGTGGTTCGGCCTGTTCCGGCACATGCCGGACATCGCGCGGATTGCCGTGCTGGGCCTGTTCTTCGTGGCGTTCCTCGCCTCCCTCCTCGCATTGCTGCGCTTTCGCTGGCCAGGGCCGGCCGAAATCGACCGGCATATCGAGAAGGTCAATCATCTCGCCCACGCGCCGATCCGGGCCCAGTCGGAACAGCTTGCCGGCGAGCCGGATGCGTTTGCCCGGGCGCTCTGGCAGGAACACAAGGCCCGCCTTGCCCGCGATCTCGACGGGCTGGCGGGCGGGTTGCCGCGAACGGGCCTGCCCGACCGCGACCCCTGGGGCCTGCGGGCAGCCGTGGCGCTGCTCGTCGTGACCGGCTTTGCCTGGTCGCTAGGCTCCAGCGGCGGCTCGATCGCCGATGCCTGGCGCCCGGCGCGGTTTGCGGTTTCGGTACCGCCGCGGATCGATGCCTGGATCACGCCGCCTGCCTATACCGGCAAGGCGCCGGTCTTTCTCGCCATGACGGGAAAGGCGGGGCGAGGGGAGACGCTGCGCGTCCCCGTTGACAGCGTGCTGACGGCACGGGCGAGCGGCGGCAAGGGAGAATTCGCACTCCAGATCCGCACCGGGGATGGCGGGATTCTTGCAGCCGATGAGGATCCGGCATCTACGGGGCAGGCGCAGCAATTTGCCATCACCCTGCGGCAGTCCGGCGAGGCCGTGCTGCTCGATGCCGACGAAATTCGCCAATCCTGGGATCTGGCGGTCGTTCCGGACCAGCCGCCACGGATCGAATTCGATGGCGATCCACGCCAGGCTGTCAATGGCGCGCTCGAATTTTCCTATGAGATCGAGGACGATTACGGCATTGCCGCCGCCGAGGCTGCGTTCGAGATTGCGCAGACCGGGCCGGCGCCGGCGCGCCCGCTGTTCGAAGCACCGGATTTCCCGCTTTCCCTGCCCGGCAGGGGAGACGCGAAAGCCCGGATGAGCCGGGATTTGACCGCCCATCCCTGGGCTGGCGTGCCAGTGCGGATGCAATTGCGGGCCACCGATGACCGGGGTCAGCAGGCGCAGAGCGCAAGCCGGGAGTTCATCCTGCCGGAGCGGAACTTCACCCATCCGCTGGCGAAGGCGGTGATCGAGCAACGGCGCATCCTGGCGCTGGATGCCAATGGCCGCCGGCGCGTTCAGGACATGCTCGATGCGCTGCTGCTGTGGCCGGAGGTGACGATCGGGAATGCGGCGCATTTCCTTGCACTGTCGGTTGCCCAGCGGCGCCTCGAACAGGCGGGCACGGACGAGCGGCTGCGCGAAGTGGTCGATTATCTATGGGAAGTCGCGCGCGGCATCGAGGATGGGAGCCTCAGCGCGGCGGAACAACGGCTCATGCAGGCGCAGGAAGCCTTGCGCGAGGCGCTTGAACGGGGCGCGGGGGAGGAGGAGATCGAGCAGCTCATGGCCGAATTGCGCGAGGCCATGCGCGAATTCCTGCGTGAGCTTGCAGAGCGCGCCATGCAGGATCCATCCCTTGCCCAGCAGATGCCGGACGGCATGCAGATGAACCAGTCCGAGCTGGAGCGCATGCTCGACCAGATCGAGAACCTGGCCAGATCTGGCGCTCGCGACGAGGCGCAGGAACTGCTGTCGCAATTGCAGGGCATGATGAACAATCTTCAGGCAATGCGCCCGGGGCAGCCCTCAGCGGGGCAGGACCAGATGCGCCAGCAGATGGATCAGCTCGGCGATCTCATGCGGCGCCAGCAGGAATTGATGAACGAGACATTTCGCACCGAGCAATTGCGGCGCGGCCCGCAAGGGCAGGAAGGCCAGATGCCGCAGCCCGGCCAGCAGGGTGAGCAGGGCGGCGGCATGAGCGCACAGGAATTTGCCGAAGCGATGCGCCGGCTGCAGGAAGGCCAGCAGCAATTGCAGCAGGAACTGGGCGACCTCATGGAGGGCCTCGGGGAAATGGGCATCCAGCCCGGTGAGGGCTTTGGCGACGCCGGCGACCATATGGGCAATGCGGGCCAGGCGCTCGGCGAGGGCGAGGGCGAACAGGCAGTCGGCGAGCAGGGCGAGGCCTTGCAGGCACTGCGCCGCGGCGCGCAGGACATGATGAACCAGATGCAGCAGCAGGCGCAGGAGGGCGGCGAGGGCCCCGGCGCGCAGCAGGGCAGCCGCACCAGGAGCGACCGCGACCCGCTTGGCCGCCCGCGCGCCACGACCGGACCGGATTTCGGCGACAGCGTCGACGTGCCGGACGAGATCGATGTGCAACGGGCGCGCAGGATTCTCGAAGCCATACGCGACCGGCTCGGCGATGCGCTGTCGCCGGCGCTGGAAAGGGAATATCTGGAGCGGCTGCTCGACCTGCGCTAGTTCACACCGGAATCAGGCGAGCGCCAGGTCGATGCTTCGACGTAGATCCGCCAGCGTGAACGGCTTGGGAATGACGTCGACAATGATGCTGGCGAGGTCGGCCGCCATCTCCCGCTGTTCGGCATAGCCCGTCATCAACAGAATCGGCATGTCCGGGCGGGCAGAAGCAAGACGGCGCGCCATCTCGATCCCGTCCATGACAGGCATGCGGATGTCCGACAGGACAAGGTTGAAGCAGTGCCTGTCGTCGCATGCCTCGCGCAGACCCTGGTCGCCATCCACGGCGGTGACGACCTCATGTCCGGAAACCTGCAGGGCCCGCGCGGTGAACTCGCGCACGGAATCATCGTCCTCGACGACCAGTATTCTTGCCATCCGATCCTCCTGCGATTTATGCCTGTTCCGCATCGCCGCGCACCACCCCCACATAGGGCAGTTCGCGGAACGCATGCGCCGCATCCATGCCATATCCGACGACGAATTCGTCCGGGCAGTCGAAGCCGATGAAGTCTGCATCGATATTGCTGGTCCGCCGCATGCGCTTGTCCAGCAATACGGCGATGGCAACGCCCCTTGCTCCCCGTTGCAGCATCAGATTGCGGGTGAAGTTCAGGGTCTTGCCGGATTCGAGAATGTCATCGATCAGGAGAATGTCCCGCCCGGACACGTCATTGTCGATGTCGCGCAGCACCTTGATGTCACCGCTAACCTGTCCGGCGCCATAGCTCGAGATCATGATGAACTCGACCTCGGGCGCAACGCCCGCGTCATGCATGGCCCGGATGAGATCGGCCGCGAAAATGAACGAGCCCTTCAGGACCGAGACGACCAGAAGTTCCTCGAAACTGCGCGATGCGATTTCCTTTGCCAGTTCGAGATTGCGCCGGGCAATGGTCGACGCGCTGAAGAGGATCTCGATTTCCTTGCCGCGAACGATGGGCATCAGGAGGGGCTCCCGTCATGTTTCATGGTTGCGAAAGTCCTGGTGGACGGACCGCCATGCATTGTCATTTTTCTGCCATCCCGTCAAAATCACGCCGGAAAGCGCCGGTAGGGCTTGCCTTTCGACCGGCATTCATGGTCCTTCAACTGCAATTCGCGGGCAAGCCTACTCCGGAAAGGTTAAGGCTTGGCCACCTTGCGGCGGACGGGTCCCGTATCTTTACGAGGTTGGCTTCATTGATTCGGTTCGAGAATATCGGCCTGCGCTACGGGATGGGCCCCGAAATCCTGCGCGACATATCGTTCCATCTGCTGCCGGGCTCGTTCCAGTTCCTCACCGGCCCGTCGGGCGCCGGCAAGACGACATTGCTGCGCCTCTTGTTCCTGTCACTGAAGCCGACCCGTGGCCTGATCACCGTTTTCGGCAAGGACCGCTCGCGAATCACCCGTCACGAACTGCCGGCCATCCGCCGGCGCATTGGCGTCGTCTTTCAGGATTTCCGCCTCCTCGACCATCTCAGCACCTATGAGAACGTGGCCTTGCCATTGCGGGTGCGCGGCCGGGACGAGGCCAGCTATCGAACGGATGTGATGGAATTGCTGAAATGGGTCGGGCTCGGGGACCGCACACATGTGCTGCCGCCGGTCCTCTCGGGGGGAGAGAAGCAGCGTGCGGCCATCGCGCGCGCGCTGATCGAACAGCCGGAAATCCTGCTGGCCGACGAGCCGACCGGCAATGTCGATCCGCCGCTTGCCCGGCGGCTCCTTCGCCTGTTCATCGAGCTCAACCGATCCGGCACTGCGGTCGTCATCGCCACGCACGATCTGTCCCTCATGGAACAGGTCGATGCGCGGCGGATGATCCTTTCCGAAGGAAGGCTGGACATCTATGAGTGAAGTTCGGCGCTCCGCCTTGCCGCCCTGGCTTTCCCCGCTCGCCGCGGCATTTTCGCGCCGCCTCGAAGCGAGCCGGCCGACGCCGATCGTGCCGACGCGCAATGTGGCCGGGAGCGCGCTGGTCTTCGTCATCGCCATCATGACTTTCCTTTCCTGCCTGACGCTGGGCTCCGTGACGCTGGTGCGTGACACGGCCCTGATGTGGCAGAGCCAGATCTCGCGCGAAGCCACCATCCAGATCCGGCCGGACGAGGGCATCGACATGGAGCTGGCGCTCGCAAATGCGGCACGGCTCTCGACGGAGTTTCCGGGCGTCATCTCCGCCCTGGTGATCGACCGGGCCGCAACTGCCCGCCTGCTGGAGCCCTGGCTCGGCTCCGGGCTGGACATGGACGAACTGCCCGTGCCGAGGCTCGTCGTCGTCACCATCGACGAGACCGATCCGCCGGATTTCGCGGCAATGCGCGATGCGCTCGCCGACGAGATTCCGCAGGCGTCGCTGGACGATCACCGCAACTGGGTGGACCGGCTGGTGGCGATGGCGCGCACGACCATCACGCTTGGCCTTGCGATCCTCGGCCTGATGCTCACCGCGACCGTGCTGACCGTTGTCTTCGCAACGCGCGGCGCCATGGCCGGCAATGGCCATATCATCGAGGTGCTGCATTTCGTCGGCGCCGAGGCCCGTTTCATCGCGCGGGAATTCCGGCGCCATTTCCTCATGGTCGGATTGAAAGGCGCGCTGGCTGGCGGAATTGCCGCCGTGATCATCTTCCTCGCCGTCGGCTGGTGGACGGCGCGCAATCTCGCGACGCCGGGGGCGGACCAGGCGGCGGCCCTGTTCGGCCGGTTCGCGATCGGCCTCAACGGCTATCTGTGGCTTGGCGTGGTCGTCGTCGTGGTTGCCGGTCTCACCGCCGCCACGACACATTTCACGGTGATCGCGCGCCTCGGCGAACTGGACGCGGCGCAAACGGATTTCGGTTGATCCGCCCGGCTCGACAGAAAAAGCGCACATTCTTGACGCATGGACTTGCAGAGCCGATTGCAACAGGATCAGATGCGATCGCGGGAAGCCATGACACTGAATGACGGGAACTGGATCGAGGACGGGGCGGCAGCGCGGCCAGCCAGGGCGCCGCGGCTGATGCGCGCCATGAAGAGGGCCCTGATCGCCGCGCTTGCGCTGCTGGTCCTCTATGTCGCCGGCTTCCTCTTCTTCGCCGCGCATGTCGCCGCGATGAAGGTTCCCGAGCGAATCGACCCGGCCGACGCAATCATCGTGTTCACCGGCGGCCATCTGCGCCTCGAGCCCGCCGTGAACCTGCTGCGCGAGGGTGTCGGGCGGCGCCTGCTGATCAGCGGCGTGCATCCGGATGCCGACATGCGGGCACTGCAACGCGCGACCGGCGCCGAAGCACCGCTTTTCGCCTGCTGCGTCGATATCGACCACGCCGCGCTCGATACGATCGGCAATGCAGTCGAGACGGCCAAATGGCTGAAAGCGAATCATTTCTCCAGCGCGATCCTCGTCACCAATAATTACCACGTGCCGCGCAGCCTGATCGAGCTGCGCCAGCAGGCGAGAAATGCGACGCTCTCGGCATATCCGGTAGTGAATGCGCGGCTGGACGGCCTGCGCTGGCTGGTGAACCGCGATGTGCTGCGGGTCCTGTTCATCGAATACAGCAAGTTTGTCGCCGCCCTGGGCAGAAACCTGTTTTCCGCCGGAGGCGTTCCGGTCATCGGTCCCACCCTTGCAAGAACCTGAACCCGGTCTCCCCCGAGCATGATCCTTGCCCGCAAAGTGGGTTCCACTTTCCGGGGTCATG
>CAYLGY010000079.1:0-12011 GCA_964383325.1 uncultured Rhizobiaceae bacterium
CGGCTTCTTCTTTGCCTTCATGATGTTGGGCAGCGAGGCATAGCGCGGCTGGTTCAGACGCAAATCCGTGGTCACCACGGCCGGCATGGCGACCTCGATGACCTGCAGGCCCCCATCGACCTCGCGCGTTGCCCTCGCCTTCTCCCCGTCGATCTCCAGCTTCGAGACAAAGGTCGCCTGGCTCCAGCCCAGGAGCGCCGCGAGCATCTGCCCGGTCTGCCCCGCATCGTCGTCGATCGCCTGCTTGCCGAGAATCGCAAGCTGCGGCTTCTCCTCATCGACAATGGCCTTCAGGATCTTTGCCACGGCCAGCGGCTCGACCGCTTCATCGACCTTGACGAGAATTCCCCGGTCGGCGCCCATGGCAAGCGCGGTCCGCAGCGTTTCCTGCGCTTGCGCCGGGCCGATGGATACCACCACGATCTCGCTCGCCGTTCCGGCCTCCTTCAGCCGGATCGCCTCCTCTACCGCAATCTCGTCAAACGGGTTCATGGACATCTTCACATTGCCGAGATCGACGCCGGACCCGTCTGCCTTGACCCGGATCTTGACGTTGAAATCCACCACCCGCTTTACCGGTACGAGAACTTTCATGCATTCAACCTTTCTGGTGATCGGCCCGTTGGCCTGCCGTCGCGGGAACTGTCCGCACCGGACTCGAAACGCGCCCCGCGGCAAGGGTCTTCGACCACCAGGCGGTCGGCGGATATCCGCATCCCTTCCCGCAGAATTCGGCCGGACCCTATTTAAGCCGTTCCCACCCGTCAATATGGATTCGCCAGCCCCTCAGCGGCTTTCCGTCGCCTCCCGCCTGCGCCTCCGGCCGTTCTCCAGAACGGCTGCCTGCGGGGCAACCACCTCACGGTCGAATAGCGGCACGCCATTGCGGCGCAGGAATATGACCATGATCGCGCCGGCGATGATTCCCCCGACATGAGCCGGCCAGGAAACCAGGTCGGCGGGCGTGGTGGCCAGCATCAGGAGCTGATAGCCGATCCACATGGCCAGCGGGATGTAGGCCGGCAGGCGAAGCGGGATCCGCCCCAGTACCAGCACCCAGAGCTTGACGCGTGGATGCAGGAGCACATAGGCCGCGACGACGGCGGCGACCGCGCCGGACGCCCCGATCAGCGGGATCTCCGATTCGGGCAGGACGAACTGGTGCGCAACCGCGCCCGCGGCGGCGCCCGCCAGGTAGAAGAGCAGATATCTTGCATGGCCGAGCGCATCCTCGACATTGTCCCCGAATACCCACAGGAACAGCATGTTGCCGCCGAGATGCATCAGGTCGCCATGCAGGAAGGCATAGGTGACATAGGTCGCCAGCACCGGCACGTAGATGAATTCCGCCCACCCCGGCTCGCCCCCGACGGCGGCGGGCGTGAATCCCAGCCCGTAGGCATTGGCCTGCAGGAAAGGCTGGCTGATGAGCCCCGTTGCGGCGAAGACCGCCACGTTGAGCCCGATCAGCGCCAGGGTGACATATTGCCGCCGGACGTGGCGCAGATGGTTGGCATCATGGAGCGGAATGAACAAGTGCGCGTCCCGTTTCAGCGATTCTTGCCGGGCACCCAGAGCAGGTCTGCATTGCCATTGTCGTTGAGACAGCGTGCGGCAACGAAGAGAAAGTCCGAGAGCCGGTTCAGGTAGCGGATGGCTTCGGCGTTCACCTCTTCTTCCGCGGCCAGCCGCGTTGCATCGCGCTCGGCGCGCCGGGTGACCGTGCGGGCGAGATGCAGGGCCGCCGATGCGGGCGATCCGCCCGGGAGCACGAAGGTGCGCAAAGGCTTCAGCCGCTTGTTCAGCCCGTCGATCTCGCGCTCCAGCCGCGCGACCTGCTCGGCGACGATGCGCAGTGGCGGAAGACCGGTATCGTCCCCGGCTTCCGGCGTTGCAAGATCGGCGCCAAGGTCGAACATGTCGTTCTGGATCCGCGCCAGCATGGCCTCGATGTCCGGGTCGGCGGCGGCGGTGTGGAGCCGAGCCAGGCCGATGCACGCATTGGCCTCGTCCACCGTGCCGTAGGCGGCGACGCGCAGATCGTGTTTCGCCCGTCGCTCTCCCGAAGCGAGCGCGGTCGAGCCGTCATCGCCGGTGCGCGTGTAGATCCGGTTGAGAACGACCATTCAGAGGCCTCCCATGGCGAACAGCGCGAGAATCAGGAGCAGGACGGCCAGCGCCTGCATGGCGACCCGCCCGCGCATCAACCGGTTCGAAGTGTGCGGGGAGCCGCCCCGCGCCATGTTGACCAGCCCGCTGATGAGGATGATCGCCACAAGGATCATGGCAATGAGTGCCAGAATGGAGAGGATGCCCGACATGATTTTCCGTCTTCTGGTCGAGCCGGCCTTCAGCTGTGTGGAACCGAAGGCAGGGGAGACCGGTTTCGCGCAAGGCCGGCACGGGCAAGATTCTCCTCGCCCTGGCCGGCACCCTCATAGTGCGGCGGATCGGCATGCCGCGTCAATCGCTGCAACAAGGACTTGTCAAGCCTTGCCGACCCTCACAATCTGCAGCCGGACATCGTCCATTGGAAAGGAGAGATCATGCGAACCGCCTTTGCCCTCGGACGGTCGATCGTGATGGATGCCCTGTTCCACTTCGATCGGGACGATGGCTGGGCGATGGCGAGCCATCTCGCGATCAGCGCCCTGATGGCGATGTTTCCGTTCCTGATTTTCGTCACGACGCTTGCGGGCTTCCTTGGCGCCGAATCCCTCTCGAACATCGTCATCGCCTTGCTGTTCGAGACCTGGCCGGAGCAGATCGCAGCGCCGATCGCGGCCGAAGTCGACCATGTGCTCACCACGCCGCGGGGCGGCTTTCTGGCCTTCAGCCTTGCAGCGGCCGCGTTTTTTGCCTCCAACGGGGTGGAAGCGCTGCGGACCGCGCTCAATCGCGCCTATCGGGTTACCGAATCGCGCAGCCTCGTCTTCCGCCGCCTGCAGAGCCTGGTCTTCGTTCTCATCGCCACGCTGTGCTTTCTCGCCATCAGCCTGCTCATCGTGCTCGCGCCGCTCATTGCCGCCTTCTCGGCCCGTCATGCCCCCTGGCTTGCCGATTACATCGATTCCTCGGCGGTCTGGCGCTATCTGGTGGCCGCCGCCATCATCATCTTCACCCTGATTGCCGTGCATAGATGGCTTCCGGACGGGCAAAGGAGCCTGCGGCAGATCCTGCCCGGCATCGCCTTCACCCTGATTGCCTGGGTCGGCGCATCCTTCGGCTTTGCGTATTATGTCGAACGTTTCGGCGCCTATGCTTCCACCTATGCCGGGCTCGCCTCGATCATGGTTGCCATCGTCTTCCTCTATCTGATGTCGCTGATCTTCATCCTTGGCGGGGAGATCAACGCCGCCATCGCCCTGAAATGGTGCAGGGCGAGGCCCGGGAGTTGAGCCGGTTTGCATCGATGGTTAGCAGATCCTTGCCGACCCGGTCCGGCCGCTGACCCGCGCAAGGCCCGATTCCGCTGCAAATCCGCCAGCTTGGCTCCTTAACGAACGGTGACCTTAACGCATTGTTTTTGTTTCGTTTGCTCTCCATTAATCACGGCATTTAACCGCAGATTCAACCCTGTCGCGCAGGATGAACCCATCAAGCAGAGGCGGCCGGAACCTTCGGTCAGCTCCTGAAGAAGGAAAAAAAGGACAGGGAAAATGGCAAGGAACGAACAGGAGGGCACCACCCCTGCGGGCAAAGGTGCGGAAGCGGAAATCCTGCTGCAGCTCGGACTGATGTATGCGACCGGGCGCGATTGCGAGGTTGATCGCGTGGCAGCGCATAAATGGCTGAACATCGCCGCGATCAGGGGGTCCGAACGCGCCGAGAAGCTGCGCGCCAGGCTCGCGGCACGCATGACCAAGTCGGAGATCGCGCAGGCCCTGCGCGCGGCGCGCGAATGGATGACCCTGCACTGATGCGGCAATCCGCCATCAAAGCGCCCTCATTGCCGCAAGAAGAAGGGGAATGAGAACCTTCGTCCCGGCATTGGCAGCAAGCCTCCTTTCCTGCCTGGCCCCCGCGCTTGCCGAGGGCTGGGCGCCGCAGGAGAAAATCGAATATTATGATGTCTCCGGCAGTTCCGGCATCGAGATCTATCGCTCGATCGGCGAGCGCGGCCCGAAGCTGGGGCGCAAGCGGGTCATTGCCTATACGGATTTCAAACTGTTATGGACCCGCGACTACCGGCGCCAACCAGACAATTCCTGCACGTTGGTCAAGTCGAGGCCCAGCCTGACGATCACCTATCGCCTGCCCCGGGTGAAAGGCGACCTGCCTGCGGTGACGCGCCAGGCCTGGGAGCTCTTTGCCGAAGGCATTGCCGAACATGAGCGCGAGCACGGCAGGATCATTATCGATATGGTCCGAAAGATCGAGGAATTTGCCACCGGCCTGAACGTGCCCGCGGATCCCGAATGCAGGAAGATCCGCCCGGTCCTGCAGGAAAGGCTGGGGATCCTGTCGCAGGAGCAGCGTCGCAGAAGCCGGGAATTCGACCGGATCGAGATGAGCGAAGGCGGCAATGTCCACCAGCTTGTGCTGATGCTGGTGAATGGTGGCTGAGCGGTCACGAACGAACCCTGCCCTTGCGCCGGCCGGCCAGATCGGGCCGGACAGGAACTGAATGACGATTCACGCCGGCGTCACGGCGCATGTGCATGGTGCCAATGTCTGCAACAGCTCACCTGGCTTCAGGTGATGCGCTGGAACATTCTGGCTGGGGCAGTTTTCGGCATGGGTCCGAAAATGGGTCTGCCGCGGTGAATGAGATGGCGTATCGGCTGACCAGCGGGTTGGTGCCAGATCGTTTGACTTCCCGATACCAACTCCCCTGCGTCGATATTTGCCCCGTCGACGCAGGGTTTTTCTTTTCGGGAAAGCATGGCGGCAGCATAGCCTGCGACGCCAGATGAATACGATGCGGTCGGACGCAATCACATCATAACGGGCCGAATTGAAGGGAATATTTCGTCAGAATCGCCTGTTCACCCCAAGGCGGAAGATGTGGGCATCCATCTCGTAGGAGGACCTTGTTTCGGCCTCCGGCAGGTTCGACCATACCCGGCTCTGCTTGCCGAAAGCCAGGTAAAGATATTCAGTCCGTAAAGACCAATGATGGTCCAGAGCAAGCTCTGCGCCTAACCCGGCTGTCCATCCGTAGCGTCGATAGTGGGCAGGATCGAGATCGGTATCCTTCAGGGTGAGCCGTCCATATGCCAACCCTCCGGTAGCGTAGACGAGCAACGGTTCATAGGCTTGATAGCCAAGACGAAAGCGCGCGGTAGCAAACCAGTCTACATCAAAATCCCTATCGACCGATCCCGATATTGTCGGATCGTCCGTCCCGCGTGCGCGATAATGGAAGGATGACTCGCTCGTGCCCTCCATCCCTGACCATTGCAGGTCGGCTTCGAGGCCGTAGACCCAAGGGCCGCGCTGCCAGTCATGACCGATCTGTGCCCCAGCGGCGAAACCGGTCCCTAAGCAATCTCACGTTATTGCCAGTGCCTGCACAGGGTGCTTCCCTACCCGCATCGGTTCACAAGGAATTCCGCACTCAGTTGATCCGTTTCCAGCTGCGAGACTCCATCAAGGTATTCGGGGTTTCTGACATTGCGAAGCCATAGCCCGCACAATCCGCGACATACTGCGTGCCCGCTGGGCTTCCGGCACCAAGTCGGATGCCTGGAAGCAGGAGTTCCTACGCAGCCTGGACGTGTTGGAAAGAATGGAGGTGGCCGACTTACTCAACGAAATGAAGGTTGAAAGCGAGACTGCAACAGCCCAACCAACACTAATACCTTCAAGAATTCCGCTTCCTTGAACTCCATGGTGCCCCCCGCCGGAATCGAACCGGCACTCCCGTGAAGGAACCAGATTTTGAGTCTGGCGCGTCTACCAGTTCCGCCAGAGGGGCCTGCCTGCCGCGTCTATACGGATGGGCCTTCCCGCGTCAAGCAGGAATGCGGCCAGGACCGACATCGCGAGGGCCGGCGCGGGAATCGGCTTTGCATTCGGGACGCGCCGGGCTATCTATGCGCGCCCTGCACTCAAGCGAATGACCGCATGCTCCGAAAACTCTACGACTGGACCCTGTCCCTGGCCAAGACGCGGCACGCCGAAAGGATGCTGGCCGGCGTCTCGTTCATCGAGAGTTCCGTCTTTCCGATTCCCCCGGACGTGCTGCTCGTTCCGATGGTGCTTGCCGACCGGACGAAATGGATCCGCTATGCGGCGATCTGCACCATCGCCTCCGTGCTGGGCGCCTATCTTGGCTATGCCATCGGCGCATTGCTGTATGAGACCGTCGGCAGGCCGGTGCTCGCCTTCTACGGCCTGCAGGAGGCCTTTGACGATATTTCGGCGCGCTACAATTCCGATTGGGGCGTTTGGGCAATCCTGGTCGGCGCCATCACCCCCTTCCCCTACAAGGTGCTGACGATCTTCTCGGGCGTGACCGGCCTCAACCTCCTCACGCTTACCCTGTTCTCGATCGTCGGCCGCGGGTTCCGCTTCTTCCTCGTAGGCTGGCTGCTCTGGCGATTCGGAACGCCGGTCCGGCTTTTCATCGAGCGCTATCTTGGTCTGCTCTTCACATTGTTCATGTTGCTGCTGATTGGCGGTTTCGTCGCGCTACGCTATCTTGTATAGGCAATTCCCGTGAACGGCTTGAGAGAGAATTTCCAGACTGTCTGCGCCGCGGCGCTGGCCGCCGGCATGAGCGTGACCGTTGGAACGGCGCTCGCCTTCGAGCATGTTGGCGGGTATATCCCGTGCAAGCTCTGCCTCGAACAGCGCGTCCCCTATTATGTCGGCATTCCGCTGATGCTGCTGGCCACGGTCCTGTCCCGGCGGGGCGGTTTCTCGCAGCTGACGCGGCTATTGCTGCTGGCCGGCGCCGGTTTGATGCTGTGGGGCCTTGGCCTTGCCATCTACCATTCCGGCGTCGAATGGCACTGGTGGCCAGGGCCGACGGATTGCGGAATTGGCGGCGCCGCGCCTGCGGGAAGCGGCCAGGGCGTGCTGGACATGCTCGATGATTTCGTGCCGCCTGCCTGCGACGAGGCCGCCGGCCGGTTCCTCGGGCTTTCCTTTGCAGGGTGGAACGTGATTGCCAGCCTGGTCCTGGCGGCGCTGGCCCTTGCGGGCGCCCTGCACCGTCAGGGCTCCAGCTCGACATCCCAATAGAGAAAATCGATCCAGCTCTCATGCAGATGGTTGGGCGGGAAGCGCCGCCCGATCCGTTGCAGCTCGATCACGGTCGGCCGGTAGGGCTTCTGCAAGGGCCACATGCCTGCATCTGCCGGCATCATGCCGCCCTTCGCCAGATTGCAGGGGGAACATGCCGCGACGACATTCTCCCAGGTCGTAGCCCCGCCGGCGCGCCGCGGAATGACATGATCGAAGGTGAGGTCCCGGGACGACCGGCAATATTGGCAGCGAAACCCGTCGCGCAGGAAGACATTGAACCGGGTAAAGGCGGGATAGGAGGAAGGCCGGACATAATTCTTCAGCGAAACGACGCTCGGCACATGCATCGTGAACGAAGGCGACGACACGCATTGCTCATATTCCGCCACGATGTTCACCCGGTCAAGAAACACGGCGCGGATGGCGTCCTGCCAGGACCACAGGGAAAGCGGAAAATAGCTCAGCGGCCGGTAGTCAGCATTGAGAACCAGCACAGGCAGACCATTTGACGGCACGGCGATTGTCAAGAATCGCACTCCCGGGGTGAACAGCCTGCGCTATTTTATGCCTTTCCTGCCGGAGATGTGAAGGCCTGTCGATCGATCCGCATTTACTTTCCTGCCGCTCGGGGATCTCCGGCAGGAGAGCCGTCCCGGCCCCGCATGCCGCGATAATAGGACCAGAACAGCCGCGCGGCGACGCTTCGCCATGGCGACCAGGGCAGGGAAATTTCCGCAAGCTCCCGGATGGAGGGCCGTTGCGGCAATGCGAGCCCGCGCGCCACGGCGTGCTGCAGCGCCAGATCGCCGGCGGGAAACACGTCCGCATGCCCGGCTGCGAAAAGCAGATAGCATTGCGCGGTCCACGGCCCGATGCCCACAATGGCCGTCAGCCGCGAGCAGGCCGTCTCCGCATCGGCTTCGGCCAGTCCCGCCAGTTCCAGCCGGCCTTCATCGAGCGCCGCGGCGACAGCCCGCAGCGTGCGTTGCTTGGGCCGCGACAGGCCCGCCTCGCGCAGGAGGCTGTCCGGGGCGAGAAGCACCGCTTCCGGCGTCAACGGATCGAGCAGGCCGCGCAGCCGGGCTTCCATTGCAGCGGCGCTGGCAGCCGAGACCTGCTGCGCGAGGATGATGCCGGCGAGGCTTGCAAAGCCTTCGGGCCTGCGCCGGAGCGGCACGAGGCCCGCCTCGCGTCGAACCCTCCCCAGTCGCGGATCGGCCTCGCAAAGGGCGTCCAGTGCCGCCGCAATGTCGGCCTCGGTGTCGATTTTCGCAAGATTCCGTCTTTCCATGTCGGACAGTCTACGTCAGAAATCAGCCGGAAACGACTTGCAGGATGAAGACCCGGGAACCTTTGCCATGCAGCAGGCGGTCTTTCGATTTGCACCCAGCCCCAACGGCCTGCTCCATCTCGGGCATGCCTATTGCGTGCTCCTCAACCAGAAACTGCAGCGCGCCAGTGGCGGCAGGTTGCTGCTGCGGATCGAGGATATCGACCTGACGCGCGCCGAGCCCGCGCTCGAGCGCGCCATGCTGGAGGATCTTGACTGGCTCGGGGTCGAGTTCGAGCCCGGGATCCGCCGGCAATCGGAGCATTTCGCCGACTATGAGGCGGCGCTGGAGATTTTGCGCGACGAAGGACTTGCCTATCCTGCCTTCATGAGCCGCAGTGAAGTTCGCCATCGCATTGCCGATCTCGAGGCATCCGGGGTCGTCTGGCCCCGCGACCCGGAAGGGGTGCCGCATTACCCCGGCGACGACCGCCAGCTCAGCGAACGCGTCCGCCGCCAGCGCATCGCCGCTGGCGAGCCCTTTGCCTGGCGCCTCGACATGCAGGCGGCGATCGCCTGCGCGAGTGCGGGGATCGAGTGGCGTGAGGAAGGCGCCGGCCCGCTGGGAGAGACGGGAGACTGCCGGTTCGATCCGGCGCTCTGGGGCGACGTCGTCATCGCGCGCCGCGACGCGCCTGCGAGCTATCATCTCGCCGTGGTCATCGACGATGCGCTGCAGAATGTCAGCCATGTCGTGCGCGGTCGCGATCTCTTCCATGCCACCGCGATCCAGCGGCTGCTGCAGGAACTGCTCGGCCTGCCCGTGCCCCGCTATCACCACCACCGGCTCGTATTGGCAGAGGACGGGCGCAAGCTCTCCAAGAGCCGGGGAGACACGTCGCTCGCCTCGCTGCGCAGGGCCGGAATGACGCGCCGCGATATCGTCCGGATGCTGGACGATGCGCATCTCTCCGGTCCCTTCCCCGCGATCGCGATTTGACAGCGCGGAACCGGACGACTAGAAGAAATTCGTGGCGCGGGGGCTGCCATGAAATCGGAATCCACAATGCATCGAATCCTGCCAACGGCACCGGCCCGGAAAGCTGCGCCGGCCAGCGATTGCCCGAAAAGGGACATCGGGGAAAAATGGTATGTCGCGGCCACCAAGGCCGGACGCGAGCAATATGCGCGCCATCATCTGGAAAACCAGCAGTTCGAGGTATTCCTGCCCATGCTGAGGCGGACGGTCCGGTCCGGCAGGCGGCTGATCGACCGGCAGGAATCCTGTTTTCCGGGCTATGTCTTCATCCGTTTCGACGCGGCGCTGCCTGCCTGGCGCTCGGTGAATTCCACGCGCGGCGTGCGCAGCCTCATCATGTCCGGGGAACGGCCGATCCCCTTGCCAGGCGGCTTTGTCGAGGAGCTTCGCGCCTCGGCCTGCGCTTCCGGCCTGATCCGGCCGGAGCATCGCTTCCAGCCGGGAGATCGCGTCAGGATCATTGCCGGCCCCTTTGCCGAGCTGGTCGGGACGCTGGCGCAAATGGAAAGCCGAGGGCGGCTCGGCATCCTGGTCGAATTGCTGAACGGGACCGTGCCGCTGTCCATCGATCCCTGTCATCTGGTGCCGGCCGCCTGACGGCCAGCGAGACCGGATGAGCTGCCTGGAAGGGTCTTTCCAACCCTGCAACCCCGTCAGCCTCCGCCGCCATTCCTCTGGACCTGACTTCGCATTGCTGGCAGGATGCGGAGCAGCATACTACAGGGAGGAGTGGCATGTTGAGGAAGTTCTTGCTCGGTGGGGCTCTGGCCGCCATCGCCCTATCCAGCGCGAGTGCAGAAACCATCCGTTGGGCGGCTGCCGGGGACAGCCTGACACTGGACCCGCATGCGCAGAACGAGGGCCCGACCCATACGCTGAGCCATCAGATCTACGAACCGTTGCTGCATCGCGACATGGCCGGAAAGATCGTTCCTGCGCTGGCCACGGAATGGTCCCCGACGGAGAATCCGGACATCTGGGAATTCAAGCTTCGCCAGGGGGTCAAGTTCCACGATGGCGCCAGCATGACCGCGGAGGATGTGGTGTTTTCCCTCAACCGGGCCCGGCACCCCGACAGCGCCATGCGCGATCTTCTGGCATCGGTCATCGATGTGATCGCCGTCGACGAATATACCGTGCATATCGTGACAGACGGTCCCAATCCGATCCTGCCGTCCAATCTTACCAATCTCTTCATCATGGACAAGGGCTGGTCCGAGACCAACAATGTCGTCAAGCCGCAGGACTACAAGAGCGGCGAGGAAAATTACGCCGTGCGCAATGCCAATGGCACCGGCGCCTACAGGCTGGCCAGCCGCGAACCCGACGCGCGCACGGTGCTTGTGGCAAACGAGGATTATTGGGGCATTGGCGAGTTTCCGCTCGGGGCCTCGGAGCTGATCTTCACGCCGATCCAGAACGCGGCGACGCGTGTCGCGGCGCTGCTCTCCGGCGAAGTGGATTTCATTCAGGACGTCCCGGTGCAGGATCTCGAACGGGTGGCGGCGACGGAAGGGCTGGACGTGCGGACGGCACCACAGAACCGGGTGATCTTCTTCGGCATGAATGTGGGCGATGCGGACCTCGAATCGGACGATGTCGAGGGCCGGAATCCGTTTGCCAGCGTTGAGGTACGCAAGGCCATGAACCTCGCCATCGATCGCGAGGCGATCCGGCAGGTGGTGATGCGCGGCCAGTCAATCCCCGCGGGGATGATCGCGCCGCCCTTCGTCCATGGCTGGACAGAGGAGCTGGACAGCCTCCCCGAGGGAGGCGTGGAGCGGGCGCGCGAGCTCATGGCGGAAGCCGGCTTTGCCGATGGTTTCTCGGTGCGGCTCGATTGCCCCAATGACCGCTACGTCAATGATGAGGGCATTTGCCAGGCCGTGGTCGGCATGCTGGCACAGATCGGCATCAAGGTGAATCTCGACGCCAAGACCAAGGCGCTGCATTTTCCGCTGATCGAGAATCTGGAGACCGACTTCTTCCTGCTCGGATGGGGCGTGCCGACCTTCGATTCCGAATATATCTTCAGCTTCCTGGTGCATAGCCGCGACGACACCCATGGGTCCTTCAACGGCACGCGCTATTCCAATCCGGAGCTTGACGCCAGGATCGAGTCGCTGGCATCGGAAACGGATCTGGACCTGCGCGATGCGACGATTGCCGAAATCTGGGAGACGGTGCAGGAAGAGACGATCTATCTGCCGGTCCACCATCAGGTTCTCAACTGGGGCATCCGGTCTGATCTCCGTTTCGACGTGCAGCCGGAAGACCAGCCCCACTTCAAGTATCTGCAGATCGACTGAGAGCCCTCGCATGCCGCGCGCGGCAGGAGCGGGGTACGCAACAAGGACAATGACGGCAGTCACCCGCGGCGCATCGGTTCGCGGGTCGGCGCCGTTCGGGGTCGGCGCGCCATGACCGGAGCAGCATATGGAGCGGCATGGAGGCTGCGGGCCGGCTGCGCTCGTCGGCGCTCCGGCGCGATTAACGGGCCGCCGGCAT
>CAYLGY010000080.1:0-11882 GCA_964383325.1 uncultured Rhizobiaceae bacterium
GTTGCGTCGGCTGTTGAAGCGCCCATGCTGGCCGGGGCAACCCGGATATGGGGCGGTGCAGACCAATGGTTCCGCGCTTCCATCCCTCTCCGTCCGCCCGCGCCAAGGGCGTAACAGGAACGGTCGAGGCTGCAGACGCTGATTGCAAATTGTGGCAGGTCAACTGCCTCGCGCCTTGTGCATCAAGGCAAGGTTGAATCCACCCCGCCAGGACAGGAAAGTGAGAATATTGATCTTGCATTTCCGCGGGATGCAGCAATTCATTCGGCGCGCTACGCCGTGAAGCATGTTAGCTTTCACGCACATCATGTGAAAAGGCAGAGCACAAGGGCAGAGATTGTACATGATCGGATTCGTTCCCCATGGCGCATCGATCACGCGGATAGTGCCGGCGAAACGCTCAGATACGTACCTTCAATGTGATCCCGTAGAAGAGCGATCGCTCGTTCAGCGTCCCTGTCCATGGTCGCCTCGAAGATTTCCGTATGCTCCTGATTGATCTCTCTCAGTCGATCTGAGTTGCCCCGAAGGGAAATCTGGCGGTAACGCCCGGAAAGATCGTAGAGATGCATGCAGAATCCACGCAAATATTCCGAACCGCAACCATCGATCAGAGCAAAATGAAAGTTGCGCCCAAGTTTTTCGAGCTCATTCGCCTCTACCGAGCGCGCGCGCTCGGCTTTCGACAGGTGAAAATGAGCAAGTACGAGTTTCCCTTCCCAATCCTGGTCGCCATGCGTGATGGAGAGCTGTAATGCGTGACACTCCAGATACTTCCTGACATTCGTGATGTCGCGGAAATCGTCCAGGGATGTGGGGCCGACGCGAAAGCCGCGATTGCCTTCCTTGGTAACGAGGCCGTCGGTCAATAATCTCGAAAGCGCTTCCCGCAATGGACTGGCGCCTATGGAATATTGGCATTTGAGTTGTGCAATGCGCAATGGTTTCAGCGGTTCAAGCCTGCCGCTCAATATATCTTGCCGAATGGTACAATAAGCTTTCTCAACCTGAGTAACTTCCTGGGACATCGTATCGCATCCGTCTGATATTTTTGGCTTCTCCGCTCTTCTAGCTCACGTCGAATGCATCTCGCAATCGCGATCCATGCGTGTCGCGGCGCATCGTTGCGCAATGGCCTATTCCAGCCTTTTGTCGATTTTATCGATAAAAACGACAATGAGCAAAATAATTGAGAAAGCGCTTGACTGTCGCTGATATCAAAGATTAGTAATTTCGGCAATGGGAGAGAAGAATGAAGTTTCGGCTCGTTTCATTGGATTTCGTCTCTTCGACGCCCGAAGCGGATGATCAGACGATTGCGATCGTGACCCTTAATCGTCCGGAGCGCCGCAACGCCTTCGGCCCGCGCATGGCGCTGGAGATGGACGCGCTTTTCGAGCAGCTTCGCCATTCCACCGCGCGCATCGTCATTCTCACCGGAGCCGGCGGCACGTTTTGCGCAGGCGGGGATCTGCGCGAGGAGACCTTGCCGCTTGAGCGCGAAGAAGATGCGATGGGCCTCAAGGGAGAATATGCCGATCTCCTGATGTGGATGCTGAACGATCATTTCCACCTGATCGCGCAACGCGCCTTCCGCAAGCTGGAGAAGCTTCCCCAGATCGTGATTGCCGCAATCGACGGTTCGGCAGTCGGCATCGGCTTCGAGATGACGCTCGCCTGTGACCTGCGCATCATGACGAAGCGTGCCCGGCTGGGCGAGCTTGCAATTCCTGCGGGTTTTCTCAGCGAATGGAGCGCGCCGCGCTATTTGCCGCAACTGATCGGCCTTTCCCGTGCGACGGAGATGATCCTCACGGGCCGCATGGTCCATGCGGAGGAGGCCCGGGAGATCGGCCTCGTGCATCAGATCGTTCCTGACGAGGATCTCATGGATCGCGCGCTGGAACTTGCGCGACAACTCACCAGAAGCCCGAAGCTGGGTCTGCAGTTCGGCAAGGAGCTGCTCAGAATGTATGCGGACCACAATCGAAGCGAGCGGGCGCTCGATACGGAAATGGAGCGGGTCCTTGAGATCACCCGCACGGAAGATTGCGCCGAGCGGATCCGCTGGTTCCTCGCCGGAAAGCGCGGCGGCGGTATCGCGCAAGAAAAGCCGAAGCGCGACTGATCATGAGCGCCATCCTGCTCTACCTGATCTTCAACGGCATCATCTGGGGCCTGGTGATCGCATTGCTGGCCATCGGGCTCAACCTCGTCTATGGCCTGCTCGGCATCGTCAACACGGCGCAGGGCGCCTTCTACATGCTCGGTGCGGTGACGTGCTGGCTCGTGGCCGAATATTCCGGGTCCTACCTGCTGGCCGTGCTGGTCGCGCTCCTTGTCGGCCTCTTCTCAGGCATCGTCGTCGAACGCTTCCTCCTGCGCAGCATCGAGAAGAATCATGACCTTACCATCATCATGACCATCGGGCTCATGATGGTGATGGAAGAGCTTGCCCATTGGTGGATCGGCGCCGATATCCGTACGGTTCGCGGCTTTCTGCAGGGCGAAATGATCCAGATCTTCGGGTTCGGCTATCCGCTTTCGCGGATCGTGGTCGCCGGCATCGCGATCGCCGTCCTGGTGGCGCTCTGGCTCTTCATCCGCGCCACGCGCTTCGGCCTGTGGATGCGGGCGGCCCGTCATGACCCGGATACGGCCTATGCGCTCGGCGTGCCGATCAATCGCGTCTTCATGTGGACCTTCGGCCTCGGTACGGCGCTGGCCTCGCTGGGCGGCGCGCTGGTCGCGCAGATCGTCAGCATTCGACCGGAAATGGGCATGGACATCCTTGTCATCGTCTTCGCGATCGTGATCGTCGGCGGCCTCGGCAACCTGCAGGGCGTCGTGGTCGTAGCAATCGCCATGGCGGTAACCGAAGGGCTTGCCGCCTCGGTCGTTTCCCCGGCGCAGGCGCGGGTGATCGCCCTGCTGCTGCTCTGCCTGCTGCTTGTCTTCCGGCCCGACGGCCTGTTCTCCCGCCGCAATGCGAGGCAGGCATGATGCATAATGGCTGGAAGTTGATCGTCTTCATGGCAATCGTGCTGGGTCTTGCCATTGCGGCGCCTTTTGCGGGCTCGTACACGCTTTCGCTCGCGGCAGTTGTCTGTGTCTATGCGCTCTTTGCGGTCTCGTTCGACGTCGTCTACGGCTATGGCGGCATGCTCAGCCTCGGCCAGGCGATGTTCTACGGCACCGGAGCCTATGTCGCGGCTTTCGTGATTGCCGGCTCGG
Organism: uncultured Rhizobiaceae bacterium; assembly: GCA_964383325.1. Taxonomy (GTDB): domain Bacteria; phylum Pseudomonadota; class Alphaproteobacteria; order Rhizobiales; family Rhizobiaceae; genus CAYLGY01. Next base: position 3,235 of record CAYLGY010000080.1, read on the forward strand.
GCGTGCATGTCGGAGCGGCAATTCTGGTCTCCGTCGCGTCCGCTTCCCTGCTGGCGGCGATTACCGGTGCGGTCGCAGTGCGCCTGCGCGGCCCGAGCTTCATGATTCTCACGATCATCGCCAGCACGATCGTGCTGCTGATGGCGCAGGCTTTCCCCGAAATCACCGGTGGAGATGACGGCTTGATCGTTCCGGCCGCCAAGCTGGCCGCCGCAGGCGGGCCCTCGACGAGCCTCGCCAGGTTCTATCTCGCGCTCGCTGCCTTGACGGCCGGCTTCCTCGCTGCGGCCCTGTTCGTGACGTCGCCCTATGGCCGCCTGCTGCAGGCCGCCAAGGATAATCCGCTGAGGGCGCAGTTTCTCGGCCTCAACATCGAGCGGTTCAAGCTCGTCTGCTTCATCTTCAGCGGCGCGCTTGCAGGCCTTGCCGGTTCGGTCAATGCCGTCATCATGCAGCATGTGGATGCGGGCCTGTTCCACATTTTCTTCTCCGTCAGCCCGTTGGTCTGGACCTTTGTCGGCGGAATCGGAACGCTTGTCGGGCCGGTGCTGGGCGCCGTGGTGCTGGTGCCGATGGAAGACTATCTCGGCTCCTGGCTCGGCTATCCGCGCCTCTTCGCCGGACTGCTGCTCATCGCCGTGACCTTGTTGAGCACTGGCGGGCTGGTCGCCCTCTTCCGGATCAGGGGGTTCAGATGAACGGGCCGATCCTGAATGTAAAGGAGCTGCGCAAGGAATATGGCGGCATCGTTCCGGTGCAGGATGTCTCGCTTGAGGTCGGCCGCGCCGAATGCTGCGCGCTGATCGGTCCGAATGGCGCAGGAAAGACGACGCTGATCAACCTGATCAGCGGCCTCGTATCGGCGACTGCGGGCAGAATCGAGTTTCTCGGCGAGAATGCAACCGAATATCCGGCAAGAAGGATGGCGCGGCTCGGCATGGCACGCACCTTCCAGATTACCTCGATCTTCCCGACACACACCGTTTACGAGAGCCTGCGCGCCGCGGTCCTGTCGCGAACGGGACTTCGGGATGCCATGAAAAGCGCTGTCGTACGCCGGGCAGCGGGGCAGCGGGCAGACGAAATCATCGAGCAGCTCAATCTGGGCAGCATGCGCGACATCCAGGCCGCCAACCTGTCCTATGGCGATCAACGGGTGCTCGAATTCGGCATCGCGTTGGCGCGGGAGCCGAAACTGCTGCTGCTCGATGAGCCTACAGCCGGAATGAGCCTCGCGGAAACCGGTCGGCTTGTCGAGATCGTGAAGGGATTGAAGGGCTCGCTGGCCGTCCTGATCGTCGAGCACGACATGGAAGTCGTGATGGAGCTGGCCGACCGGATCTGCGTCCTCGATCGCGGCCAGATCATCGCTGACGGCACGCCCGTCGAGATTGCCGCCAATCCTCAGGTCCAGGCAATCTATCTGGGAGCGCCATGATGCTGAAAGTGGCGAAGCTCAATGCGAAATATGGAAAAAGCCATATTCTGAACGGGGTGACGTTCGAGGCTCCGGCAGGGCAGGCAGTGGGCCTGCTGGGCCGGAACGGCGTCGGCAAGACGACGACGATGAAGGCGATCATGGGGCTGGTGAACCGCTGGGCGGACGAGATCCGGCTGGATGGAGACCGGATCGACAAGTTGCCGCCGGACAGGATCGCGCGCCTCGGGGTCGGCTATGTTCCGCAGGGCAGGAACATCTTTCCGCATCTTACCGTGCTGGAGAATATCCGGCTGGCCTACCACCACCTGACCCTGCCGAACGATGTCCTCGAGGAGTCGATCAGCCGCTTTCCGATCCTGAAGGAAAGGCTGAATCAGCCCGCGGGCAGCCTTAGCGGCGGCGAGCAGCAAATGCTGGCAATGGCGCGGGTGCTCTCCAACCAGCCAAAGGTTCTCCTGCTCGACGAGCCGGTGGAAGGCCTCAGCCCGTCCTTCGTGAAGACGATTGGCGATGTTGTGCTTTCGGTCCGGGACAAGGGCGTGGCGGTCGTCCTGGTCGAACAGAACGTAAAGCTCGCTATCGAGATCTGCAATGAAATACATTTTCTGGAAAAGGGCGCGATCAAGCATTCATGCAATACTGAAGACGGGGTCAGCGAGGAGATCATTTCTCGCTATCTCGGCGTACATTCTGCTACCACTCAGACAACCTAGGGTCAAAGCCTGATCCTCGGGGGCATGGCCCCGCTATTCTCTAAGGAACTAGCGGGAAATGAAGATCGATCAAGATGACAGCTCTGCAAGCGGCATGATGGTCCGCAGGAGGAAACCCAGATGAAGAAGAGTTCGAATTCCGGAATATCCCGTCGTCAATTCGTCGCCGCAACGGGCGCTGCCGCACTTGCGGCCCCATTCATCGGCTCGGCCGCCTTTGCGCAATCCAAAGGCAGCCTGACCATCGGCCATCTCGCCGACATGACCGGTTTTCTCGGCTATGCGGGCAACGCCTTCGACCGCACCCTGCGGGCCGCGATCGACCTGATCAACGAGCAGGGCGGGATTGCCGGCCGGAAGGTCGAATATGTTCTTGAAGACACGACGACGGCCGTTCCGGTCGGCACGCGCAAATACCGCAAGCTGATCGAGGAAAATGCGGTCGATTTCGTGATCGGCCCGCTGCACAGCGGTATTGGTCTCGCCACCCTGCCGCTCATCCAGGAACTGAAGACCGTCACGTTCCTGCAGGGCGAGGCGCTTGGCATTACGGGTGCGGAGAGCAATCGCTATGTCTTCCGCCTGCGTCCCAACACCGCCATTGCCGCGCATGCCGGTGCCGCCCTCGGCGTCGAACGACTTGGCAAGAAGTGGACCTTCGTCATCAGCGACTTCGCCTGGGGCCATGCCACCTTTGACGATTTCAAGCCGCTCGTCGAGAAGGCCGGCGGCGAAATTGTCGGGCGCATCGCGGTACCGCCGCAGAGCCAGGACCTGATCCCGCTCTTGTCACAGGTGCCGAGCGACACGGAAGTGCTGATGGGGGCGCTGGTGCCGGCCGATGGCGTCCGCTTCATCCAGCAGACGCATGAAATCGGCCTGGCAAGGAACATGGCGCGCTACGGGCTGTGGGGCCTGATCGATGGCATCGATTATTCGCCATTCAAGGAATCGGTCGAAGGCATGCACTTCCTTGGCCGCACGCCGCGCTGGGTCGACCAGGTTCCCGAGGACTACCGGGAGTTCAATGCGCAGGCGCGTGAACTCATCGGCGTGAATGCCGACGGTACCGACAAGACCAGCCCCGAACGGGTCTTCCCGGCTTCCTATTACATGTCGGTCTGGTCGCAGATCCATCTCCTGAAGGAAGCGGTCGAGGCTACCGGCTGGGAGACGAAGGAGCACAATCAGGAACTGATCGAGTATCTCGAAACCGCTTCGGGTGAAGCCAGCCTTGCCTACCCGGACGGAGCCTTTTCGATACGTGCCGAGGATCACCAGGCATTCTCGCCGATGGTTCTCGAGCAGATCAAGGACGGCAAGCTTGTCGCCATCGACTCCATCCCGCTCGAAAAGACCAGCTATGAGCCGCCCGTCGATCTGCGCACCGTGGAGCTTTGACGATTGGGCGCCCGCCAAACTGAAACAAAGGAACGAGTATGACTACGAAGAAGAAGATTGTCGCGACCAGCATCAAGGACGGGGTGATGACGATTACCCTGAACAATCCGGAGATGCTGAACCGCTTCACCTTTGACATGTTCGAGCAGTTCGGCGCTGCGCTCAATGAAGCCAAGGACGATTCGGTTCACGCCGTGATCATCAATGGCGAGGGTCGGTTGTTCTGCGCCGGACTGGACATCAACATCTTCAAATATCTGAAGGAAGCCGGCCTGCACAGCCCGAAGGTGCGCGATTTCATGCGCATGGCGCAGGACGTATTCGTCGAGCGGATCGAGAATCTCGAAAAGCCCGTGATCGCGACCATTCATAATGTCTGCTTCGGCGGAGGGTTCGAAATTGCAATGGCCTGCGATATCCGCATCGTCACCGCCGACGTCAGGATGGCCTGTCCGGAAGTGAAACTCGGCGTCATTCCGGAAGCTGGCGGCTGCCACCGGCTGGCGCGGCTGATCGGACTCGGCCGCACCAAGGAAATCATCATGACCGGACGCGAGGTCGGCGCCGAGGAGGCCGAACGCATCGGCCTCGTCAACAAGGTCGTGGCGACCAGAGAGGATCTTGCCGCTGCGGCGCTGGAATATGTCGACATGTTCGCGAAATGCGGCCCCCTGGCTGTCGGCCTTGCCAAGAAGACGATCGACGCAGCCTTCGGCCTGGAGCCGAAGGCCGGGCTCGAGCTCGAATATCTCGTCGGCAATGTCCTGTATGCCACCGCGGAAGCGGAGGAAGGCTACCGGTCATTCATGGAAAAGCGCAAGCCGAACTATCGCGGCCTGTCAGCCCGGTAACACAGTCATGAGCGGCCCATACCTCCACCGGGACATCGAAACGATGTCCCCCTCCAGCCTCAAGGAGTTGCAGCTTGACAAGCTGAACAGGCAGCTGGCCAGGCTGTACGACAAGAGCGCATTCTACAATGAGCTGTATTCGTCCGCCGGAGTGGATCCGGGCAAGCTCAGACTGAATTCCCTTGAGGACCTGCAGCATTTTCCTTTCGTCACCAAGCAGGCCATTCGTGACGAACAGGCGAGCCATCCCTTCTTCGGGCGCATCTCCACGGTCCCGCAAAGCGATTGCTGTGTCACCCATTCCAGTTCCGGCACTACGGGTCGCGCCTATCACGGACTCTGGAGCCGGAACGATCATGAATATGTAATCGAGGTCATTACCCGCTGCCTGTGGACCATGGGGCTTCGACCGGGTGACGTCGTGCAGAATGCCTTTGCGTACGGGCTGTTCGTTGCCGGCCTGTTCGTTCATCACGCCTGCATGAGGCTGGGCTGCCTGGTCGTCCCGGTGGGTGCGACAGCAACCGAAAAGCAGCTCGACTATCTGACCAACCTGAAATCCGACGTCCTGGTCTCGACGCCTTCCTTCGCCACCTACCTCACCGAGCGGCTCAGCGAGGCGGGCCTCGATTCGAGCGCCCTCAAGCTTCGTCTCGGCTGCTTTGGCGGCGAGCCGGGCGCGGCAGTTCCGGCGACACGAAACCTGATCGAAAGCCGGCTCAACCTGAAGTGTCGGGATTTCTACGGCCTTGCCGAAATCTGCCCCGGCATGGCCGGCGAGTGCGAGCAACAGAATGGCACGCATTTCTGCGAGGATCATCTGATCATCGAAGTCGTCGATCCGCAGACGAAAGCCCCTGTTGAGGAAGGCGAGATCGGCGTGGCGGTCTATACGGATCTCACCCGCGAGGCGACGCCGCTCGTGCGATACTGGACGAACGATCTGGTCCGCATCAGCCGGGAACCCTGCAAATGCGGGCGGACGCATGCGCGGATGGTCGGCGGAATTCTTGGCCGCGCAGACGACCAGATCAATCTGAAGGGGGCAAAATTCTATCCAACGCAGATCGAGCAGATTGTCCGCTCCTTCGAGGAGCTGGGCTCGGAATTCCGCGTGGTGCTCGACCGCGACACGCAGCGTCAGCTCGATTTTGGCGTCATCCAGGTCGAACTGGTCGCAGCTGTGGAGCAGGAACCGCTACGCCAACGGCTGATGCACAGCCTGCGCGAAGCAACGCAATGCCGGCTCGAAGTCGAATTTCTCGGTTCCGGAGAATTCCCACGCAGCGAAACCAAGACGAAACGGGTGATCGACAAACGCCCAAACAGAAACTGAAGCTGGTGCCGATGCCATTACATGAATGGCGCGTAACAGCCTCGCAACCATGAAACGTATCGGCTAGGGCCTTGCAAGGATAGATGCATGCACAAGGGTTACAGATCTGACGCCGCGTCGAAGGATGAAATTGCCCGATCGTCAGCGGCAACGCTCCGGACGCAGATCGGCCGGCGCGAATTGTCGCCGGTGGAAATCGTGAATGCATTGATTCCGCGCGTCAAGGAGATTGACCGCGAGCTGCATGCCTTTTGCGATTTTGACGAGGAGCAGATTCGCGCCGACGCCGAACGGGCCGAAAAGGCAGCGCTTGGTGGCGAGCCATTGCCGCCGCTCCATGGCGTGCCTGTTGCGGTAAAGGATTTCATTGTCACCAAGGGCATACGGACGACGCGCGGCTCGGATTTCTTCCGCGATGACATTCCCACCTTCGACGCGCCGGTCATCGAGCGGCTGCGCAAGTCAGGCGCAATCCTCTTCGGAAAGACCAATACGTCCGAATTCGGCTGGAAAGGCGCTGGCTCGAACCGCGTATTCGAGGAAACGCGCAATCCTTGGAATCTCGACCGCACCCCAGGCGGGTCGAGCGCCGGTTCCGCCGCAGCCCTGGCTGCCGGCTTATGCCCGCTGGCGCTCGGCACCGATGGCGGCGGCTCGGTCCGGATGCCGGCTTCCTTCTGCAACCTGTTCGGCTTCAAGCCCTCGCTGGGGCGCTGGCCGCTATACCCGCCATCGCCCGTAGGCCCGCTCAGCCATGTCGGGCCGATGTCGCGCACGGTCGAGGATGCTGCCATCCTTTATCGGGCCATTTCCGGCTGGGATGGGCGGGATATCTTCTCGCTTCCCGACGATGACTGCCAGGAAGCGACCGTCCGGCCAATGGAGAATCTGCGCATTGGCTGGACCCCGGATCTGGGCTTCATGCCGGTCGATCCGGAAGTGAAGGCGATCTGCGAAAAAGCAGTGCGTCAGTTCGAGAAGGCGCGGTGCGAAATCATACCGCTCGATCTGCACATCGACGATCTGCGCGATACGCTCGAAATCCTGTTCGCAACGGGCATTGGCGGCTCCGTGCGCCAGTTTCCGGACTGGGAAAAGAGGCTCGATCCGGGCCTTGCCGCCCTGGTCGAGAAGGGCGCCTCCTTCACGCCGTTCCAGGTTGCGGAAGCCAATACCCATCGCGCCAGGCTCTGGAACCAGATCTCCGCTGCAATGCAGGGCATCGACATTCTCGTATTGCCAACCGTACCGGTGAAGCCATTTCCCGTCGGGCTGGATGGTCCCGCAGATGTTGCCGGAGAGGATCTCGGCCCGGTACGCTGGTTCGCATTGACGGCAGCCTTCAACATGACCGGTCAGCCGGCCGCATCCGTCCCGTGCGGCTTCGACAGCGAAGGCTTGCCTGTCGGCCTGCAGATCGTCGGCCCGCGCAACCAGGACTGGCTGGTTTTGCGCGCCGCAAAGACCTTCGAGGAAATCGCCCCCTGGATTCACAACTGGCCTGCCATCAGCGGCTTTGCCGGCAGCAATGGAGGATGAACATGAAACGAGGCCCCGTTACCCCCAGGCATGCGTCGCCCCCGCTCGCCCCCTATTCACCCGGCTATCTTGTGGGCAATATTCTCTATGTGGGCGGCACGCTTCCCATCGGCCCGAACGGAGAAACGGTCGCGCCCGGCGATGTGCGCGAGCAGACGCGCTTCGTGCTGGAGGCCATTCGCGCGGTGATCGAGGAAGCCGGCGGAACGATGAAGGACATCGCCTTCAACCAGATCTTCATCGCCGACCTTGCCGATTACGCGGCGATGAATGAAGTCTACAAGACCTATTTCCCGGAAAATCCGCCGGCCCGCTACTGCATTCGGGCCGATCTGGTGAAGCCCGAATTCCTGGTCGAGATCGCCTCGACCGTCCATCTTGAACGTCCTTGAACAAGACAGGCAGGCAGATCATGACAGAGAACAGGTCGGCGCTCGTTACGCCGGAATGGCTGATTGCCAACCGGGACAACCCGAAGGTCGTTCTGGTCGAGATCGATACCGACGATACGAGCGCCTACGAGCAGGGCCACATTCCCGGAGCGATCGGCTGGGCGTGGAAGCAGGTTCTCTGGAACGACACCATGCGCGAATTTCCGCAACCGGAAGAATTCGCAAGGCGCATGGGTGAAAATGGAATCTCGAACGACAGCATCGTCGTGTTCTATGGCGACCCGATCGAATTCGGATTCTATGGCTGGTTCACGCTGAAATATTGCGGTCACGCGGATGTCCGCATGCTCGATGGCGGCAAGGCGCGCTGGCAGGCTGAAGGCCATTCGCTCGTGACCGACAAGATCGAGATCCGGCCAGCCACCTATATACCCGCCGAGCGCGATGAATCGATCCGCATTCTCAAGGATGAGGTGCTCAGTTCGCTGGGGCAGCCGGGAATCACGATCCTCGATAACCGTTCCGATGAGGAATATGAGGGCAAGACGAACAACTTGCCCGGCAAGCCGGATTTCGGTGCCGAGCGCTATGGGCATATCCCCGGCGCCGTCCATCTGAACTATGTGACCCTGCTGGATGAGACCGATTCGCTGCTTCCTCCGGACGAGCTGCGAAAGAAGTTCGAGGCAGCAGGGGCAACGCCCGACCGCGAGATCATCTGCTACTGCCGGCGCAGCCATCGGGCGGCACTCGTCGCTTTCGTGATGATCGAATTGCTGGGCTATCGGCGGGTGAGAAATTATGACGGTTCGTGGACCGAATGGGGAACCGCGGTCGGCGTGCCGATTGAACGATAGATTGGAAGGTAGGTCGTGACGGCGTGCGGCTGAGGCGGCATCACGCGCCTATGCTTGCCTGACCGAGCTCCTGTCCGGAAAGCGGGAACCACTTTCCGGGATCATGGCTCCCTTGCTG
>CAYLGY010000081.1:0-11793 GCA_964383325.1 uncultured Rhizobiaceae bacterium
TCTGGTGGCGCATGATCTTTGCCGGAAAGCGGATGCCACTTTCCGGATCATGCGCTGACGCAAAAGACCCAGGCGAAAAGATTGCAGTTCCAGTTGGTGGAGGCAACAGCCTGCCGATACTGAGGCTGCTTCAAGGATCCGCGCACGGCCCGGAATGTCGTATCGCGACCCATTCCAGGCAAAATGGGGCCCAACGCCTTGCCGTCCGGAATCGCGCCTTGGAGTGTCGTACGTGCTGCGGTGTCTTCTTCGCCGGAACGAGACCTCCACGCCTCCAGACTGCTCCGGTCAACGCACAAGACTCCAGTACACAGGTTCCGATCGGGTTGCAGATGCGGAGCTGAACGGCAAATTTTCCTGCACCCAGGCTTTCATACGGAATGAGTGGACCAGCCAGCGAGCATCAACCCGGCCGCAATTTGTCGCCGCCCATTCGGGTGTTTCTGCCCATCTATGGCCGTTGCTCCTGCCCGGCCATTCCAAGCCGCCACCGGCAGTAGCAAGAGATTGGTTCAGTCTGCCCCTGGGCTCTACTCTCTGCCCTGCTACTGAGGAACGCAGCTATCCAGCAGGCGCTCGTTTCGCCTGCCGGCTTTGCCTCCAGCAGTGCCCCGCTTCCGGGGAAATTCAGCTCGAGACTGCTTCGCCAGCGGATTTTTCGCTACGGACCCGGGCAATCTTCTGTTCCGCCAGCCGGATTGCGACCGCGTCCGTCGCCTCGCCGGAACTGTCCGATTCGGAAAAGATCCTCCCCAGCGTGTCGGGAATTCTGGCAATCTTTTCCAGCACCCGGTCGCGATCATAGCCGCGCGGGTCAAGCTCGGCGGCGACATTGACCAGTCCGCCGGCGTTGATGATGAAATCCGGCGCATAAAGAATTCCCAGCTCCTTCAGCCTTGCACCGACTTCCGGGCGCGAAAGCGGATTGTTGGCCGCGCCCGCGATGATCTGTGTCCTCAGCTTCGCCAGATTGTTCAGCGTGATGACGCCACCGAGTGCGCAAGGTGCAAGGACATCGCATTCCACGCCGAGAATCGCCTCGGGTTCGGCGATGGCGGCGCCAAACCGCTCGGCAGCTTCGCTTGTCCGGACCGGGTCGATATCCGCTACCGTCAGCCGCGCGCCTGCTTCGTGCAATTCGGACGCCAGTCCGATTCCGACAGCGCCAAGTCCCTGAATGGCGACATGCCGGCCTTCGAGCCGGTCAGTCCCGGTATGGTGACGCAAGGCGGCTCGCATGCCGAGGAAGACACCGTGCGCTGTAAACCGGGAAGGATTGCCGCTGCCGCCTTGCAGCGTTCCGGCGACATTCGGCGTCAGGCTGCGGAGAAAATCGGCATCGGCAAGCGACATGCCCACATCCTCGGCAGTAATATATTCGGCTTTGACCGTGGCCAGCATCTCGGCATAGGCCTCCAGCAGGGCCGGAGTCTTGTCGCGTCTGGGATCTGCCCGGATGACGGCCTTGCCGCCCCCAAAGGGCAGATCGGCCATTGCAGCCTTCCAGCTCATCCCGCGTGCCAGACGCAAGGCATCGCTCATGGCCTCATCGAAACTGTTGTGCATCCAGATTCGCGTGCCGCCGAGCGCCGGGCCCAGCGTCGTGTCGTGAATGGCGATGATCGCCGTGAGTCCGCGCTCATCGTCGCGACCGACCAGGACCCGCTCATGATTGCTGAAACCCGGCAGAGCCGCTGCCGCCGCCGTCAAATCCTCGACAAGCAGCTGGTCATTCTCCGCCTGAACAAGCGCGTGGGAATTCATGAATCTCCTCCATCTCACGAATCGGAGGCAGAATATCCCGTTTCAGCCGATTTATGGTTGCGTATTTGGTGCCCGGTCCGCACGTCCATTGCCGAGAAAATCCCCTGCGCACGTGGATTATTTCCTGACGGTGCGGCTGGCCCGGAAGGGGCATATCAAGAAAGTGCGGAGCAGGACCTGCCTGCTCCGCCACGTTTCGACCCGTTCCCGAACAGGTCCTCGCCGGTTACTCCCGGTTGCCGAGGAACTGCAGCAGGAACATGAACAGGTTGATGAAGTCGAGATAGAGCCGCAGCGCGCCCATGATCGCCTTCCGGCCGGCCACATCCGCCGCATCGCCTTCGTAGTACATTTCCTTGATCTGCTGCGTGTCATAGGCCGTGAGACCGGCAAAGACGAGCACGCCGATCACGGAGATTGCGAACTGCAATGCGCTGGACTGCATGAAAAGGTTGACCAGCATGGCAATGACGAGGCCAAAGACGCCCATGACCAGGAATGACCCGAAGGCCGACAGGTCGCGCCGCGTCGTGTAGCCATAAAGCGAAAGTCCGCCAAAGGCCGTTGCGGTGATGAAGAAGGTGCGCACGATGCTCGTGCCCGTATAGACGAGGAAGATCGTCGACAGGGACAGCCCGACCAGGCCGGCATAGACCCAGAAGGTCGTCTGCGCCGTGGCGGTACTCATCGTGTGGATGCGGAAACTCAGGAAGAAGACCAGCGCCAGGGGCGCGAAAATCACCACCCAGCGGAAGGCGCTGGCATAGATCAGCTCGCCGAAGCCGGTGAGCTGGCCGCTCGAATCGACCGCCATGGAGAACGCACCCCATGCCGCCAGACCGGTAATGGCAAGGCCCAGCGCCATCAGGTTGTATACCTTCAGCATATACGCGCGCAGGCCCTCGTCAATGGCGGCATCGCCGCGGGCGCCCGCAGTGGCGATTCGGGCCTGATAGTTACGAAGGTCAGCCATGTTTTCCTCTTTCATCGCTTTGCGTCCCGTCGGGTTCAGTTCACGCCGCCCATTCTGCTGGCCACGCGATCCGGGCGCCGCTGGCGGGACTCCAGCATGCCTCCGCCGGAATATGTGCGTTTCGCCCGCTAACGGCAAGTGCCGAAAGACAATTTATGGTGATGAACGACCAAACCTCGGCTTCGTAGCTTGTGGCTAAGGGCAACGAACATTGGAGCCGATCAATCATCGGCAGGATCGTCAGGCGTGATGCCGAGATAATCCGGGAAACAAATGGATTCCGCCCGTTGCAGTCTTGAAGGAGCGGATCAAATTCCTGATGCCCCAATCCGATGTAACATTTATGACATGAGGATAAAATGTTTTATGGCAGACTTCACAAGTACTCAATGATTGCTTGGTGCTAAAGAATAGATTCAAGGAGGAATACGCAGTGACTCAGATGATAAGTCATGTCGGGATGATAAGCAGCTTCACGAACAATTACACGAATAAAAATTCAGAGAATTCAGATAATATTGACAAATCATATGCAATGCTCATCGGAGAGAAAGAAAAATACATAGACAAGGAGTGGCGAAGAAGCCGGAAGTTCATATTGAAGCAATTGCAAACCGGGAAATTTCGTGATCATCAGTTCGATCCGGTAAGACACCCGGATCCGGATCACGTCAGATCGGTCATAGACAGGAATTATGGCTTACAACGGGATCTTGTCTATTTCAGAGAGGAGAATCATCTCCATCCCTCTGAGCAATACCCGGATTTCTTTGAAAAAGGTGGGTTTGAGGGGTTGTCGAACGAAGCTGGCTGCGTGACAAGTTGCTTCGAGAGGGATCCGCTGAGAAAAGTGAGGGCGCTGCGGGACGAGGTATTGCAGTATGCAGCCAATGTACTCTCGATAAACTGTTATCGAAAGATGGTTAATGAAAAAGATTTCAATGTGCTGGAGTACCTTGATCAGATAATTGTCAAGGAAGCGACCGAATTATACGGTATGGATGAAGCCGAATTAAAGAAATACATGCTGCCAAAAATCGACAAGATGAGAGAGTTTGCGATTCTTGAGCGAGAGCTACGTCGTCAGGAGAAACTGTCTTCTCAAATCTCATCCACCCAGACCAAGAAGAGTGTCGTAGGGAAAAAGTGGGAGGATGTCCAGCAGCCAGGTAAGTTCAATGAATATATAGGTGATCATTTGCCAAAAGTCATAGAATTATTATGCGCGAAATATGACTCGGAAGAAATATTCACGAAATTATCTAAATTAAAGACAAAGATTGCCACGACAGGCAATGAGAATGAAGATGAAGAGCTTGAGCATCTCAAACTTAAGGATGGGATTTACAAGGATTTCATCAGAGCGGTGTGTTTCACCTACCCGCATTTAAAGGAGATGATCCCCAGTCTGACGCAGAACAGTTTTTGCGGGCTGTGGGCGAGAAGGCTGGAAATGTGTCCAGGTATGGGTCGCAAACGTAGTGAAATCTACAAGCATTTAAGGAAAGATCTCACATATGTAAAAAACAGGAATTTTTCTCGAAAAGATGTCGTGATGATTGATGCAACTAAAATGTTTCCATTTATTCCGGAGCCGGAAATCGTATTTTTCTAGAAAAGTCGACGCGACCATCAGGGAGAAGGGTAGTCTTTACTCGCCAACGTTCTCTGCAACCGGACCGGATGGGTCCGGACGGGGTCGGCAGGCTACAGATTGCGCAGGATGGGCGCAGCCTTGTGCCCGAGCACGCGCCATGTGCCAAGCAGGCCGAACCCTACGGTCAGGACGAGCGCGGCGAGGATGGTGGCTGCGGCAACTTCAAGCTGGAACTGCGAGGGCAGTTTCATGATCTGCATGACGACGAAACGAGCGGCCACGCCGCCGGCAAGCAGGGCAAAGATCGCCGTGGCGAGGCCGAGCAGCGCATATTCGAGGCAATAGGCCGTCAGCAGCTTGCGGCGCGTGGCCCCCAGCGTCTTCAGTACGACCGCGTCGTGAATGCGCGCCCGGTTGCCGGCCGCCAGCGCCCCTGACAGGACCAGGATCGATGCGACCAGCGCAATGGCGGCGATCGCGCGCACGGCGTTGCCCAGCTGGCCGATCACCGTATTGACGATGTCCAGCGCATCCTTGACGCGAACCGAAGTCACGGCGGGAAAGGCGCGCGTGATCGCATTGAGGAGTTCCGCCTCCTGTTCCGGGGTCGCATCGGCATCGGTGAGCGTTGCCAGCCAGGAATGCGGCGCCCCCGCGAAGCTGTTCGGCGAGAATACCATGACGAAGTTGATGCCCAGCGATTCCCATTGGACTTCACGCAGATTGGCGATCGTGGCGACGAGATTGCGTCCGAGGACATTGACGGTCACCGTATCACCGATCTTCAGCCCCAGCCCCCGTGCTTCGTCGAGCGAAAAGCTGACCAGCGGCGGGCCGTCATGGTCCGGCGCCCACCACTCCCCTTCGGCAAGCGTCGAATTTTCGGGAATGCGTCGCGCGTAGGTCAGGCCGCGATCGCCGCGCAGCACCCATGCGCCTTCGGACGGAAGCTGCATCTGCGCAACCGGAATGTCATTCAGCGCCATGATGCGGCCGCGCAGCATCGGCACGCGCACGAGCTTGGCCCCGGGGGCGGCGGTCGCTGCCAGTTGCGAGAATGCCTCTATTTCGTGATTCTGGATGTCGACAAAGAAGAAGTTCGGCGCAACTTCCGGCAGGCTGCCGACGATCTGGCGCCGCAAATCGCCATCGATCAGGGCGAGCGTCACCAGCAGCGTCAGGCCCAGCCCGAGCGCCAGGACCACGGAGGGCGTCAGCGCCCCCGGGCGGTGAATATTGCCGAGGGCGAGGCGCAGCGCGGTCCAGGGCACCGACGGAAAATGCCTCGCTCCAGCCTGCACCAGCGCCGCGACAAGGCGCAGGACAAGGAAGGAGAACGCCACCGCGCCGATAAAGGCAATCGCGACCTGTTTCTCACGCGCGAGCATGACGGCAAGTGCTGCCAGCAGGGAGACGATCATGGCCACGGCGACGACATGGGCAGGTCTCGGCCAGCCGCGGGATTCGGGTCCGGCCTCGCGGAAAAGGTCGGCTGCCGGTACGTCCCGCGCCCGCCCGAGCGGCAGCAGCGCGAAGGCGAGCGTCACCAGAACGCCGGAGATGGCCGCGACGGCAAGGGCCGAAGGAAACAGACCTGCGGTCGAGGGCAGCGGCACGAAGCCAGACAGAAGCGATTGCGCCGCATAGGGCATGGCTGTCGCGAGGCAGAGGCCGATGGCGATGCCGATCGCGGCAATCAGCAGGATCTGGACGAGATAGGTCGCAAAGACCAGCCCACCCGAGGCGCCGAGGCATTTCAGCGTTGCAATGACGCTGCGCTTCGAATCGAGATGAGCCCGTACGGCATTGGCGATGCCGACGCCGCCGACCACCAGCGCCGTCAGACCGACCAAGGTCAGAAATTGCGAGAATCGCTCGACATTGTTGGCAAGCGCCGGCGCGGCGCCGGTCCGGGTCCGGATGCTCCAGCCGGCTTCGGGAAAGGTCGCTCGCGCTTCCTCTGCCAGCCTGGCGAGCGTCGCATCCGATCCGTCTTTCAGCCGGATCTTGTACCGATGCTCGATCAGGCTGCCGGGCTGAACGAGGCCGGATTCGCGCAGCCCGTCCAGCGAAATCAGCAGGCGCGGGGCCAGGCCGAATCCATCCGATATCAGATCGGGCTCGTTGCGGATTTCGGCGCGAATCTCGAAGCGGCCGCTGCCGAGATGCAGGATGTCTCCGGTCTGGAGCCCCAGCCGCTGCAGGAGCAGCGGGGCGGCGGCCGCGCCATGAATTTCACCGGACGGCGCCAGCAGCGGGTCGAGGTCAAGCGCCGGTTCCGTGATGAGGGAACCGTAAAGCGGGTAGGCGCCATCGACGGCCTTTACCTCGACCAGGGTCTGATCCGATCCATCGGGCAGCCGGGCCATCGAGCGCATGCCGGCGCTGGCCGCAACTTCGCCCTGAGCGGCGAGGAACTGCATCTCCGCGGGGTTTGCCTCGCGCTGCACCAGTTCGAAGCGGATGTCTCCGCCGAGCAATGCCCGGCCCTCCCGCTCGACGCTGTCGGTAATGGCCCGCGCCACCGAATTCACGCCGCCAATGGCGCCGACGCCGAGTGCAATGCAGGCGATGAAGATCAGGAAGCCCCTGAGCCCGCCGCGCATTTCGCGCCACGCGAATCGCCAGGCCAGGCGCAGGTCTGACAAGCCGCTCATGCGGGGAGCGCCTCGAATCCGGCCTCGATCCGGCCGGACCGCATGGTAATCTGCCGCTCGCAACGTCCCGCCAGGGCCGGATCATGGGTGACGAGCACGAGGGTCGTGCCGCGTCCGCGCGCCTTGGCAAAGAGCAGGTCCGCGATCTGCCTGCCAGTGGCCTGATCGAGATTGCCGGTCGGCTCGTCGGCGATCAGGATCGGCGGATCGGGGGCGAGCGCCCGCGCAATGGCGACGCGCTGCTGCTCGCCGCCGGACAGTTCACCCGGGTAATGGTGGGTCCGCTCCGCGAGTCCGACCGCTTCAAGCTCGGCCCGCGCAACGGTGAACGCGTCCCTCCTGCCCGCAAGCTCCAGCGGGACAGCGACATTTTCCAGCGCGGTCATGTTGGGAATGAGATGAAAGGACTGGAAGACAATTCCGATCCTTTTGCCGCGCAGCGTGGAAACCTGGTCCTCGCTCAGCCCGCCAAGTACCGTCCCGTCGACGCTCACCGTGCCGCTGTCCACTCGCTCCAGTCCGGCCATGACCATCAGCAGGGTGGATTTTCCCGATCCCGAAGGGCCGACAATGCCGACACTCTCGCCCGCATGCAGTTGCAGCGAGACGTCCTTCAGGACATGTACGGAAGTCGCACCCTCGCCGAGCGTGAGGGAAATGCCGCTAAGCTCGATCACGGGTTTTTTCACGAGGCAGAGATCCTATATTCGAACCAGCTGGCGGCGGGACCAGACAGATATGGGGCATGTACCATGCATTTCAAACCAGCGGCACGGATTCTGTCCCTGTCGGCATCGATGGCGCTCTTGTCAATCCTTGTCGCGGCAACCCTTGCGGGACTGGCCGGTCCGGCTGCGGCCACCTATCGCATCGTCGCCTTTGGCGACAGCTTGACAGCGGGCTACGAACTCGCGCCCGGCGACAGCTTTCCCGAGCAGCTCGAGGCGCGCCTGCGCGAGGCCGGACAGGATGTGTGCGTAGTCAATGCCGGCGTGTCCGGCGACACGACCAGCGGCGGACTTGCACGGCTCGATTGGTCTGTCGGCGAGGATGCGGCGCTGGTAATTGTCGAGCTTGGAGCCAATGATGCGTTGCGCGGGGTCGATCCGCAGATCGTGCGGGCCAACATCTCCGCGCTGATCGCGCAATTGCAGGCGCGCGGCATCGAAATCGTGCTTGCAGGCATGTTGAGTCCGCCCAATATGGGCCCGGAATATGCGGAGCAGTTCAATGCCATCTATCCCGATCTCGCAAGGGAACACGACGTGGCGCTCCTGCCTTTCTTTCTTGACGGAGTTGCGGGCGACCCGGCCCTGCTGCTCGCCGACGGCATGCATCCCAATGCGCAAGGCGTGGGGCGCATCGTCGACAACATCCTGCCTCTGATCCTCGAGCGACTGGAGCGCTCCGGGAAAAGCGGCTGACACCCCTTGCCAAGCCGGCGGAAGAGTGATTCCGTGGCAGATGTCAGGGACGATTCTGCGGAGGTTGCCATGCCGAGACTGTTCGTCGCTCTGGAAATCCCACACAACGCCGCACTTTCCCTGTCATTGCTGCGCGGCGGGCTTCCCGGTGCCCGCTGGGTCGAAGCCGAGAATTACCACCTGACGCTGCGCTTCATCGGTGATGTCGAAGGGCATGTGGCGGAGGAAGCTGCGAGTGCGCTGGACCGGCTGCGCCGCCATCCGTTCCGCCTCGGCCTCTCGGGCGTCGGCATTTTCGGCTCGAAGAAGCCGCATACGCTCTGGGCAGGCGTTTCGCCCTCGCCCGAGCTTCACGCGCTGCAGGCGGACCTGGAACGAAGTTTCCAGCGCATCGGCCTCCCGCCGGATTCGCGCAAGTTCGCGCCGCATGTGACGCTGGCGCGGCTGCGGGATGTCGATCCGGCAATGCTGGCGCGCTGGCTGTCGTCGCGCGGAAATTTCGCGACCGATGCGTTCACCGTATCGCGCTTCGTCCTGATGTCGTCGCGCACCTCCAATGGCGGCGGTCCCTATGTCATCGAGGAGAGCTGGGCGCTGGAGCCGAAGGAATCGCTGCGGGCAACGGTCGCCGGCTCCTCCCTGCACGGCAGATGGTGACATCATGACCCGGCAATTGCTGGATCGCGAAGCGTTGGTACAGGCATTGGCGCAGGTCGATGGCTGGAGACTGGATGAAGCCGGCAATGCCATTGCGCGCGACTTCGCCTTCCGCAATTTCAGCGAGGCATTTGCCTTCATGACGCGCGCGGCCTTGCTGGCCGAGAAGATGAATCACCACCCGGACTGGTGCAACAGCTATGGCAAGGTTTCAATCCGGCTTTCGACCCATGACCGTGGCGGCGTGACGGAACTCGACCTGCAGATGGCCGGGCGCCTGAACCGGCTCGCCGAAGGTTGATCATGGCCGAATTCGATGTTGCCATCATCGGCGGCGCGATCATGGGGAGCGCGGTCGCGTTCTTCCTGCGCCGCGAAGGGTTCTCCGGCTCGATTGCCGTCATCGAGCGCGATCCGTCCTTCACTCGCGCCGCGACGACCCTGTCGGCGGCTTCGATCCGCCAGCAATTCTCGGCGCCGGAAAACGTCCGCCTGTCGCAATTCACGCTCTCCATGTTCCGGGATCTGTCGCACTGGTTCGGGGAGGGGGCCGATGTCGGCTTTCAGGAGCGGGGCTATCTCGTCCTGGCTGCGCAGGCCGGTTCGCTTGAACGCAACCACCAGGCGCAGCGCCAGGCTGGCGCCGAGAATGTCGTCGAGGATGGAGAGGCGCTACGGCGCCGCTTTCCCTGGTTGCAGACGGAAGAGGTCGCGGCCGGCAGCCTGGGCCTTTCGGGCGAGGGCTGGTTCGACGCCCATGCCTGGCTTGGCCTTTTCCGCAACGCCCTGGGGCCGGCAGGGATCGACAAGGTACGCGGCGAGGTGCGCATGGTCCGCCTTTCGCAGGGCAAGGGCTATGCGCTCGAACTGGCCGATGGGCGCGTGCTCAATGCAGCAAATCTTGTCAACGCCGCCGGCACAGACGCGGGCGAGGTCGCGGCATGGCTCGGCATCGATCTGCCGGTCGAACGCCGCAAGCGGAGCGTCTTTGTCTTCGAATCGCGCGAGCCGGTGCCGGATCTGCCGATGTTGATCGACACGACCGGCGTCTGGGTGCGCCCGGAAGGCCGGATGTTCATCACCGGCGGGGCAGAGTCCGACGAGAACGAGAAGCCTGCCGCCGCCGATGATTTCGAGCCTGACTGGCATCTGTTCGACGAGGTGATCTGGCCGGCGCTGGCGGCGCGGGTGCGGCCATTCGAGGCCATTCGCGCCGGGCGCGCATGGGCAGGCCATTACGAGTACAATCGCTTTGACCAGAACGCGGTAATCGGTCCATGCTCGTCCTTGCCGGGGTTGCATTTCTGCTGCGGATTCTCCGGCCACGGATTGCAGCAGGCGGCCGGGGCAGCGCGCGCCGTCGCCGAATGGATCGTCCATGGGCGATACCGGACAATCGATTGCAGCCGCTTTCATCATGACCGGATCGGAAGGAACGAACCCTTCCGGGAATTGAACGTCATCTGAGGCAGTTCATGCCTGCATGGGTGCGTCGGCCTGCGCGTGTCCGACGAGCAGGTGCTTGATTCGCTGGCCCTATCGTGTAAAGCGTGCCCTGTTGCAGCGTACGGAACGTCAGGTCTGGTTATGGAAAAATTCACGAGAATCACGGGCGTCGCGGCGCCGTTGCCGATCGTAAACATCGATACGGACATGATTATTCCGAAGGATTATCTGAAGACGATCAAGCGCACCGGCTTGGCCAAGGGCCTGTTTGCCGAAATGCGTCTGCGCGAAGACGGCACCGAAAACCCGGATTTCGTCCTCAATCGTCCCGCCTATCGCAATGCGAAGATCCTGATCGCCGGCGACAATTTCGGCTGCGGATCGTCGCGCGAACACGCGCCATGGGCCTTGCTCGATTTCGGCATTCGCTGCGTGATCTCGACCAGCTTTGCCGATATCTTCTACAATAATTGCTTCAAGAACGGGATCCTTCCGATCACCGTGTCGCCGGAAGAGCTGCAGAAGCTTCTGGACGATGCGGAGCGCGGCGCCAATGCCACCCTGACCGTCGATCTGGAAGCCCAGCAGATCACCGGCCCCGACGGGGGGGTGATTTCCTTCGAGGTCGATGCGTTCAAGCGTCATTGCCTGTTGAACGGGCTGGATGATATCGGCCTGACCATGCAGAAGCAGGACGCAATCCTTTCCTTCGAGAAGGCTTATGCCGAATCGCGCCCCTGGGCGTGACGACGCTCGGCAATCCGTTCCATCCTCCCTGTGCCGGCGCTGACCGGCGCCTTCAAATGCAGGACATCCACTCATGGCAACGCGCAAGCTGCTCCTCCTCCCCGGCGATGGCATTGGTCCCGAAGCAATGGCCGAGGTCCGCAAGATCATTTCCTACATGAACGAGTCGGCTTCGGCTGGCTTCGAGCTGGAGGAAGGGCTTTGCGGCGGGTCGGCATATGATGTCCATGGCCAGTCCATTTCCGAAGCGGACATGCAGAAGGCGCTGGCCGCCGATGCAGTGCTTTTCGGCGCGGTTGGTGGCCCTAAATGGGACCATGTGCCCTATGAGGTCCGTCCCGAGGCGGGTTTGCTGCGGCTGCGCAAGGACATGCAGCTCTTTGCCAATCTGCGGCCCGCGATCTGTTATCCGGCCTTGGCCGGCTCGTCATCGCTCAAGCCGGAAGTCATCGAAGGGCTCGACATCCTGATCGTGCGCGAGCTGACGGGCGGCGTCTATTTCGGCGAGCCGAAGGAGATCACGGACCT
>CAYLGY010000082.1:0-11401 GCA_964383325.1 uncultured Rhizobiaceae bacterium
GCTCGAAATCGACATCGATATCGGGCGGCTCGCGCCGTTCCGGCGAGATGAAGCGCTCGAAGAGGAGATCGGTCAGCGCCGGATCCACCGAACTGATGCCGAGACAATAGCAGATCGCCGAATTGGCGGCCGAGCCCCTTCCCTGGCACAGGATCCCCTGGCGGCGGGCAAAGCGCACGATGTCATGCACGGTCAGGAAATAGGGCGCATAGTTCAGCTGGCCGATGATTTCCAGCTCATGATCGATCTGGCGGCGGACCTTCTCCGGCACATTGCGCCCGTAGCGGTACCGTGCGCCGATCCGGGACAGCCGTTCGAGTTCTTCCTGCGGGGTGGCGCTCCTGCCGCTGGATTCTTCGGGATATTCGTAGCGCAGCTCGTCCAGCGAGAAGGAAAGCCTCCCGGCAAGGCGGATCGTTTCGGCCAGGGCTTCCTCATGGCCGGCAAACAGGCGCAGCATCTCGTCCGGCGCCTTGACATGCCGTTCCGCATGGGCGGCAAGATGCCTGCCGGCCCGGGCGACCGGAACGCGCAGGCGGATCGCGGCAAGCACATCCTGCAACGGGCGCCGGGAAGGATCGTGATACAGCGCATCGCCGACCGCCATCACCGGCACTCCCGCCTCGCGCGCCAGCGCCGCGGCCATGGCGAGATCATGCCGGTCGCAAGGTCCCCAGGCGCGCGCCACGGCGAGGCGGACCCGGCCTGCAAATTCCCTGCCGAGCCTGCCAAGCAAGGCGAGGCAGGCCGCGGGGTCCTCGCCGGGGCAATGCAGGACGCAGAGTTCCTGGCCGGCGCCCCATTCGATCAGGTCGGCAAGGCGCAGGTCCGGCCTGCCCTTCTGCCCGCGCAGATTGCCAGCCGTCAGCATGCGGCAGAGATTGCCCCAGCCGCGCCGGTCGGCCGGATAGGCGAGCACGGGGAAGGGCGTGTCGGCCAGCGCTAGTCGGCAGCCCGGATGAAAGGCGATGCCGGCCTCTTTCGCCGCCTGGTG
This sequence comes from uncultured Rhizobiaceae bacterium, assembly GCA_964383325.1. GTDB lineage: Bacteria > Pseudomonadota > Alphaproteobacteria > Rhizobiales > Rhizobiaceae > CAYLGY01. Next base: position 995 of record CAYLGY010000082.1, read on the forward strand.
GGCGCGCACCACGCCGGCCAGCGTGTTGCGATCTGCGAGGCCGAATGCGGCAAGCCCGAGCCGTTTGCCCGCCGCGGCATATTCTTCCGGGTGCGAAGCCCCTTCCAGAAAGGAGAAATTCGAGCGGATGGCGAACTCGGCGTATGGGAGGCTCATGCGAGAATTCCGTGCAGGAACCAGCGCGGCGCCGCACCGGCCTCGCTGTAGAGGCCCTGCCGGTACAGCCAGTAGCGCCGGCCCGCCGGGTCCTCGACGCGGTAATAATCCCTTGTGCGCTCCTCCTCTTCGCGCCACCATTCCGGCGCCAGCCGCTCGGGGCCCTCGGCAACGCTCACCCGGTACAGGGCCCGCCGCCAGCGGAACATGAGGGGCGGGCCTTCGGGAACCTCCGCCATGGCCTCGATCGGCTCGGGCCGGCTGAACAGACGCACGGGCCGCGGCCCGCTGCCGGGTTCGCCCTGTGACTGGAACGGCGCGTCGAAGGGAACATGGCGCACGGCGCGTTCGGGCAGGTGGCTGGAAATCGTGACCGGGCGCAGGACGATGCCGGATCCCAGCCGGGCATGGATGCGGTCGATCAGGGCGGAAAGATCTTCCTCGTCCTTCTGTCCGACATGCCCGGCCAGATCGGCCTGGCGCCCTTCGAAGGGCGCGGCCGCCAGCACCGACAGGCGGACAAGCTCGTAGCCGCAATCGGCCTCCAGCCCGCCACCCTCCGCCAGCCTTTCGCGAAGCAGGCGGCGCACCCATGCAGGGTCGCGGATCGGCCGCGACATGCCGACCACGATCCGGTGCACGGTTCCATCGACGCGGAACAGCGCCAGTTCGAGGGACCGGGCGCCCTCGCCGCGTTCCTCCAGCCGGACCTTCAGCCTTTCGCAGAGCATTCCGGCAAGCTGCTCCACATCTTCCGTCCGGGCCACCGGCTCGGCAAGGCGCCGCTCCGCCGACAGGGCCGGCACCGCAAGGCGGGGAGAGATCGGCTCGTCGAGCCAGCCCGTCGCCTGGTCGAGCCGGGCGAGGAGCTGACGCCCGAACCGCCGCGCCAGGGGCGCGCGCGGCATTTCCAGGAGGCTTCCGATGCGGCGCAGGCCGACGCTTTCGAGCCGGGTCACGATTTCTGCTTCCAGGCGCAATGCAGCCGGCGGCAAGGGCCGCAGGGCCGGAACCTCCTCGCCTGGCGCAAGGATGACCGATTTTTCCCCCGCATGGGTGCGATGGCGCGCCAGGGCCCAGGCGGCTCCTGGCGTGCCGGCGAGGCCGATGCGCGCATCCAGGCCATGATGCAGCAGCCGCGACAGGAGGTCTCCGGCAAGGCCGTGCTCGTCGCCACAAAGATGGGCGCAGCCGGTAATATCGAGGAAAAGCCCGTCCCTGCCGTCCAGCGCAACCAGGGGCGTATAGCGGTTGCACCAGTCCGCCAGCCCTGCCAGCATCTGCGCATCGGCGAGAGGATCGGCTTCGCGCACCTCGATGCCCGGATGCATGGCGCGGGCATCGGCCAGGCTCATGCCGGGCGCAAGCCCCAGCGCCTCCGCCTTTTCGCAGATTGCGTCCAGGCGTCGGGCGCCGCCTTCCTCGCAGCTCAGAACGAGCGGATCAGCCTGCCTTCCGGCGGATGCCGGGTCCGTCCGCCATGCCGGCCCGAACCGGCGGCGCAGGATCCGGTCGGTCGGCAGATGGGGCAACCACAGGGACAGGATACGTTGCCCGCCGGCGGCATTCATGGAAACGTCGTTCATTGCAATTCCATTCCAGAATGAATTGCCGGGCCGGATGGGCGCGGCATTTCTCTAGGTTGACGGTGAAGGCGGGCCGGCCCAGCGTGCCCGCCAGCGGCTGGCCGAGAACTTCCCGTGGCGAGGCCGGCAGGGTTTCGACTCCCAGGCGCAAGGGTGCGGCAGTCGGCTGGCTGGCTGCGGCAAGGCGCAGCAGGAAGACGGGCCGGCCTCCGGCACTGGCGCGGCGCTGAAGCCGGCGCGTGGCGGTCAGGTCAAGGCAGGCCGGATTGCCGGCAATCTCCACGATTACCGCGGCAAGACCGGCAAGGCCGGCAGCCTCGGCAGCGATCCAGAGCGCATCGACCGGCCTGCGGGCTTCGGCGAGCAGCATGGCTTCCGGCGCAATGCCGAATTCGTGCCATATCCCCGGCGCATGGGGAAATCCTGCCTCCCGGAACCCCGCCGCCGTGCCGATCCACAGCAGGGGCGCCGCCGCATGCCGCAGCGCAAGGCTCGCCAATGCCAGGGCAAGGCCGGTCGCGGCGCCGCAATTGCGGGTCTCTCCGGCCCGGATCTCGCACAGGGCGGCAGTCTCGATCCCGCCGCCCAGCGCCTGGTCGAACCCGGCCGCTCCCGTAGGTAGCCATTCTCCCGCGCCCCCCGGAATGGCGGAGCTTTCGATCGCTGCGATTCGGCGTTTCAGGGCGCAAAGGGCTTCCTGCGCCATGGAAGGGTCGGCCATGACGGTGTTTGATTCCAATAGTGTTCCTGTTATGTTCCTATGGATTCCAGAAGCCCGTTGGGGAGTCAAGAACGAAACGTGAATTTTCTTTTGCTTTTCCGGCCGTGCCGGCTGCGATTCTCCGGGCCGGAACGGGGAAGCGGCCCATACCCCTCGAAATGTGGATCGATTGCAGCTATATGCGCGGATTGAGAGGTTGAAGATGGCCCGTATCTACCAGACCGGCGCCTGGCGAGACCAGATGTCGCCGTCACTTGGCGAAATCGAATTGCTGGCGCTGGAAGCCTATGCCCACCTGCCGGAAGAATTCCGGCGGCTCACGGGCGATATCGTGATCCAGGTGTCGGAATTTCCGACCGAGGAAATCATGGACGATCTGGCGCTCGAGACGCCGTTCGACCTGCTCGGCCTGTTCGAGGGCCGCGGCGTGGCGGAGCGCTGGAATCCGCAGACCGGCGAGCATGCCAACCGTATCACCCTCTATCGGCGGGCGATTCTCGACTACTGGGCGGAGAATGAGGAGACGCTGGGTGACATCATCAATCATGTGCTGATCCATGAGATCGGCCATCATTTCGGCCTCAGCGACGAGGACATGGCAAGGATCGAAGCCAATGCGGAATAGAACCCTGGACGATGCCCGGATCATGGAGATCCTCGCCCCGACGGACAAGGATGGGGAAGAGCGGCGCGAGGAGCGGGTGCGGGCGCGATTCTGGCGCACGGCGCGCCGCGCCGCCCGTCAGATTCCCTTCCTCGACGAGGTCCTGGCCGCCTATTTCTGCGCGCTGGACCCGCAGACGCCCTCGCGCGTGCGCGGCATCCTTCTCGCCGCGCTCGCCTATTTCGTGCTGCCCGTGGATGCGGTGCCCGATTTTCTGGCCGGCTTCGGCTTCACCGACGACATCGCCGTGCTGACAGCGGCCCTTGGCGCTGTCCGCAGCCATATCACCGACGCCCATCGCCGGGCCGCGCGCGACGTCATCGGGACCCTGTGAGCATCGCCCTGCCCAAGTCTCGCCCTTTTCCTCGCAAAGATTGCCGCTTGGGCGACAGCTGGCGGGAATGTCGCAGGCGGGAAATGTGTCGAACCCCCGTGGCGTTTACCGATCAGTAACCCAGATCGACCCAGATTGATCCATCCGGACCGGCAGCGATTCTCCGGTCACCCTGACATGGAACCGACAGGAAAACAGGTTACGATGCGAACTCTGATCTCCGCGCTCATCTTCACCGCCCTCTCGCTTGCGGTTGCGCCCGCATCGGCGCAGACGGCGAAGCGGCTGGAGCAATTCCGCGACTGGGCAACCTACAGCTACCAGGGGGAGAACGGCAGGGTCTGCTATGTTCTGTCCGTGCCTTCCACCAAGGAGCCGGCCTCCCTCAATCATGGCGACATCTTCTTCTCCGTGAGCCAGAAGCCGGGCCAGAACGTCGCCTATGAGCCGCAATTCATTGCGTCCTACGATTTCCAGGACAATTCCAAGGTCACGGTCACCATTGATGGCACGCAATTCTCGATGTTCACGCGCGGCAAGCTTGCATGGCTCGACAATCCCGCCGAGGAGCCGACCATGGTGGCGGCAATGCGGGCCGGTGCGCGCATGCAGGTCGCAGCGATCTCGGGTAGGGGCAACAATACGACCTATACCTTTTCACTCAGCGGCGTCACGGCGGCGCTCGATTCGATCCGGTCCTGCAACCAGACCTGATGCCACGTTCGGAATTCATTGGTCCCGGGCGACTGCATCCTGTATAGACACGCACGTCCAACCATGAAGTTCGAACGACGAGATGAGCATCACCCTTGATATCGCGCCTTCCGGCACTTCCGTGAAACGAACCGCGCTGCCGGCCGGCGCGGCCAGCCCTGCCGATGAAGGGCTGATCGGCCTGACGCGCGAGGAGCTTGCCGATGCGCTGGGCGAGATCGGCGTGCCGGAACGCCAGCGGCGCATGCGTGTCGCGCAATTGTGGCACTGGCTCTATGTGCGCGGCGCATCCGACTACGATGCCATGCACAATATTTCGCGCGAGCTGCGCCAGCGCCTCGCATCGAGATTCCCGATTGCGCGGCCGGAGCTGGTCGAGGAGCAGATCTCCCGGGACGGCACGCGCAAATGGCTGATCCGCTTTCCGCCGCGCGGCGCCGGTCGCCCGGTCGAGGTGGAGACCGTCTATATTCCCGATGACGGGCGCGGAACGCTGTGCATTTCCAGCCAGGTCGGCTGCACGCTGACCTGCAGCTTCTGCCATACCGGCACGCAGAAGCTGGTGCGCAACCTCACGGCAGGCGAAATCCTGGCGCAATTGCTGATTGCGCGCGATCGGCTCGGCGATTTTCCGGACCGGGAGACGCCGGCGGGCGCGATCGTGCCGGCCGAGGGCCGCAAGGTGACGAATATCGTCATGATGGGCATGGGCGAGACGCTCTACAATTTCGATAATGTGAAGAAGGCGCTCCTGATCGCTTCGGACGGGGATGGCCTGGCGCTGTCGAAGCGGAGAATCACCCTGTCGACGTCGGGCGTGGTGCCCGGCATCGTGCGCACCGGGGCCGAGATCGGCGTCATGCTGGCCATTTCGCTGCATGCGACCAATGATGCCCTTCGCGATGTGCTGGTGCCGATCAACCGGAAATACCCGCTGGCCGAGCTGCTGCAGGCCTGCCGCGACTATCCCGGCCTTTCCAATGCCCGCCGCATCACCTTCGAATATGTGATGCTCAAGGGCGTCAATGACAGCCTGGACGATGCGCGCGAACTGGTGAAGCTGCTGAAGGGCATTCCTGCCAAGATCAATCTCATTCCGTTCAATCCCTGGCCCGGATCGACCTATGAATGTTCGGACTGGGAGACGATCGAGCGCTTTGCGGAATTCATCAACCAGGCCGGCTATGCCTCGCCCGTGCGGACGCCGCGCGGCCGCGACATCCTTGCCGCCTGCGGTCAGCTCAAGTCCGAATCCGAGCGCATGCGCAAGACCGAGCGCCTCGCGCTGGAGGCCATGATGATCGCGGGGCATGGCGACGATTGACCCGCATCTTCGCGATCCTGATCCGCACCGCATGGATCGTGCTGGGTTATGCCGCCGCGGCCTTCGCGGCTGGGACCGTGCTGGCGATTGCCGTGCTTGGCCTGCATGCAGCCGATCTCGCCGAAGCGCGGCCCGCATTCCTGTTCACCTTGCTCATGGCCGGCCTCATGGCGGGTTACTGGGCGTTTCTCCCCGCAATTGCCGTCATCGCTATCGGTGAGTTCCTGCAGCGGCGCGACTGGCTGTTCTATTCCCTTGGCGGCGGCATTGGCGCCCTTTTCCTGCTTGCCTGGCGGGAAAACTGGGCGAGCGAGACCGAATTCGCGCTTGCGGCAGTCGCGGCGGGGCTTGCCGGCGGATGGGCCTACTGGCTGGTCGCCGGCAGGAAGGCTATTTCGTCTCCGCCATCAGGATCCTGACCGCGAAGGCAGAGAAGACGCCGGCGAAGATCCAGTCGATGATTCGCGTCGCTTTCGGACTGCGGCGCATCAATTCGGTGAACCGGCTGGCGGCGAGGATCATCGGCGTGGTGACGAGAATCGAGATTCCGACGAGGAAAAGGCCGAGGAAGAACAGCTTGCCGGGGGCGTGCGGGTCGCTCGCCGAGACGAATTGCGGCAGGAATGTCATGAAGAACAGCACCACTTTCGGATTGAGCAGGTCGATGCCGACGCCGATCATCCAGTTGCGCATCAAGGGGCGCGGCGGCCGTCGCGCGATTTCCGGCGAAAAGGCGGAACCGGTGCGGATGGCCTGAAAGGCCAGCCAGGCCAGGTACAGCGCCCCCGCCAGTTTCAGGACCATGAAGGCCTTCGGCGAGGCGACGATCAGGGCCGAGAGGCCCACCGCGACCAGCGTCGTATGCACGACGAGGCCGGTCATGGCCCCGAACATGCAGGCAAATCCCGATGCCGTGCCCTCGGAGAGGGTCCGGCCGACGAAGAGGGTCATGTCCGGCCCGGGCGTGATGGCCAGCACGATGGCCGCCACGGCAAATTGCGCCAGCAGGGAGAATTCGGGAATGAAATGCATGCGGTTTTCCGGTGCCGGATGATTGACGCCCCTTACCGGAAAAGCAGCGGCGGGAAAAGACGGAATCCGCCATGCCACTTTCCTTCCGCAGCCCTATGTTCTATGAGGCCGGAAAATCCCAGCAAGCGGAGCCGGATCGTGGAAAAGTTCAAGGACGTGAAGAAAGTCGTGCTGGCCTATTCGGGCGGGCTCGACACGTCGATCATTCTCAAATGGCTGCAGACGGAGCTCGGCGCGGAAGTCGTCACCTTCACGGCCGATCTTGGACAGGGCGAGGAGCTCGAGCCGGCGCGGGCGAAGGCGGAGATGCTCGGCATCCGCGAGATCTATGTCGAGGACCTGCGGGAGGAATTCGTCCGCGACTTCGTCTTTCCGATGTTCCGGGCCAATACGGTCTATGAGGGCACCTATCTGCTGGGCACGTCGATTGCCCGGCCGCTGATCTCCAAGCGGCTGGTCGAGATCGCGAAGGAGACCGGCGCCGATGCCATCGCCCATGGCGCGACGGGCAAGGGCAACGACCAGGTCCGCTTCGAGCTTTCGGCCTATGCGCTCAACCCTGACATCAAGGTGATCGCGCCATGGCGGGACTGGCAGTTCAAGTCGCGGACCGACCTGATCGATTTCGCCCGCGAGCACCAGATCCCGGTGCCGAAGGACAAGCATGGCGAGGCGCCGTTCTCGGTCGATGCCAATCTGCTGCACTCGTCCTCCGAGGGCAAGGTGCTGGAGGATCCATGGTCCGAAGCGCCGGAATATGTCTACCAGCGCACCATTTCACCGATGGACGCGCCGGATCGGGTGACCGAGATCGAGATTTCCTTCCGGCGCGGTGACGCGGTCGCCCTGGACGGGCAGGAAATGTCGCCGGCGACGCTGCTTGCCGCGCTGAACGATCTTGCCCGCGACAATGGCATCGGCCGGATCGACCTGGTGGAGAACCGCTTTGTCGGCATGAAGTCGCGCGGCGTCTACGAGACGCCGGGTGGCACGATTCTACTCACCGCGCATCGGGCGATCGAATCGATCACGCTCGACCGGGGGGCGGCGCATCTGAAGGACGAACTCATGCCGCGCTATGCCGAGCTGATCTATAACGGCTTCTGGTTTTCGCCGGAGCGGGAGATGCTGCAGGCGGCGATCGACCATAGCCAGAAGGATGTCGAGGGCACGGTTCGCCTCAAGCTCTACAAGGGCAATGTGCTGGTCTGCGGCCGCCGTTCGCCGAAATCGCTCTATTCGGACGAGCTGGTGACCTTCGAGGACGATCGCGGAGCGTATGACCAGAAGGATGCCGAAGGGTTCATCCGGCTGAATGCGCTGCGGCTGCGCACGCTGGCGGCACGCACCCGGCGCGGCTAGGAGGATCCGGGGAGCTGCGGGAAGCGCCGCCCCGGGCTACCCGTGGGCGGGCGCCAACTCCCGAGGAGTCTACTGATCGATCTGCGCGCCGATGATCGCAATGGCCTGCTGATAGACGCTGGCGGCGTTCCAGCCTTGCAGGGCGCGGAAATTGGGCTGGCCCGGCTGATAGCCCGCGCCGGGCTGCCAGCCATGGGCGCGCAGGAAATTGGCGGTGGAGGCCATGGCGTCCGGGATGGATCCGACCAGGTCGACCCGGCCATTGCCGTCGGCATCGACGCCATAGCGCAGGACGTTGGCGGGCAGGAACTGCGTCTGGCCGATTTCGCCATGCATGGCGCCGCGGGCATTGGCCGGCAGCCAGCCCCGGTCGATCAGTTGCAGCGCACCGTAGAGCTGTTCGCGGAAGAATTCGCTGCGCCGGCAATCATAGGCGAGCGTCGCCACCGCCGAGAGCGTATGCTCATTGCCGAGGAATCCGCCGAAGCCCGTCTCCATGCCCCAGATGGCGAGTAGCGGGCCGGCCGGCACGCCATACTGCCTTTCGAGATTCGCAAAGAGCCGGGCATGCTTCTGCTTCAAGCCTCGCCCGCGCTTCGCGATCGTCGCCGCGCCCCGGACCTGCATGAACTTGTCGAGCGAATAGCGGAAGCTCTTCTGGTTGCGGTCGGCATTGATGGTCTTCTGGGCGTAGCGCGTGCCGTCGAGGGCCGCCAGTCCGCGCTTGCCGATACCATTGGCCGCGGCCTCCGCCTTGAACTGCGCCAGCCAGCCCGGATAGCCGGCGGAATTGTTGCCGCATTGCGCGGCCATTGCCACTTGTACGAGAAAAAGCGATACTGCGCCTGCTGTCATGCACTTCAGGAAGGATTTCAGATACATGCCGCACTCCCAGGTGGATCGGTTCTTGCCCAGTATTGGAATTCTTTCTTTCGAACACACTAAGAAATGAATATCCATAGCCGGGTTGAACGCAATTCGCCTCCATCTGGAAGGCAGCTCACAAAAAGATGAACGCAATTCGTTTCTTCTGGGTCGCGTTCGGCCTCTGCTGCACCGGCCTCGGCATTGTCGGGATCGCGCTGCCCCTGCTCCCGACGACGCCCTTCCTCCTGCTGGCCGCCTTTGCCTTCGCCCGCAGTTCGCCCCGGCTCAATCGCTGGCTGCTGGACCATCGCAGGTTCGGCCCGATGATCGGCAATTGGCGACAGCACGGCGCAATTTCGCGCGGGGCGAAGATCCTCGCCGTCTGCGCCATGGTCGCCACCCTCGGCCTGACCTGGCTTGGCGGTTTCGGCGCAACGATCCTGCTCCTCCAGACCCTCGTTCTCAGCTGCGTCGCGGCGTTCATCCTCAGCCGGCCGGAAGGTCCGGCCCGGTCGTGACTTGACATTTTCCGCCGTCTCCTGTTTACCGCAGGGAATCTGCGACGAGTTTTCATCTCAGAGCGCCGACCGGGTTGTCATGAATGGGCAATCCCGGAGGTCCACATCCGGCAGCGCGTTGCGCCCCCGGATGCGAAACCGCTTTGCGGATTTGAATTTTGCGGCTGCGATGCCGACTTGAAGGCCACAAGGTCCTGACCCTGGGCCCGAGAGGACAAGGAAAACGGTATGTTTGAATCGCTTCAGGAGCGACTGGGTGGAATTCTGAACGGATTGACGGGCCGCGGCGCCCTCTCCGAGAAGGATGTGCAGGCCGCGCTGCGCGAGGTGCGCCGGGCGCTGATCGAAGCCGACGTCGCCCTTGAGGTCGTGCGCAGCTTCACGGACCGGGTCCGCGCCAAGGCGGTCGGCGCCGAGGTCCTGAAGAGTATCAAGCCCGGCCAGATGGTCGTGAAGATCGTGCATGACGAGCTGGTCGAGATGCTCGGCACGGAGGGCGTCGCGCTCGATCTGAACGCGCCGGCGCCGGTGGTGATCATGATGGTGGGCCTGCAGGGTTCCGGCAAGACCACCACCACGGCCAAGATTGCGCGCCGCCTCAGCCAGCGGGAGGGCCGCAAGGTGCTCATGGCTTCGCTTGACACGCGCCGGCCCGCGGCCCAGGAGCAGTTGCGCCAGCTTGGCGAGCAGACCGGCATCGACACGCTGCCGGTCATTGCCGGCCAGCAGCCGGCGGATATCGCCCGCCGCGCCGTGCAGGCCGGCAGGCTCGGCGGCCACGATGTCGTCATCCTCGACACGGCCGGCCGAACCCATATTGACGAGCCGCTGATGCTGGAAATGGCGGAGATCCGGAAGAATTCCGATCCGCACGAAATCCTCCTGGTCGCCGATTCGCTCACCGGCCAGGACGCGGTCAATCTGGCGCGCAGCTTCGATGAGCGCGTCGGCCTCACCGGCATCGTGCTCACCCGCATGGATGGCGACGGGCGGGGAGGTGCGGCGCTGTCGATGCGTGCCGTGACCGGCAAGCCGATCAAGCTGATCGGTACCGGCGAGAAGATGGACGCGCTGGAAGAGTTTCATCCAAAGCGCGTCGCCGACCGGATCCTCGGCATGGGCGACATCG
>CAYLGY010000083.1:0-11294 GCA_964383325.1 uncultured Rhizobiaceae bacterium
AACGGGGAAGATGAGGTGAACCCAGGAGCGTAACGACAGGATCACGGCAGTGACCCGATCGCAGACGCGATTGCAACAGCTGGCCGACAGCAAATGCATACTGGCTGCAGAACCGCGAAACGGATGTCGCGGGCAGGGGAGTTTGGCGTGGAAATTCGTTTCACCCGGCTTGCATGCAGCAAGGCCGTGAGCCAGTATGCGGAACAGGAACGAAAGTTCGGGGCGGGTCATGGAGTCGGATTTCCGGTACTGCGGCGCAAGACATTCTTCCGGGGCAGGCTCTGCCATGGCGCGCCCCCTCTTGCAGGGGGAAATGTGAAGCAGCATACCGACAGGTTCGTTGCCTTCGAGCACGTACAGAAGAGTTATGACGGCCAGACCCTGGTCGTCCGGGATCTCAACCTCGATATTGCAAAGGGCGAATTTCTGACCATGCTGGGGCCTTCCGGTTCCGGCAAGACGACGACGCTGATGATGCTCGCAGGCTTCGAGACCGCGACCAGTGGCGAGATCCTGCTGGACGGACGCCCCATCAATCTGGTGCCGCCCCACAAGCGCGGAATCGGCATGGTCTTCCAGAACTACGCGCTCTTCCCGCATATGACGGTCGGCGAAAATCTCGCCTTTCCGCTCGAAGTGCGCGGGATCGGAAAGGCGGAGCGCGACGCCAAGATCCGCCGGGCGCTCGACATGGTGCAGATGGGCGCATTTGTCGCACGTCGCCCGGCGCAGCTCTCGGGCGGGCAGCAACAGCGGATTGCGCTGGCGAGGGCGCTGGTATTCGAGCCGGCGCTGGTGTTGATGGACGAGCCGCTGGGCGCGCTGGACAAGCAACTTCGCGAGCATATGCAGTTCGAGATCAAGCACCTGCACGAGGAACTCGGCATCACGGTGGTCTATGTCACCCACGATCAGGGCGAGGCGCTGACCATGTCTGACCGGGTGGCCGTGTTCAATGATGGCCGCATCCAGCAGCTTGCCGCGCCCGACGAATTGTACGAGCGTCCGCAGAACAGCTTTGTCGCCGGCTTCATCGGCGAAAACAATCGCCTGCCAGGGAAGGTGGAACGCATCGAGGGAGAACTTGCGGTCATACGCCTCGCCGACGGCACGCTGATCGATGCCACGGCGGTCAATGTTCGCGAGTCGGGACAGGATACGCTGGTTTCCATCCGCCCGGAGCGGGTCGAGATCGATCCCGATCCGGACGGTCCCGCCGGCGGCCAGACGGTCGAGGCGGAAGTCGTCGAATTCATCTATATGGGAGACGTCTTCCGCACGCGACTCGCAGTAGCCGGCTCGAACGATTTCATCGTCAAGGCAAGAAACGCGCGGGGCAGGCGCAGGCTGCAACCGGGCGAACGCATTCGCATCGGTTGGGCGCGCCAGGATGCGCGGGCGCTCGAGCCCTTGTGAAAGGCCGGAACGCAAGATACAGATTCCATTCGATATTCCAGCAAAGGGAGGGTAAAGGCATGAAAAAAATACTTGCAATGACCACGGCACTGACTGCATTCGGTTTTGCCGCCGAGGCCCAGGAAATCACCGTGATGTCCTTTGGCGGCGCCTATGCCGCCAGCCAGATGGAAGCCTATCACAAACCCTATCAGGCGGAGACGGGCGTGCGGATCATCTCGGTTGATGCCGACAATCCCGCCATTCCGCTCAAGGCCCAGGTGGAGGCAGGCAATGTGACGGTCGACGTCGCCGACCTCGAACCCTCGGATCTCCTGCGGCTCTGTGACGAAGGTGCACTGGAAGTGCTGCCGCTCGACGAATTGCCGCCGGCGCCTGACGGCACCCCGGCCAGCGAGGATTTCGTCGATGGCGGCCTCTATGATTGCGGCGTCGCCACCATCGTCTATTCGACGATCATCGCCTATAATGGCGAGAAGACGCAGGGCGTCGACTCCATCGAGGATTTCTTCGATCTGGAGGCCTTCCCCGGCAAGCGCGGCCTGCGCAAGAGCGCCAAGCTGACACTTGAACTTGCTCTCATGGCCGACGGGGTTCCGCCGGAAGAGCTCTATGACGTGCTCGGCACGCCGGAAGGCATGGAGCGGGCGCTCGCCAAGCTCGACACGATCAAGTCGGAGATTGTCTGGTGGGAGGCCGGCGCGCAGCCGCCACAGCTCCTGGCCGATGGCGAGGTCACCATGACCACCGCCTATAATGGCCGGATCTTCAATGCCGCCATCGAGGAGAACCAGCCTTTCGAGATCCTGTGGGACAGGCAGATCCTCGACTTCAACCTCTACGTCATTCCGAAGGGTGCGCCGAACAAGGATGCGGCCTGGGAATTCATCAAATATGCGACCGACACGCAGCGCCTTGCAGACCAGGCCAAGTTCATTTCCTACGGCCCGGCGCGGAAATCCTCCATGGCGCTTGTCGGCACGTTCAAGGACGGCAAGACCGAGATGAAGGACCAGCTTCCGACCGCGCCGCAATATCTGGAAGGTTCGCTGACGACTTCGGTCGAGTTCTGGGCCGACTATGACATCGAGCTGAGCGAGCGCTTCAACGCCTGGCTCGCATCGAACTAGTCCTGATACCAGAGGACGGTGGCGCTTCGCGCCGCCGTCCGCCGGAGAAAGCGCAAGGTGGTGGGAGCAGGTTCCGCGACACTGGATCTGGAAGGGCAGGGGCTGAAGGCAGCGCTCGCGCGCTCGCAACGCCGGGCCCGCCGGCGCGCCTTCCTGCTCGTCGTGCCGCTGCTGGCTTTCATCGTGGTCTCCTTCGTCGTGCCGATCGGGCAGATGCTCTATCGCTCCGTCTACAATCCCGCTTTTTCGGCGAACATGCCGTCGATCACGGAATGGTTCGCGCAGAATCCGCCCGGAACGCCCCGTGACGAGACAGCCTATGCCGCGCTCGTGCAGGATCTGGTCGCGGCCGCGGAAGCCCGGACCATCGGAATTGTCGGCACAAGGATAAATTACGAACTGTCCGGTACGCGCTCGCTGTTCACTTCGGCGGGAAGGCAGGTGCGGCGCCTGGAGCCGCCTTTTTCCGAAAGCCTGCCGGCCCTCGATCCGCGCTGGGCGTCGGAGGATCTGTGGACCTCGATGCGCAATGTCTCGGCGCCCTACACGGTCAATTTCTACCTGGCTGCGCTCGACCTGACGCGTGATGAGAATGGCCGCATCGTCAGCGCGCCGCCCGACCGGCAGATCTATCTGGGCCTGTTCCTGCGCACCCTCATGCTGTCGGTGCTGATCACCGGCCTGTGTCTACTGCTCGGCTTTCCGGTGGCCCATTTGCTGGCCAGCCTGCCGCTGCGCTACTCCAACCTGCTGATGATCTTCGTCCTGCTCCCGTTCTGGACGTCGCTTCTCGTGCGCACCACCGCGTGGATCGCCATCCTGCAGGGGCAGGGCGTCATCAACAGCACGCTCGTGGCGCTCGGCATCATTTCCGACGACGGTCGTCTGTCGCTTGTCTACAACCAGGCCGGCACGATCATCGCCATGACGCATATCCTGTTGCCCTTCATGGTGCTACCGCTTTATTCGGTGATGCGCACGATCAACCCCGCTTATGTCCGCGCGGCGCGTTCGCTGGGCGCCAGCTCGTGGACCGCATTCCGCCGCATCTATCTGCCGCAAACCCTGCCGGGAATCGGCGCCGGGTCGCTGCTCGTCTTCATACTCGCGGTGGGGTACTACATCACGCCCGCGCTCGTCGGCGGCGCCTCGGGACAGCTGATCTCGAACCTCATCGCCTTCCACATGCAGAATTCGCTGAACTGGTCGCTGGCGGCGGCGCTGGCCTCGCTGCTGCTGGCCATGGTCCTGCTGCTCTACTGGGTCTATGACCGGTTGATCGGCATTGACAACATGAAGTTGGGGTGACCCGATATGGCGCTCCCTCCCTATGCAAGCCGCCTCGAAAGGATCTGGCACCGCAGCTATCTGGTGATCTGCGGCCTGATCTTCTTCTTCCTCATCGCGCCGATCGTGATCATCGTTCCGCTGTCCTTCAATGCCGAGCCCTATTTCACTTTCACCGAAAGAATGCTGCGGCTGGACCCGTCCGGCTACTCACTGCGCTGGTACGACACCTTGCTGACCCATGGCATGCGCGCACCGGATGCGCCCCGAGATGCAAGCTGGTGGCTGGATTCGTGGAGAAACGCCGCCTGGGTTCTGGCGGCCAAGAACTCGCTGATCATCGGCGGCTTCGCGACGCTCGTCGCTACCGTGCTCGGCACCCTTGCCGCGCTCGGCCTTTCGCGCCCGGAAATGCCCTATCGGCGCGCCATCATGGCGATCCTGATCTCGCCAATGATCGTACCGATCATCATCACCGCCACCGGGCTGTTCTTCTTCTATTCGCAGGTCGGGCTTGCAAACAGCTATGCCGGGGTGATCCTCGCGCATGCGACGCTTGGCATACCGTTTGTCATCATCACCGTGACTGCGACGCTGACCGGCTTCGACCATTCGCTGACGCGGGCGGCAGCCTCGCTCGGCGCGCCGCCGCATACGGTCTTCTTCCGCATCACCATGCCGTTGATCCTGCCGGGGATCATTGCCGGCGCGCTGTTCGCCTTCGTGACCTCCTTCGACGAGGTGGTCGTGGTGCTGTTCGTCGCCGCCCATGACCAGCAGACCATTCCGCGGCAAATGTGGAATGGCATCCGGGAGCAGATCAGCCCGGCCATTCTCGCGGTCGCCACGATCCTGGTGCTGATCTCGATCGCAATGCTGACCACCATCGAATTGCTGCGGCGCCGGTCCGAACGGCTGCGCGGCATTACTCCATCCTGACTGGAACGCGAAATGGCCGGGAATGAAGCCTCCAACCCGTCGCGCGACGCGTCGCCACCGCGCCGCGTTGCAGTTATCGGCGCGGGCATCATCGGCCTTTCCGCTGCGATCTGGCTGCAGCGCGCCGGCCATGAGGTGACGATCTTCGACCGTAATGATCCCGAAGACCGCTCGACTTGGCGGCAGGCTTCAAGCTTCGGCAATGCCTGCACCTTCGCGACCGGTGCCTGCCTGCCTGTCGCCATGCCAGGAATTGCCGCTGCCGTGCCGCGAATGCTGCTCGATCCGGATGGCCCGCTGGCGTTGCGCATGCAGGATCTGCCGGGCCTGACGCCCTGGCTCATCGCCTTTCTGCGCGCCAGCACTGTGCGCCAGGTCGACCGGATCGTGCGGGAGCTGGGCAAACTGATCCGTGCGGCCGGGGAGGCACAAGATCGCCTGCTGGAATGGGTCGGAGCGGCGCATCTCGTCAAGCGCCATGGCTGCCTCTATCTCTACAAGGACGAGGCCGGCTTTAGCGCCGCGCGGCGCGACATCGAGCTGCGCGAACGCGAGGGGGTCGCCATGACCATCCTGTCGCGCGACGAAGTCCATGACCGTGCGCCGAATCTTGCACCGCTTTATCACAAGGGCCTGCAGTTCGACGACGCGTGGCAGTTCGATACGCCATACGACTACATTCTGTCGCTTGCTCGCCATTTCGGGGAACTCGGCGGCAGCTTCCGCCGGGCGGAAATCCGTGCAATCCGCCCGGCAACGGAAGCCATCGGGCTGGAGGGCGATCCCGATGCGCAAGCCTTCGAACGCGTCGTGCTCGCGGCGGGAGCATGGTCGCGCAAGCTCGCCCGGCGCCTTGGCGAACCGGTCCTGCTCGACACCGAACGCGGCTATCATGTGGTCTTTCCGGAAGCCGGAAATCTCCTCGACATGCCGGTCTGCTATCCGGATCACGGCTTTTACATGACGCCCACCCGGGAAGGCCTGCGCTGCGCCGGAACGGTAGAACTCGGCGGCCTCGACAAGCCGCCACGCCGGAACCGTATTGACGTGATCGAGCGCGTGACGCGAAGATTGCTGCCCGCCGTGGGCCCCCGCGGCGATGACTGGATGGGCTTCCGCCCGTCCATGCCGGATTCATTGCCTGTAATCTCGCATGGCTCACGTGACAGACGCGTGATTCACGCTTATGGCCACGGGCATATCGGCATTACCCTTGCCGCCATTACCGGGCAGCTTGTTGCCGAACTGGTTTCCGATCAGCCGCCATCCCTCGATCTGTCGGCCCTGCGAATTGACCGTTTCGCCTGAGCGTCCCGTCTGTATGTCGAGTTTGCTCCATTGACCGCGCCGAGCGGTGGGGGGAATCGCGCATGTTGCAGTCAAGCGCAGGAAAGCCGGGCACCGCCGGGAGAGGCGAGCCCTTGTCAGACTAAGCGACAAACTCTCCGGGCGAGAGCCGGCTACCCATAAGTCAGGCCAGATGGGAGAGATGAAAATACTCAAGACTACAGTCGGGCCAGGTTCCTGTGAGGCCTGGACATCCGGCCCTTTGCTCACGAGCCGAGATAAGGCTCTGAACTCCAGATGATCGCGGTTAATCGGATCCGTCTGGATCTCGATCCGCCTTTCACGGAAAGTGGGAACTGCTAGCAGCCCCGAGAAGGCTTTTCCGGATAGATTGTTCCGTGCGTCATTCTGAGATCAATCCAGAAAATTACCTGACTCTTCTTCGCAAATCGGGGCTTTGCTTTCCAATCGGCCAAACATGATGGTTGCACAGCCATGGTATGAGCAATCCGTACCGGAGTTCAGTTACCATGGACCGATCCATCACTTCCAATAGGGAACTGGCATGTGCATCTTTCGGATCCCGAGGAACGCTACCGATTTCCGGAAATCACACAAGGAGTTCGGAGGATACGACTCATCCCGCGCAACCGCCAGGAACGGCAAGATCGAATCAACATCCTGATGGGCAGTATTGATGTTTTCCTGGCTGCAATCAACCATTATATTTGTCCGGCCTTTGTCATGTTCTAATATATCATCGCGTTTTTTCGATATTGAAATAAATGTTGCTTGACATCATCGAGTAATTCATCTTAATTTGGCAAATATTCCATCGTTACCGCTGTCGCATAATCGAGGATGGCCCAATGCACTTTTTCAGGAATAATTGGCTGCCGGCTGAGTCTGTACCCCGGGTGCCAAGATCTAGCAGATGTTGGTAATGCGCGGCGGCTTCCGCTGTAGCGCCGTTCGGCTCGTTCGGCCTACTGCGCGAAGACCTTCAGGCGGGCGTAGGCCTGTCGCCTCGGGCCTATATCGGGATCGCCTCGTGCTAGCAGAGGAACCGTTTGTAGCCGAGGGAAGGGGAATCGTCTGGAGAAGTGGAATCGTCTGTTGTAGAGGAGGGTGCTGCACCGAAGGAGGAAAACGGAAGTAACTTTCCGGAACATATTGGTAAACTGATGAGCAAAACCTGGTATGCAGGGTGTGATTAGCGTCGTTGATCGTGTTGATTCCTTGCTGGTGCATGACCTTGCCCGGAAAGCGGAAACCCGTCTCCCGGGAGCACTGCTTTCCTCTCGGCGCATGATCCGGTCCTGCAAGCGGGCCTCACTGTGCAGGATCATGGCTTTTCTGCTGCCGCATGATCTGGTCCGGAAATGGGAGCCACTTTCCGGGATCAAATCGATGCTCTGGTGGCGCATGATCCGGTCCGGAAAGCGGAACTACTTCCAGACCTCGTCCGGAAAGCGAAAAGCCAATCTCCTGGGAGCACTGCTTTCCTCTCGGAGCATGATCCGGTCCTGCAAGCGGGCCTCACTGTGCAGGATCATGGCTTTTCTGCTGCCGCATGATCTGGTCCGGAAATGGGAGCCACTTTCCGGGATCAAATCGATGCTCTGGTGGCGCATGATCCGGTCCGGAAAGCGGAACTACTTCCAGACCTCGTCCGGAAAGCGAAAAGCCAATCTCCTGGGAGCACTGCTTTCCTCTCGGAGCATGATCCGGTCCTGCAAGCGGAGCCACTTCCAGACCTGGCCAGGATCGACGTGGCGTCGATCCGGGAAAAGGTTGCCACACGGCCAAAGGATGCAGGCAAGGGTGCGGCATGACGATGGAGGCACCGGTCTGATCGTGCTGCGACTGCATCGTCGCGCCGTGCGTGTTCGGAGTGCTCGTCAACGGGCGGGGCTGCAGAGCTTGTGTCGAGCAGGCTGTCGTGCTGACACTTCGGTCTCGCGACATAGCCATTATCGACATGCTCGGTTCCCGCGAGGATTGGTCAGTATAGTGCAGCCCACCAGTCAGGCGACAGACGGGTCTCCCCATGCCCTGTATTCGGATTTGAAGCTCATCGAACAGTTCTGCGCCAGTCCAGGTAATTCATGCACGCCGTGGCGAACGAAACGTCGAAGCCGCATGAGGAGCCGGATCGAACCTTCTTCGTTGCTTTCCACCCGGCAAATGCAGAGACGACTCTTAGATGCAGGATAGGCTTCAACATGCAAGATCAGGAGCTGTGCCGCCTGACCCTGTCCTGCAAGCGGAAGCCAATTTCCTCAGTACTTGACTTTCCTGCTGCCGCATGACCTTGACCGGAAAGCGGGACCCAATTGCCGGGATCATGAGCTACCCTCGACCAAGGCAAAGCGGTCGACATCGACGAGGCCGCGATCGGTGATCTTCAGGTGCGGGATGACGGGCAGGGGCAGGAACGCGATCTGCAGGAAGGGCTCTTCCAGCGTCGAGCCGAGCTCTGCCGCCGCCGCCCGCAATGGCTGGAGTGCGTCGCGCACGTCCTCGTAGCGCTCAAGGCTCATCAGCCCCGCCACTGGCAGGGCGATTTCGGCAAGCACCTGGCCATCTGCCACGACAACGAAGCCCCCTTCGATCTCGGTCAGCCGTTCGATGGCTGCGATCATGTCGGCATCCTCTACGCCGACTACGCAGATATTGTGACTGTCATGGCCGACCGTCGAGGCGATTGCGCCGCGATTCAGGCCAAAGCCCTTCACGAAACCGGCGGATACATTGCCTGTGCGGCCATGTCTTTCGACGACAGCCACCTTGATGACATCCTGCGCCAGATCGGGCAGCGCAAGTCCTTGCGCCTGCGGAAGTTCGAGACAAAGATGCTCGGTAATGATCTTGCCCGGAATGACGCCGATCACGGAAGTGCTGCCTGAAGCGGGCACGTTGAGGTCTTCCTGGCGAACCTGGCGGACCCGCACGCTGTGACGGCCAACCGGCTCGACGGGCTCGCGCGCTGCAAAGAGTTCGGACGTCACCTGCCTGCCGCCTGTGAATACGCGCTCGGCCCGGCAATTTTCCAGCGAATCCAGCACGACAATGTCGGCGCGCCAGCCCGGGGCGATCAGGCCGCGATCCTTGAGGCCGAATGCGCGCGCGCCGGAAATGCTTGCCGCGCGATAGATCGCCAGCGGCTCCACGCCTTTCGCAATGGCATGGCGGATCATGTAGTCGAGGTGCCCGTGCTCGGCAATGTCGAGCGGATTGCGGTCATCGGTGCACAGAGAGAGGAAAGGCGAGAACCGTTCGGTAAGGATCGGAATCAAGCTGTCGAGATCCTTGGAAACGGAACCTTCCCGGACCAGGATATGCATTCCCTTGAGAAGCTTCTCGCGCGCTTCCCCGGCAGTCGTCGTTTCATGATCGGTCTGGATGCCAGCGGCGAGATAGCCATTCAGGCCTGTCCCGCGCAGCAGCGGTGCGTGCCCGTCAATGTGGCCGCCCTGGAAGGCGGCGAGCTTTGCCATGGCGCCGGGATCCTTTGCCAGCACGCCGGGATAGTTCATGAATTCGGCCAGTCCGATCACTTTCGGATGGTGTCGGAAGGGCAGGAGATCCTCGATCGAAAGGACTGCGCCCGACGTCTCCAGATGCGTTGCGGGAACGCAGCTCGAAAGCTGGACACGCAGGTCCATGACGGTCCGTTCGGCACATTCGAGGAAATAGCGAATTCCGGCGGTCCCGAGGACATTTGCGATTTCGTGCGGGTCGCAGATCGCAGTTGTGATGCCGCGCGGCAAGACACAACGTTCGAATTCGAATGGCGTGACCATCGAGGATTCGACATGCAGATGCGTATCGATGAAGCCGGGTACGAGGATGCGGCCGCTGACGTCGATCTCGACCTTGCCATCATAGAATGCCTGCGTGCCGACGATCCTGTCGCCGCAGATCGCGACATCGCCCTTGAGCAGCTCCCCGCCAACCAGGTCGAAGATGCGCCCGCCCTTCAGCACGAGATCGGCCGGCTCGCGGCCGAGTCCCTGATCGATGCGTCGCTCCAGTTCCGCCCTGTTGTCCATGTCTTCCTTCCGGATTTGCGCCTGTCCTCAATGGCAGGGGGCGAATGCGGGAATCACCGCGCCCTGCCACGGCCCCGATCATGCCACAGCAGGAATTGCGACGCGACCTTGCCCCACGGTCGCGGGGAAGGGGAGCTGTGTCCGCGGACTGTATGCTGGCAAATCTGGCGGAAGGGGTGGGATTCGAACCCACGGATGGTTGCCCATCGCCGGTTTTCAAGACCGGTGCAATCGACCACTCTGCCACCCTTCCCGGAAGGTGCGCGTCATTACCATCGATGTCCGGGTCCACGCAACCGGATGCTCATGGCAATCCGCAATTCTGCCACATAATTGCCCCTTTCCCTGCACAAAGTCTTAATCGGCCGATAAGAAGTTAGCGCCATATGGGTGCGAGGGGGCTCGCTGGTACCCTATTGGCTCAAGAGGGCTGCCGGACAGTGCCGTATCCGACACAGGACTGGCCGGACGCAAGACAGGATTGGGGACAGGATTGAGGGATTCCGGACACCGCAAGGCAATTGTGCCTGCCATCTCCGTATCCTTGCTGGCGATTGGGCTTGCTGGCTGCGGCATGCAACCGGTCCGCGAAGCGGCGCCAAAGAAGCCTGCCACAAAGGAGTTTTTCGCCGAATCCGAATATGGTGTCAAAGCCAGCCCGCGCGTGACGACGCAACGCTCGAACGTGCGCAGGGGCGGCGGGCGCGAACATGTCGGCAAACCCTATCAGGTACGCGGCCAGTGGTACCACCCCAAGGAGGTCTCGTCCTATTCGAAGACCGGCAAGGCCTCCTGGTATGGTGATGCCTTTCACGGCCGGCTGACGGCAAATGGTGAAATCTACGACATGACCCATCTGACGGCAGCCCATCCGACGCTGCCGCTGCCCAGCTATGCACGCGTGACCAATCTCGACAATGGCAGCTCCGTCATCGTGCGCATCAATGATCGCGGACCGTTCTCGCGCGGCAGGATCATCGATCTGTCGAAACGCGCCGCCGAAATGCTCGACTATACTTCCAGAGGCGTCGCCTCCGTGAAGGTGGACTATATCGGACCTGCGCCTTTGCATGGACAGGACGACCAGTATCTGCTGGCTTCCTACCGTCCGGGCGGAAGCGCGCCGGATCCTTCGGACGGCCTGCCTTCCGGCGTGATGATCGCGATGAACGGTCCGACG
>CAYLGY010000084.1:0-11265 GCA_964383325.1 uncultured Rhizobiaceae bacterium
GCGGATCGATGACGGTCAGCGGCTCGTCGAAGAGGATGGCGTTGACATCGTAGCGCACCAGGCCGCGGCCGAGCGAGATCTTCTGCTTCTGGTCGGCGGTCAGTCGGCGCGCCTTGCGGTCGGCCCACCCGGCCAGATCGATCAGTTCCAGCGTCTCCACGACGCGGCGCCGGACTTCCGCTTCCGGCATCCTGCGATTGCGCAGCGGAAAGGCCAGATTGTCGAACACGGTCATCGTGTCGTAGATCACCGGGAACTGGAAGACCTGCGCAATATTGCGCTCGCGCGTCGAAAGCCCGGTGACGTCATTGCCGTCGAACAGGATGCGCCCGTGCGAAGGCGTGAGCAGACCGGAAATGATGTTGAGCAGGGTCGTCTTGCCGCAACCGGACGGACCGAGCAGGGCATAGGCGCCGCCATCGGCGAAAGTGTGGTGCACGCCGCGCACGGCAAAATCGGCCTCGCCGGCAGGATTGCGGCCATAGGCGTGGCGGATATGTTCGAGATCGATCCGTGCCATGACCCCTCCCTTAAGCCGCTCGTTCCTGCCAGGTCACGGCGCGGCCGTCCTGGCTGAAGACCATCAGGTGGCGCGTGTCGATATAGGCCTCGATCACTTCGTCCGGCTCGAAATGATGGATGCCCGGCGCCAGCATGACCCAGTTCGCATCGCCATATTGCAGGTGCACGAAGCTTTCCGAGCCGGTGATCTCGGTAACCGTGACGCGGACGCGCACCGGAACCGCGGCAGGATGCTGGGCGGCAAGGGCGATGTGGTGGGGACGAAAGCCGATCATGTACTCCCTGTCCGCCTCGGCCGCGAGCGCCGGCGGGGCCGGCAGGCCGGCCGCGCCATCCAGCACGAAATGCGATCCTTGCTTGCGCAAGGCGATCAGGTTCAGCGGCGGATCGGAAAAGGTTCGCGCGGTGACGAGGTCGGCCGGGTCGCGGAAGACTTCGAGGGTCGGTCCGAACTGGGTGATGCGCCCTTCGGACAGGGTCGCCGTATTGCCGCCGAGGAGCAGGGCTTCCTGCGGTTCCGTGGTCGCATAGACGAAGATCGCGCCGGATTCGGAAAAGATGCGCGGCAGTTCGACACGCAATTCCTCGCGCAGCTTGTAGTCGAGATTGGCGAGCGGCTCGTCGAGCAGGACCAGCCCGGCCTTCTTGACGATCGCCCGGGCGAGCGCGGTGCGCTGCTGCTGCCCGCCGGAGAGGTTGAGCGGCGTCCGCTCGAGAAACGGCGTCAGGCGCAGCAACTCGGCCGCCTGCCGCACTTCGCGGTCGATGGTGGCCCGGTCGTTGCCGGCCACCCGGAGCGGCGAGGCGATGTTCTCGTAGACCGTCAGTGTCGGGTAATTGATAAATTGCTGATAGACCATGGCGACGTTGCGCTTCTGCACCGGCATGCCGGTCACGTCCTGCCCGTCGAGAAAGATCGACCCGGTCGTCGGCTGATCGAGACCCGCCATCAGTCGCATCAGGGTCGTCTTGCCGGAAAGGGTCGGGCCGAGCAGGACATTGAGCGTTCCGTGACGCAATGACAGGCTGACGCCGCGGATGTGCTCCTCGCCGCTCACCGTCCTCGTCACATTTCTCAATTCCAGCATGCTCCTCCTCCCTGGAGTATGCGTCGCAACCCCGCGCGCCGCTATTCCGCGGCCGCGCTATTGAACCTTGCGATGCCTGACATGAACTTGTCCAGCGCCGCCGCTTCCTCCATCCCCAGCGACAGGCCCATCTTGGTCCGCCGCCACAGAATGTCCTCGGCAGTCATCGCCCATTCCTTCGCCGCCAGCCATCGCACCTCCCGCTCGCGGAGATCGGCGCCGAAATTGCGGCCGAGATCGGCATCCGCGCTCGCCGAGCCCAGCAGATCCCATGCGCGCGTCCCGTACAGCCGCACCAGCCGGGCGCCGTGGGCGGCCTCCAGGAAGGGGTAATCCCGCCGCAGCCTGCCGACCAGCGCTTCATAGCCATCATGGGGAAAGTCGCCGCCCGGCAGGCGCGCCTCGCGCGTCCACGCCTTGCCGCGCTTGCCCAGAATGGCCTCGATCCGCTCCAGCATCTGTTCCGCAAGCCGGCGATAGGTGGTGATCTTGCCGCCGAAGACATTGATCAGCGCCGCCTGGCCCTCGGGCGCGTCCTCGGCCAGGACATAGTCGCGCGTAGCCTCCTGTGCCCGGCTCGCGCCGTCATCGTAGAGCGGGCGCACCGCCGAGTAGGTCCAGACAATGTCCTCGCGGCGCACCGGCTCGATGAAATATTCGCTGGCGGCGGCGCACAGATAGTCCGTCTCCTCGTCGCTGATGCGCACATTTTCCAGATCACCGTGATAGTCGCGGTCGGTCGTGCCGATCAGCGTGAAATCCTTCTCATAGGTAATGGCGAAAATGATCCGGCCGTCGCGATTCTGGAAGAAATAGGCCTGGGCCTCATCGAATTTCCGGCGCACGACGATATGGCTGCCCTGCACGAGCCGGATCTTGTGCGTGCCGGTCCGCCCGCCAACCTTCTCCAGCACCTTGTCCACCCAGGGGCCGGCTGCATTGACCAGCAGGCGGGCCCGGACGGTTTCCTGCGCGCCCGATCGGCGGTCGTGCAATTCGATGCGCCAGTTCGCGCCGTCGCGCGCCGCGGCGGCGACCCGGGCCCGGGTGCGGATGATCGCGCCGCGTTCGGCAGCGTCGCAGGCATTCAGCACGACGAGGCGGGCGTCATTCACCCAGCAATCGGAATATTCGAACGCCCGGCGAAACAGGGGTTTCAGCGGCCGGCCCGCCGGATCGGTGCGCATGTCGAGGGTTCGCGTCGGCGGGAGTTGCCGGCGGCCGCCGAGATGATCGTAGAGGAACAGGCCAAGCCGGATCAGCCATGCCGGCCGGATCCCCCGGGCATGGGGCAGCACGAAGCGAAGCGGCCAGATGATGTGCGGGGCGCTGTTCCAGAGGATTTCCCGCTCCATCAGGGATTCGCGGACCAGCCGGAACTCGCGATGTTCGAGATAGCGCAGGCCGCCATGTATGAGCTTGGTCGAGCCGGAGGATGTGCCGCTGCCCAGGTCGCCCATTTCCGCCAGATAGACCGAGAAGCCCCGTCCCGCGGCGTCGCGGGCGATGCCGCAGCCATTGATGCCGCCGCCGATGATGAAGATGTCATGGACAGCGCTGTCGTCCACCCGATCCTTCGCTTTCGTAAAGACGCCATCATTTCCCGGTTTCGGAATTTCGAAGGTAAAACGAATGCAAAACGAATGTCAAACAAAATCCGGCGAGGCAGATCCTACGCCATGGTCTCGATGAGCCGCACGTCGGATTCGGCGCAGATGCGGCGGATGGACGGCAGGTTGCAGCGGTCGGTGATGAAGGTGTCGACCTGTGAGAGGTGGCCGATCCGCACCGGCGCCGTCCGGTCGAACTTGGTTGAATCCGAGACGAGGATCACATGGCGCGCATTGGCCATGATCGCCTGCGCCACTTTCACTTCCCGGAAGTCGAAATCGAGAAGCGCGCCGTCATGATCGATCGCCGAGACCCCGATCACCGCGTAATCGACCTTGAACTGGCGGATGAAATCCACCGCCGCCTCGCCCACAATGCCGCCATCCGAGCCTCGAACCATGCCGCCGGCGATGACGACCTCGATGGTTGGATATACCCGCATCCTGTTGGCAACATTGATGTTATTTGTGATGACCATCAGGCCGGAATGGCCGAGAAGCGCGTTGGAGACGGCTTCCGTCGTCGTGCCGATATTGACGAAGAGCGACGCATTGTCGGGGATGATCCGCGCTGCCGCCTTGCCGATCGCATCCTTCTCGCTGGCGGCGATCTTGCGCCGGGCCTCATATTCCACATTCTCGATGCCGGAGGGGTAGACCGCGCCGCCATGAATGCGGGTCAGCAGGCGCTGCGTGCACAGATCGTTGATATCCTTGCGGATCGTCTGCGGCGTGACCCCGAAGCGACCGGCAAGATCGTCAACCAGGACCCGGCCGTCTTCCTTGGCAAGCTGGAGGATGGTCTGTTGCCGCTCGGACAGGAACATGAGGCGCCTTTCAGTTTCGTTTTATCATCAAACGAAACTCTTCGCCCTGCAAGCGAATTCTGCGTAAACGGACTTCGCCGCACGCAGCGGCGAAAATCCGGTCAGGTGCCAGCCGGTTGCGAGGCGGCGCCGCCAGCGCAGACCAGACGCTCACCGAATTGCTGCGCCAGCGCGGCATGATCGGGGCGATTTGTGACGCCCGCATCGGTGATCAGCAGGTCGATTTCCTCCGGCCTGGCGAATCCGATCCGGCCGCGCACGCCGATCTTGGAATGATCGGCCAGCACGATGCGCCGTTCAGCGCAGGCGAACATTGCGCGGGCAATCTCGGCCTCGTCGAAACTGTAGCTCGATGCGCCTTCGGAAAGGGTGAAACCGAAGGGCGAGCAGATGGCGAGATCGGCATGGATGCGACAAATCGCCGCAATCGTCGTCGGTCCGCCCGTCGCGGGCGGCTGGTCGCCGTAGTCGCCGCCAAGCAGGATCACCCGGTTGCGGCGCTGGCGCGAGGCTTCCGTTCCGAGATGGGCCGCGACATCGAGCGAATTGGTGAAGACCTGCAGCCCGCTCAGCCGCGCCAGCGCCTGCGCCAGCAGGGCCGTGGTCGAGCCGGCATCGATCAGCAGGATCTGGCCTGCCTCCACCTGGCTGCGGCAGGCGGCAGCAATTGCCCGCTTCTCGCGGCGATATTGCAGGGCGCGCTCGGTATAAGGCGCCTCGGAGGGATCGCGCGCCGGCACGATGCCGCCATGCACCCGCCGCAGGCGTCCCGCCATCTCCAGCGCCTTGACGTCGCGCCGCACCGTCTCGCGCGAGACGGCCAGCTCGCTGGTCAGGCGCTCGATGCTGACCTGTCCGAAGGTCTCCAGCAGCGCCCGGATGCGCTGATGGCGCTCAGCCTGCCACATTGACGGTATCCGCATGGCATGCCGGGCCGCAGGGCCAATGCAGGGCGTCGGAGAAGAAGCGGAAAATGGCTTGAAACGATGGCATTGGGGGCCTCCTGGCAGCCATTCTGGCCATGTCCCGAATACGGGCTGGCTCCGCGGTCGGCAACTGAAAGCCACTTAGCACACAATTCCACAGATTGCCACATCGATGACCCTGCGCTATCGTTCGGGAAAACAGGAGGAGATGAAAATGCACAGCATCGCGAAGTTGCTTGCGTCGGCCGCGGCCGCCGCCCTGATGGCCGGCCCGGCACTGGCCGGGGAGATCAGCGTCTATTCGGCGCTGGAGGAAGACGAGATTGCCGCCTATCTCGAACAGGCGGCCAAGGATCTTCCGGATGTCACGGTCAATGTGCTGCGCCTTTCCACGGGCGATCTCGGCGCGCGCATCATTGCCGAGAAGGACAATCCCCAGGCGGATGTCGTCTGGGGTTTTGCGCTGACCAACATGCTCAATCCGGCGATTTACGATCAGCTTGCCCCCTACGAGGCCGCAGGCGCCGACCAGCTCGCGGCGCAATTCCGCGACGCGGACAATCGCTGGTTTGCGCCGACCGGCTATGTCGGCGCGTTCTGCGTCAACACCGAGCGACTGGAATCGATGGGCGCGCCGGTGCCGCAAAGCTGGGAGGATCTGAAGAATCCCGCCTACAAGGGCGAGGTGGTCATGCCCGATCCGGGTTCGTCCGGCACCGGCTATCTGCAGATTGCCGCCATCCTGCAGGGCATGGGCGAGGAGGCCGGCTGGCAGCTCATCAAGGATATCGACCCGAACATCGCGCAATACACGACGTCGGGCTCGCGGCCATGCCGCATGGCGCAAGCGGGCGAATATGCGATCGGAGCATCGCTGTCCTATGTCGCCATGCAGGGCATCGAGCAGGGATACCCGATCCAGATGGTGATCCCGGGCGACTATGCGGGCTTTGAACTGGAAGCGAACGGCCTGATGGCGGGCGCGAAGAACCCCGACGATGCCAAGCGGTTCCTCGACTGGACCTTGAGCGAAGGCGCCTCGTCCGCCTATGCCGAACGCAAGGACCTCGTCACCATTCCCGGCGCGCCGCGTCCGCCGCAGGCCGATGCCGCCGGTTTCCCCGATGACCTCGCCGCCGTCCTGTACCCGATGGATTTCAAGGCCTCGGGTCAGGCGCGCGACGAGATCATCGCCAAGTGGCGTGAGGCGGTCGGCCGCTGAAACCCTGCGGGCTGACGGTGCGCTATCGCACCGTGCCCTGAACGTGATGTGGAGAACGGGCGCGATCCGGTGCGATCCGCGCCCGTGGATGCGGGCGGGTGTGCATGCAACTGAACATTGAAGGTCTGTCGAAATTCTACGGGGAGTTCCAGGCCCTGAAGGATGTCGACCTGGTGATCGGCGACCGGGAATTCGTCTGCCTGCTCGGCCCGTCGGGTTGCGGAAAGACGACGCTTCTGCGGGTGATTGCCGGGCTGGAGACCCATGAGGGCGGCAGCCTCACCCTCGGCGGCCGCGACCTGTCGACCATGAGCGCCCAGAATCGCGGCTTCGGCATCGTGTTCCAGTCCTATTCGCTCTTCCCGCATCTGACGGTGCGCCAGAATGTCGGCTATGGCCTGAAGATCCGCAGGACGCCGGCTGACGCGCTCGCGGCCCGGGTCCGGCAGATGCTGGAAATGGTGCATCTGGAAGCGCTGGCCGACCGCTATCCGTGGCAATTGTCGGGCGGCCAGCAACAGCGCGTCGCGATTGCAAGGGCGCTCGCGGTCGATCCTGTCCTGCTGCTTCTTGACGAGCCCCTGTCGGCGCTCGACGCGCGGGTGCGAACGGAACTGCGCGCGGAATTGCGCCAGGTGCAGCGCCGGCTCGGCATTCCGACGATCATGGTCACGCATGACCAGGAAGAAGCCCTGACCATGGCTGACCGGGTCGTGTGCATGAATGCCGGGCGCATCGAGCAGGTGGGTCCGCCGCAGGAAATCTACGCGCGACCGGCGACACGCTTCGTTGCCGATTTTGTCGGCGCCTCTACTCTCCTGAGCCCCGCCGATGCCGGGCGCCTTGGAATTGCCGGCGCGGAAACAGCGGCAGAAAAGCTCTTCATGCTGCGACCGGAGCACGTGTCGGTCCGGCCAAATCCGGCCGGGGCCGGCCGCATTCGCAGCATCACCTTTCTGGGCAGCGTGAGCCGCATCGAGGTCGATGTCGCCGGCCTCTGCCTGCTGGCGGAGACCGGGCGGCTCGATGGGTTGACGGAAGGCGCAGCCGTTGCCGTGGACATCGCGCCCGATGCCGGCGCCTGGGTCCGGCCATGAGCGGGGCAGGGCGGGCCGCCAGGGGCGCGCGCATCCCCGCAAGCGAGATCCTGTTCCGACAGGTCCTGCTCTGGCTGCCGCTGGCCGGGCTGGCGCTGTTCTTCCTGTATCCGCTGGGCATCATCGTCGTGCGCAGCCTTACCGAGGCGGACGGGTCGATCGGACTCGGCAATTATGGCGAGATCCTCGGCCAGGGCCGATTATGGACCGTGATCGGCAATTCCCTGGTGATGAGCGGCCTGACCGCCGCACTGTGCGTCGGGCTCGGTCTCGTCATCGCCTATGCGCTCAGCCGGACCGCCATGCCGCTGAAATGGCTGGTGTCGCTGGCGCTGATCCTGCCGCTGCTCGCGCCCTCGCTGGTGCAGGCTCTGGGGCTTCTGTTCATGTTCGGCCGCAACGGTCTGCTGACCAAGCTGACCGGAGTGGAAGTGCAGGTCTATGGACTGCCGGGGCTGATCATGGCCAACAGCATGTATGCGCTGCCGCAGGCGGTGATGATCCTGATGGCGGCACTGCGCCATGCCGACCGGCGCCAGTACGATGCGGCGCTGGTACTAGGCGCCTCGCCCTACCGCCGGTTCATGGATGTCACGCTGCCTGCCCTGCGCTTCGGCCTGCTCAGCGCGGCCTTTGTCTGCTTCTCCGTCACCATCACCGATTTCGGCAATGCCGCGGTGATCGGCGGCAATTACCAGGTGCTGGCCTCGGAGATCTATGCGCAGGTCGTCGGCCAGATGAATTTTAACATGGGCGCGGTGGTCGGCATCCTCCTGCTGATTCCGACCTTGCTGGCCTTCTATCTCGAAAAGATGGCAGCCCAGCGCCATACGGCCGCCAGCGAAGGTTCGCTGCCGGTCAGCCCGGATCGCTGGTGGCCGCGCGATGTCCTGCTGTGGGGCGCGAGCTATCTTGCCGCGATCTTCCTGATCGCGGTGGTCGCCATCGTGGTCTATGCGAGCTTCGTCCGCCTCTGGCCCTACAATCTCAGCTTCACGCTGAAGAATTACAACATCAACTTGCAGGGCGGCTATGAATCGCTCTGGACCACGATCGAGGCTTCGCTGATCACCGCCATCGTGGGCACGTCCCTCCTGTTCGCGCTGGTGCTGGCGCAGCGCGACATGGGCCGGATGAGCGCAAAACTTCTGTACCTGCTCGCCATCGTCCCGGTCGGCGTGCCGGGGCTGGTGCTGGGCCTCGCCTATGTCCTGTCATTCAACACGGCGAGCGCCTTTCCCGGCGTGCTCTACGGGACGGTGCTGCTGATCGCGCTGTGCAATTTCTACCATTATCACTCGCAGGGCTTCCTCACCATGGCGACAGGCATGCGCAATGTCCCGCGCCAGCTCGAGGAGACCGTGGCCTCCATGGGCGGCGGCATGGGCGCGCGGCTGCGTGACGTCACCTTTCCGGTGATGCTGCCGACGCTCATCGCAGTGTTCTTCTTCCTGTTCATGCGGGGCATGGTGACGCTGTCGGCGGTGATCTTCCTGATCACCTCCAAGCTCAGCGTCGCGGCGGTGACGGTCCTGCGCCTCGACCAGACCGGAAGATCCACGCAGGCGGCGGCCTTTTCCGTCATCATCATGGTAATCGTTCTCGCCGCCATGGGACTGATGCGTCTCGGCCTGTGGTGGCAGGCCCGGCGCACCGGTGCGGCCAATGCGGCCGGAGCCTGATGCCGTCCGCTGGGATGGAAACCGACCCGGCGACTGACTGGCGCAGGACCCTTTTCCGGTAGGCGGCATCCGCTCGGGTCTAGCCGAACTCGTCCCCGGCCAGGTTGGCCCGGATCCGTTCGAGGAGAATCTGGATTTCGTTCCTTGCCGCACCCTCTACCGCCAGCGCAGGCAATGGCACCGCTCCCGGGTCCTCCTGATGGTCGAGGGGAAGCGCCTGTTGGGCAAGCACGGCGAGCAGTTCTTCATCTCCCTTGCGGACCAGATGGGAGACGACGATTTCCAGAATGTCCCGCAGACCGTTGATGCGGCCCTCGAGCGCGAACAGTTCCGCCTGCGACATGGTTCTCCTCCTGCATCGGGCCCGTCCCGAAGTCCCGGAAAGGGGC
Organism: uncultured Rhizobiaceae bacterium; assembly: GCA_964383325.1. Classification (GTDB taxonomy): domain Bacteria; phylum Pseudomonadota; class Alphaproteobacteria; order Rhizobiales; family Rhizobiaceae; genus CAYLGY01. Next base: position 9,364 of record CAYLGY010000084.1, read on the forward strand.
CCCGCTTTCCGGAACGCCCGCCGGCAACCTGCTCCGCTGGAAGGAATGCGGCGCGGCGGATGACGTTCCATCCGGCCTGCCGTCGGCGGCGCTGGCAAGTTCCGCTCAATATGCCCCGGAATAGGGCCTGCGGCTGCACGCAGCCTGCACATGATCGATCATGGTAAGGAAGTCGAAGACCGGCCGGCCTGTCGCCGCCTGCACCGCATGTGCATAGGGCGGCAGATTCGAGCATTCGAGCAGGAGCGCGCCGATGCCGGGATGCTCGCGGCAGAGCGCCTCGGCCGTTGCAACGACCTCCGATTGGATCGCGTCGCTGTCGAGCGTGTCGGTCTCATCGAGGATCGGGCCGCGAAAATTGGGGCAATTCTCGAGGCCGGCAATGTGGATGCGGTCGCGCAGGCCCGGAGCGGCGATTTCCAGAAGGTCGGGGGTGAGGCGGCGCTTGTTGGCGCAGACGATGCCGACCGCCTGGTCCGGACCCAGCGTCGATGCGATGAAGGGAAGCTGCAGCAGCGAGGACAGCATCACCGGCACCCGCACCGCCGCCGCGACCTGGCGCTGGAAATGCAGCATGTAGCCGCAATCGCTGGTAATGGCACGCACGCCATGGGCCTCGAGATCGCGCGCCGTGTCCAGCACCTTGTCCGTCAGGCTAAGGTCGCCCTCCTCGATGAGCCGCTGCAGGGTGACGTCCGGCACGGTCCGGTAGAGCACCGGATAGGCATAGGAACTGGCATTTCCGACATCGCCGGGGATAAAGGGCGTGCGGCAATCGATCAGCAGGATTCCGATCTGATGCCCGTAGGATTCTGCATGCGGCCGCACCTTGTAGATCGGCATGACCATGTCTCCTGTCTTGTTCGGGCCGCTCTTGCAGCCGGAGTTGAGAACCCCCGCTCCGAGGCGGGGCGCAATGGCAGGATCAGCCCTCCTGAAGCAGGTCGATCTGCTCCGGCATGAAGGCCTCGCCCTTGCCCTTGTTCACCAGCGCGTCCAGCGTTTCCGCCACGCCGTCCGCAACGCGCTTCGCTGTGCCGAGATCTTCAGCGAGCTGGCGATAATAGCCAAGATCCTTGGCCGCATTGGCAATGGTGAAGCGCAAGGCCGAAGGGTCGCGATCGGAGATGTAGGCGCGCACGCGTTCGAGGGCCGCGCCGCTGCCGCCGCCTCTCGCAAGGCATTCGACGAGGGCGTCCATGGACACGCCACCCTTCGCGGCGCAGGCAACCGCCTCGGCAATCAGGGTCACCGAGCCAAGCGAGACGAAATTGTGAATGAGCTTGAGCTGGTGGCCGGTGCCCGTCGGACCGGCCTCGAAGATGTTCTCGGCAAAGGCCGACAGCAGCGGCCGGACCTCCCCGACGAGTTCCGGGTCGCCGCCGACGAGCAGGTTGAGGCGGCCTTCCTCGGCTTCCTTCGGCGTGCGCGTCATGGCGGCGTCGATGAAATGGGCGCCCTTGCCGGCCACTTTCGCTGCCAGCGCCACGGTCGAGGTGGGGTTGGCGGTCGAGCAGTCGATCAGGATCATTCCGGGACGAAGCGCCTCCAGAAGCTGTCCCGACCCGATGAGGATCTCCTCCACCTGCGGCGAACCGGTGACGCAGAGGATGATGATGTCACTGCCCGCCGCCAGTTCCGCGATCGCATCGCAGCCCGTTGCGCCGGCATCGTCCAGATCCTGCGTTGGCTGGTTGCCGGGATGGCGCAGATAGCGGAGTGGCCATCCCTTGTTGACGATGTTCCGGGCAATGCCGTGCCCCATGAGGCCGACGCCGATCAGGCCGATGCGATGTTTCATGTATCCACTCCGGTTCGGAATAGCCGTGTTTCAGGCCGATCAGGCGATCGGACGGCGCAGGTGCCAGCTGGTCATCTGCTGGAAGGCATGGCCGGCCGCGC
>CAYLGY010000085.1:0-11220 GCA_964383325.1 uncultured Rhizobiaceae bacterium
TCGTGGGAACAGTCTGCAATGTGCGCGCCGTCAAGAACCTCTCGATCGTTGCATCAACCATTACTGAGCTTGGCAGGGTGTTTCCCAACCTCCGCTTCGTCATCATCGGCGGGACCGACGATTCCGCAGAGGTGAGGCGAATCAAGGCATGTGGCGATGAGCGAAGCCTGGCTTTCGCCGGACCACGTCGCGAGGCTCCACGTTATCTTTCTGCCTTCGATATCTTTGTCAGTCCAACTAATGCCAGGAAGGGCGAGGGGTTCGGTCTGGCCATCGCGGAAGCCATGCGCGCCGGGCTGCCGATCATCTCCAGCAATCTCGGCGGGGGCGCGGAACTTGTGGATTACGGCGCAAGCGGCCTGGTCGTGGGTCCGAAGGACCATGCTGGCTGGAGATCCGCCTTGGAGAGAATGTGCCATAGTGAAGATGAACGACGGGTTTTCGGGGCTCGCGCGCGCCAGCGGGTGGAGCAATTGCTTGATCCGGCAATGCTCGCAGCGGAGATCGTCGATATGTATTCAAGGCGCATTGCTACGGCTCAAGGAACCCCTGTGCAAGGACCGCTCGCCGCTCCCCAGGCGCATTGAGATCGCAATTCCCGTTCTTTTTCCGCCATCCGTATTCGCTGGTGGATCTTCGGAATGAAACTCAGCGCAGCCGGATCTCTCCAAGGTCCGTTGGCCTCATTTCACCGTTTCCATCACGGCAAAGGTCGATGTCTGGGCCACATGGGGCAGCGCCGAGATCTTCTCGCCGAGAATGCGGCGATAGGCGCTGATATCCCGGGTCCGGACCTTCAGTAAATAATCGAAGCCGCCAGCAATCATATGGCATTGCTCAATCTCGCGGATGTTCTGGACGGCGAGGTTGAACGCTTGCAGGGCCGCCGAGCGCGTATCGCTCAAGGTTACCTGTACGAAGGCAATGTGACCCTCGCCGATTCGCTCGCGGTCGATCATGGCGCCATAGCCCCGGATGATGCCGGACTCCTCCAGCCGGCGCACGCGCGCCTGAACCGGAGTCTTGGTAAGCCCGACCCTGTCGGCGAGCGCGGCCATGGAAAGCCGGCCCTCTGCCTCGAGCGTCGCCAGAATCCGATGATCGATCCGGTCCAATTGGTCTTTCATGGTGCAGGATTGCAGTTTGCTTGCCTTGTATCGCCAAGATCATTAGGCGGATCGGATTGCCATTTCAAGCAATATGGTCGGTGTTGCGCCGAGCGCCATGCTATCCTCACCCCTGTCTGTTCGAGTTCGCGCCGGGGAGTGTGAGATGGTGTCAGGACAATCATTGCAGGAAATTCGGATACGCATTCGCAACCTGACGCTGGCGCCGGAGTCCGAAGTGCTCGATGCACTCCTTGTCCGCCTCGCACTGGACGCGCCGGCACGCAGCAGGATCTCGGAAGCGGCAGCGTCGCTCGTGCGCTCGGTCCGGGCATCGTCCGAACCGAAACTGATGGAATCCTTCCTGGTGCAGTACGGGCTGTCGACAACGGAAGGCGTCGCGCTCATGTGCCTTGCGGAAGCCCTGCTTCGCGTGCCCGACGCCGCGACGATGGATGACCTGATCGCGGACAAGATCGTGCCGCATGACTGGTCGGCGCATTCCGGCCAATCGTCCTCGATCTTCGTCAATGCCTCGACCTGGGCGTTGATGCTGACCGGCCGAGTGCTCGAGGAGGGCGATGGCAAGATCGAGCGGAGCCTCCGGTCGATGATGCGGCGGCTGGGTGAACCCGTGATCCGAACCGCCGTCGCTTCGGCCATGCGCGAGATGGGAGATCAGTTCGTCCTCGGCCGCACACTCGCCGAAGCGCTGAAACGAGGCGGAGCTCAAGCCGCCAAAGGCTATCTCTATTCCTATGACATGCTGGGCGAGGCCGCGCGGACCCATGCGGATGCCGAACGATATTTCGAATCCTACCGGCAGGCGATTGTCGGACTGAAGGATAGCGCCAGAACTTCGGATATCAGGAATAATCCCGGCATTTCCGTCAAGCTTTCGGCCTTGCATCCCCGCTACGAGCAAGCGCAGCGCCAGCGCGCCCTGCCGGTCCTGTCAGATCGACTCCTTCAGCTCTGCCGGGAGGCGCGGGACGGAAAGATGGGACTGAACATTGATGCCGAGGAAGCGGACCGCCTCGATCTCTCCCTCGACGTGATCGAAGCAACCCTGTCGCAGCCGGAACTGGCAGGCTGGGAAGGATTTGGCGTCGTCGTTCAAGCCTATGGCCAGCGCGCCCCTGCGGTACTTGACTGGCTGCATGCGCTGGCAAGTCAGCTCGACCGGCGTATCATGGTACGGCTGGTGAAGGGCGCGTACTGGGACAGCGAGATCAAGCGGGCGCAAATGCTTGGACTTGACGGTTTTCCGGTGTTCACGCGCAAGTCCAGCACGGATGTCTCCTATCTCGCCTGCGCCCGACAATTGCTGTCGCTGCGAGACCGGATCTACCCGCAATTCGCCACGCACAACGCACATAGCGTGGCGGCCATTCTCGAAATGTGCGGTGATAGAAAATCTTTTGAATTCCAGCGGTTGCATGGGATGGGTGAAGTCTTGCACGAGATCGTGCGCGTGAGTGAAGGCACGCGTTGCCGGATCTATGCTCCCGTGGGCGCACATGAAGACCTGCTCGCCTATCTCGTGCGGAGATTGCTGGAGAACGGAGCCAATTCGTCCTTCGTGCATCAGATCGTCGATGAGGAGGTGGCGCCGGAAATAATAGCCCGCGATCCTGTTGCGATTGTCGAAGCCAATCAGCGCACGCCCAACCCGGCCATTGCCGCCCCGCCTTGCATTTACGGCCCCTGCAGGCGCAATGCGAAAGGTTGGGATCTCACCGATCCGAAAGTCCTGGAAGAAATTGATGCGATGCGCGGAAAATTTGCGGCCCCCCATCGCTGGCAGGCTGGCCCATCTGTTCCGGCGGGGGAGGGTGTGGTACGCCGGGTGATCCTCAATCCGGCCGACCCGGCGGAGATTGTCGGCGAAGCCGCTGAAACGCCTCCCTCTGCGGTTCAGGACGCCATCACGCTCGGGCTCGCGGCCCAGAAGGATTGGGAAGGGCGGCCGGTGGCCGAACGCAGCGATATCCTGCGCAGGATTGCCGATCTTCTCGAAGAGAATTTCGCCGAATTCCTTGCGCTTGCCACTCGCGAGGCCGGCAAGACGCTTGTCGACGGAGTGTCCGAGGTGCGGGAAGCGGTCGACTTCCTTCGCTACTACGCTGCGGAAGCCATCGAGGCCGACAGGGTCGGCAAGGCGCGTGGCGTTATCGCCTGTATCTCGCCATGGAATTTCCCCCTGGCGATCTTCACGGGCCAGATTGCCGCGGCGCTGGTAACGGGCAATGCGGTAATCGCCAAGCCGGCCGAACAGACGCCGCTGATCGCCTGCCGTGCTGTCGAACTGATGTGGCAGGCGGGTATTCCGAAGGAAGTGCTCCAGATTCTTCCCGGCGATGGCGCGACGGTAGGCGCTTCCCTGACGGCCGATCCGCGCATTGGGGGCGTCTGCTTTACCGGATCCACCGAGACCGCACGCCGGATCGAGCAGCAGCTTGCGCAAACGGCGCAACCCGATGCGATGCTGATCGCGGAAACGGGTGGCATCAATGCAATGATCGTCGATTCGACTGCCCTGCCTGAACAAGCCGTACGGGACATTCTGGCCTCTGCCTTCCAGAGTGCTGGCCAGCGCTGTTCGGCTCTTCGGGTGCTGTATGTGCAGAAAGATGTTGAGCAAAAGATCCTGACCATGCTGCGGGGCGCGATGCATTCGCTCCAGATAGGTGATCCCTGGCAGATTTCAACGGATGTCGGGCCAGTGATCGATGACGACGCATTGGAATCGATCCGCGTCTATTGCGAAGCCGCCGGAAAGGAGGGCCGGGTGCTCGACCGGCTGGAAGCGCCGCAAACAGGTCGCTTCGTCGCGCCTCACCTTCTGAGGGTCTCCGGGATCGGCGATGTGGAACGGGAGGTGTTCGGGCCGGTTCTGCACGTCGCGAGCTTTGATGCCAGCCAGATCGACCAGGTGATCGACGACATCAACGCACGTGGCTATGGGTTGACCTTTGGTCTCCATACCAGAATCGACGCGCGGGTCCAGCATGTGGTGGATCGCGTTCGTTGCGGCAACATCTATGTCAACCGCAACCAGATCGGCGCCGTAGTGGGCGCGCAGCCTTTCGGGGGGGAAGGGTTGTCGGGGACGGGACCGAAAGCGGGCGGGCCGCATTATCTGGGCCGGTTTCGACGGGGAAGCGGAGAAGGAGAGCTTCAGGGCGTGGTCACCGACACCGGACCGACAGAGTTGCCGGTTCGCTTCCTCGATGGGGAAGCCTGGTCCGGGCGACATGATCGAATTCCGGCCTTGCGCCAGGCCTTGCGCGGCAAGGCCGCCAGGGCAATTGCCGTCGCATCGGCGCTGGAATACGGGCCCGTCGATCTACCGGGACCCGTCGGCGAGGGCAACATGCTAAGCCTGCATCCCCGCGGCAGGATCCTTTGCCTCGGACCGGACCCGGCAGGGTTGCTCGATCAATGCGTGCAGGCGCTTGCTGCAGGCAATACGGTCATCGCCGTCATGCCCGGCGCAGGCGCTGTTCTGAAGCCGCTTTTGGGCAAGGGGTTTCCGCTGCTGGTCGCAGATGGCAATTTCCTGCTCGATCATCTTGCATCCCTGCGTCCCGATGCCGTTGCCCGGTGTGGAACCGACGAAGGGAACCGCATCCTCCGGCAAGCGCTGGCAAGACAGGAAGGCGCGCTCGTCCGGTTGATCACGGAAAGATTCGATCCCGTGGCCTATGTGCACGAGCGCTCTGTCTGCGTCGATCTCACCGCCGCAGGCGGCAATGCCAGCCTGCTTGCCGCGGCGGGGTAGGGTCAGCCTGCCGCGCGCAAGGCGCGCAGGCGTTCAGCCAGCATGATGGTCGAACCGTCATGGCCTTCCCCCGTCGCCGTGCCCTCGACCACCGGCAGCAGGTCGGTGGCCAGTTCCTTGCCCAGCTCGACGCCCCATTGGTCAAAGGGGTTGATCCCGTACAGCGCGGCCTCGACAAATACCCGGTGCTCGTAGAGGGCGATGAGCCGGCCCAGCGTGTAGGGGTCAAGCCGGCGATACAGCAGGGTAAGCGACGGCCGATTGCCGGGAAAGGCACGGTGCGGTGCAAGTTTGCGCGCCTTGTCGGCAGGCAAGCCCTGTCTACGCAAATGCTGCTCGGTCTCCTCCCGCGACCGTCCCCGCATCAAGGCTTCCGATTGCGCGAGGCAATTTGCCACCAGCAAGCGATGATGATGATCCAGCCGAGGCTCGTCGCCCAGAGCAGCAAGAAGAAACTCGACGGGCACGATGTCGGTGCCCTGATGCAACCATTGAAAAAAGGCGTGCTGCCCGTTCGTGCCCGGCTCACCCCAGACGACGGGTCCGCTGGGCGTCGTGAGGGGATCGCCGTTCAGCGCCACGCGCTTGCCATTCGATTCCATGTCGAGCTGCTGAAGATAGGCGGGCAGGCGCTGCAGCCGCTGGTCATAGGGAATGATGGCACGGCACGGATAGAGAAGCACCGTTCGATGCCAATAGCCGATCAGCCCGAGCAGCAAGGGCAGATTTTCTCGCGGAGCAGCGGTCAGGAAATGCCGGTCCATCGCATGGCCGCCTTCCAGGAAGCGCCGGAAATGCTCCGGCCCGACCGCAATCATCAACGGCAGGCCAATGGCCGACCAGATCGAATAGCGCCCTCCGACCCAGTCCCAGAAGCCGAACATGCGGTTAGCCGCCATGCCAAACGCCGCCACCCGGTCCGCGGCAGTCGATACCGCTGCGAAATGCGCTTCGACCGCTCTTTCCCCGAGGTGATCGACGATCCAGTTCCGGGCCGTGGCGGCATTGGTCATGGTTTCGATTGTGGTGAAGGTCTTGGACGCGACAATGAACAGGGTGGTGGCAGGGTCGAGGCCCGCAAGTGCCGTCGCGATTTCCGCGCCATCAATATTGGCGACGAATCGCAGTTGCGGTCCGTCATGCAAGTGCCGCAACGCCTGCACGGTCATGGCCGGGCCCAGATCGGAACCGCCAATGCCGATATTCACCACGGTCCGGAAAGGGCGGCCGGCAGAGCCGACAATTTTCCCGTCGCGGATCCCCCGCGCGAATTCCTCCATGCGGTTCAGCATGGCAGCCACCTGGCGAGCGATGGCCGATCCATAGGGCGGTGCATCCGGGGAAGGCGGCGCGCGCAGGGCTATATGCAATGCAGCTCGCGCCTCGGTCGGATTGACGGGTTCGCCACGGAACATCGCCTCCCGGCACTCTTCTATTCGCGCCGCCTCTGCAAGCTCGAGCAAGGCATCGAGGATCGGTACGCTGACGGCGCACTTGGAAAAGTCGAGCGTCAGATCCTCGCACGATACGCTGAAACGCAAGGCCCGGTCCCGATCCTCGGCAAAGGCCTCCACAAGGTTGCGCGGCCTCTGCCGGTCGCTGATCTCGCGCAGTGCCGTCAGCGCCTGCTTGAAGTTTGCACCCTGCATGATCTCTCCTGTGGCCATTCGGATTATCCCGCTCCAACGTCGCGAAGCAAGCACGGGTTGCAAGGGCAAACCATGCGCGCGGCGACAGGCTGGAAATTTCCTTTGCCGAATCGTCACCGCCTGTCATTCGCTTCCACAGGAACAAGATATCGACTGCATCTGACGGCTTCCAATTCAGCTGGAAAAGCTCTAAGCCCTGATTCCCATGGCGCGATATATTTTTATCACTGGCGGCGTGGTTTCCTCCCTCGGCAAGGGCATTGCAGCGGCCGCTCTCGGAGCGTTGCTTCAGGCTCGCGGCTACCGGGTGAACATCCGCAAGCTCGACCCCTATCTGAACGTTGATCCGGGCACCATGTCGCCCTATCAGCATGGGGAGGTCTTCGTCACAGATGATGGAGCCGAGACCGACCTCGATCTTGGCCACTACGAGCGGTTCACCGGACAGGCGGCAAGCCAGAAGGACAACATCACTACCGGCCGGATCTACAAGAACATCATCGACAAGGAACGACGTGGCGACTATCTCGGCGCGACAGTGCAGGTCATTCCGCATGTGACCAATGAGATCAAGGAGTTTATCCTTGCCGATAGCGATGCATTCGATTTCGTCCTGTGCGAGATCGGCGGAACGGTCGGCGACATCGAGGCCATGCCGTTCCTCGAAGCGATCCGCCAGCTCGGCAATGAATTGCCGCGCGGCCAGGCCGTCTATATTCACCTGACCTTGATGCCGTGGATCCCGGCGGCGGGCGAACTCAAGACCAAGCCGACGCAGCATTCGGTCAAGGAGTTGCGCTCCCTCGGTATTGCGCCCGACATTCTGCTGGTGCGTGCCGATCGGGCGATCCCTGCCGACGAGCGGCGCAAGCTGTCCCTGTTCTGCAATGTCCGCGAATCGGCCGTGATTCAGGCGCTCGACGTGGCCAATATCTATGATGTGCCGCTCGCCTATCATCGCGAAGGTCTCGACGGCGAAGTGCTTGCGGCGTTCGGGATCGAACCGGCGCCCAAGCCGCGAATGGATCGCTGGTCCCAGGTGGCCGAGCGGATCCACAATCCGGAAGGCGAGGTCACGATCGCCATCGTCGGAAAATATACAGGCCTCAAGGATGCCTACAAATCGCTGACCGAGGCGCTCACGCATGGCGGGATCGCCAATCGCGTCCGGGTCAACCTCGAATGGATCGAATCGGAGATCTTCGAATCGGAAGACCCGGCCCCTTTCCTGGAGAAGGTTCACGGCATTCTCGTCCCGGGCGGCTTCGGCGAACGCGGCGCAGAGGGCAAGATCCTGGCGGCGCGCTTTGCGCGCGAGCGCAAGGTGCCCTATCTGGGCATCTGTTTCGGAATGCAGATGGCTTGCATCGAGGCGGCCCGCAATCTCGCCGGCATCGCGAATGCCTCGTCGAGCGAGTTCGGGCCTGTCGAGGAACCGGTGGTCGGACTCATGACCGAATGGCTGCGCGGCAACCAGCTCGAGCAGCGGGGGCTCACCGGGGATCTCGGCGGAACCATGCGGCTCGGCGCCTATCCTGCGCAGCTTGCCGAAGCCAGCCGGATTGCAGGCATCTACGGCACGACGGAGATCTCGGAACGCCACCGCCACCGCTACGAGGTGAACATCGAGTACCGCGAGCGGCTGGAGGCATGCGGGCTGATCTTTGCCGGAATGTCACCCGATGGCCTGCTGCCGGAGACGATCGAATATGCGGATCATCCCTGGTTCATCGGCGTGCAATATCACCCCGAGCTGAAATCGCGTCCCTTCGAGCCGCATCCGCTCTTTGCCGGCTTCATCGCTGCCGCGATCGAGCAGGGCCGTCTGGTCTAGAGCCAGCGCCCGGGGCCCCCGGGCTTCCTGGCCAATCTCAAGGCGTGGACGCTTCGCGGTCGGCGTCCGCCTGCTTCTCTTCGCGTTCGACGATCACTTCTACCTCGAGCGCCGCAGCCTCGGGTGTCGGCGTCCGGTCGGGGGTACTCACGACAAAGCCGGACTTTTCCTCGGCCTCGACGGGCGCGCGCCGCCGGATCCTGTACAGCGCAAAGGCGATGAGCAGGATGTGCGCACAGAGCGCGGTGACGAAGAGGCCGCTGGGTCCGATGTGCGACATCACATAGCCGGCGCAAAGCGGACCGACGATCGACCCGAGACCGAAGAGCAGCAGCAGCCCGCCGCTGGTGCGCACATAATCCCCCGGCTCGGCATGGTCGTTGGCATGGGCGATGATGATCGGATAGAGCGAATAGATCGCCATGCCGAACAGGGCGCCCGTGGCAATCGCAAAGCGCGGGTCGCTTGCCTGCACAAGGATGAAGACCAGCTCCGCCACGATGGCGACCGACGCGGCGCCGATCAGGACATGGCGCCGGTCGATCCGGTCAGACAGGATGCCGATCGGAATCTGGGCCAGGGCGCCGGCAATGATCGGCGCGCTTACGAAGATCGAGATGGCGACGATGTCGAGCCCGCTCTGCTGGCCGAACACCGCCCCGAGCGTGCTGAAGCTGCTATTGGCTATCCCGACCAGGAAAACGGCAACCACCGCCACCGGCGAGTTCCGCCACAGCAGGCCGATATCGAGCCGCGAGCGCGCCAGGGGCCTTGGCGTGGCGGAAGAGGAGATGGCCGTCGGGATCAAGGCGAGATTATAGAAGATGGCGGCGACGATGAAGAAGAAGAAGCCGGTCGGCGAGCCGAGCGACAGGGAGAGCTGGCCAGCGGTAACGGAACTCAGATTGACCATGGTGTAGATCCCGTACACCTTGCCGCGCGATCCGGGGCTCGTCTGCTCGCTGATCCAGCTCTCGATGATCATCGCCGCCCCGGCAAAGGCGAAACCGGCAAGCGAGCGCAGAAGTATCCAGGCCCAGGGCTCGATCATCAGCGAGGACAGGAGGATGGACAGGGAGGCGGTGGTTGCCATGACCCCGAAGGGACGGATGTGGCCGACCCGGGCGACAAGGCCAGGCACGAAGATGCATCCCATCACATAGCCGACGGCCCAGCCGGTGCCGATGAGGCCGAGATACAGATCGGAGAACCCTTCGAGCGAACCGCGCACCGGCAGGATGAGGCCGTGAATGCCGCCGGCAACGAACAGGAAGGCAGCCCCGAGCAGCAGGGAGGTCAGGGGCACGAGCTGGCTCATCTCTGGTTCCTTCCGCGTCAGGAATCCGGGGCGAACGCCACAGGAGAATCAAGTTGGGCGCATGATTGCCTGGCTGAATATCATGCCGGTAATATGGCCTGAAAGGCTGGAAGCGCCGGTTCAGCCGGCGGGGATCAGCCTGGCGCGGGCAACATGGAGCGCGACCGCGGCGGCATTGGAGACATTGAGCGAGCGGATCGGTCCGGGCATGTCGAGGCGCGCCAGCCGATCGACGCTCGCGCGGGTCTTCTCGCGCAGGCCCTTCCCCTCCGCGCCGAGGACGAGCGCGATTCGCTCTGCCGCCGGCACCGCTTCCAGTACTTCGCTGCCTTCCGAATCAAGCCCGACCGTCATGAAACCGGCAGCGGAAAGCTCCCCCAACGCCTGGGCAAGATTGCGAACGGCGATCAGATCGATATGTTCGAGCGCGCCGGATGCGGCCTTGGCCAGCACGCCGCTCTCACGGGGAGAATGGCGCAGCGTCGTCACCACTGCGCCAGCACCGAATGCAACTGCCGAGCGAAGAATTGCGCCGACATTGTGCGGATCGGTCACCTGGTCGAGAACCAGGACCAGCGGGCTCGACCCAAGCGCGGAAAGCGGCCTTGGCGTAAGCGGATCGGCAATCAGCAGCGCCCCCTGGTGCACGGCGTCCGCCCCCAGAATCCGGTCGAGCTCGCGCGGCTCGACGATTTCAGCCTCGACGGGCAGGGCGGAGAGATCGCCAAGCTCGAGGCGCTGCGCCGCATTGCGGCTGATTCGGAGCCTGTGCAGCCTGCGCCCCGGATTGGCGAGCGCCTCGCGGACAGTATGCAATCCATAGAGATGGACATGCTCCGGATCGGCAGCCTGCGGGCTGGCGGCCAGGGTTCTGGCGCGATGCGCGCGGCGCAGCCGAGCATAGTGCCGGTCTTTCGGCGAATGGGAATCATCCTTGCTCATTCTGCTTTATATACGCCGCGTGGGCCTACTTGCCAGCGACAGGACGGAGAATTGTTCCGTCATGAGGATCTTGCGACTTTGTCCTTGCATTTCCATATGTTGGCAAGGAACCGGCCCGCCATTGCGCAGGTTTCGACGCCGGTTGCGAGCGGATCATGTTGACAGGACATGACCTTGCCGCCATAAGGCCAGTCGCGAAATCGAACAGGGATTGCCTTGCCGGTTCCGCGCTTCGCCTGGCCGGTGGCAATCGGGTTGCGACTCGGAGGGGTGGGAGAGTGGTTAAATCCATCAGACTGTAAATCTGACCGCTTATGCGTACGCTGGTTCGAATCCAGCCCCCTCCACCATCCGACCCGGCCGGTTCGCGGGTATAGCTCAATGGTAGAGCAGCAGCCTTCCAAGCTGAATATGCGGGTTCGATTCCCGCTACCCGCTCCAATGCGATTTCCTGAAAAATTCGCCTGAACCCGCAGGCAGGGGCATGCGGATCTGCGGCTGGGTCTGTCCAGGTTTCCTTCATGCATCGGGTTCGTCCAGAAAAAGGATCCGGTCTGGAAGGGAAATAGCCCCATGACGCGCACCGC
>CAYLGY010000086.1:0-10976 GCA_964383325.1 uncultured Rhizobiaceae bacterium
ATCCCCAATCTCCGCAATCCGAAAACCTTCAACGAGAAGATCCTGTACCTGAAATCGCATTACCGGGTGCCGGATGCCCATGTCATTGCCGACAAATATGCGGTTCGCAAATATGTCAGCGACCGGATCGGCCGGGACATCTCGCTCCCCCTGCTTGGCGTGTTCGAGACGGCCGAGGCGGTCGATTTCTCCGTGCTGCCGCAGAAATTCGTTCTCAAGCCCAATCATGGATCGGGGATGATCGCCTTCTGCGACAAGGCCTCCGGACTGGACGAAGAAACGCTGCGGGCCCGGATGCGCCGCTGGCTGAACACCGACTATGGCGCCTTCGGCAAGGAATACCAGTACAAATCCATTCCGCGGAAGATTCTCGCCGAAGCCGACATGACCGACCTGAATGGCGGAGAGACCATTTCCGATTACAAGCTCTTCGTCTTCAACGGAGTACCCCGGTTCATCCAGCTCGATTCCGGACGTTTCGACAATCATTGCAGGGACATCTACGATCCTTCCTGGAACCGGTTGCCGTTCAGGATCCGTCTGCGGGGCGAGGGCAAGCCCATTCCAAAGCCTGCAACCCTGGACGAGATGCTTACGATCGCGGCGCGGCTGGGAGCCGAGCTTCCCTTCGCCCGGGTCGATCTCTACGAGATTGGCGGCCGGGTCTATTTCGGCGAGATCACCCTGCACCCCGCCGGCGGTTTCGCCCCCTTCATCCCGGACTTCCAGGATGAGATCGTCGGCGCCTATCTGGACCTTTCCGGCATCCTGCCGGCCGGCCATGCGCCAACGAGAGAGCCATGATCCAGGAAAGTGGGAACAGTAATTTGCGACAGCGACCCGTGATCCTGACTTTCGTGCATTACTATCTTCCGGGCTACAAGGCGGGGGGGCCGGTGCGCACCATCGCAAATCTGGTCGAGTCCTTCGGGGATGAGCTCGACTTCCGCATCGTGACCTCCGATCGCGACTCCGGCGACACGCAACCCTATCCAGGTCTCGGTGGCGGTGATGGCGACTGGCGCAAGGTCGGCAAGGCGCGCGTCCTCTATCTGGCGCCGAATGCGCGCAAGCTCCGCTGCATTGCGGAAATCCTGCAAAAGACTCCGCATGACGCGCTCTATCTCAACAGCTTCTTCGACCCCGACTTCACCCTGAAGCCACTTCTGGCTCGCCGGCTGGCAATGGCGCCGAAGGCCCCGTGCATCCTCGCGCCGCGCGGCGAGCTGTCCGGCGGCGCCCTGCAGCTCAAATCGCGCAAGAAGCAGCTTTTCATGGCGCTGGCGCGATCCGGCGGCCTCTATCGCAATCTTCGCTGGCATGCCTCCAGCGAACACGAGGCAGCCGATATTCGCGCCAGGCTCGGCGCGCGGGTCCCGATCCGGATCGCGGCGAACCTGCCGGCAATGGCGCAGGAAGCGCCGCCCTCGCATCCGCGCCAGCCGGGAGAGCCGTTGCGCATCTGCTTCCTGTCGCGGATCTCGCCGATGAAGAACCTCGATTTCGCCCTCTCCATCCTTGGCGAACTCGACATTCCGGTGCGGTTCGACATTTTCGGCCCGGTGAGCGATGCGGAATACTGGTCGCGTTGCCAGGCCCTGATGGCTTCCCTGCCCGCCAATATCGAGGCCCGCCATGGCGGCAGCATCGAGCATGCGGCGGTTCGCGCCCGGCTTGCGGAATATGATTTGTTCTTCCTGCCGACGCGCGGCGAGAATTTCGGCCATGCCATTCATGAAGCGCTTTCCGCCGGCACGCCGGTCCTGATTTCCGACCGGACACCCTGGCGCCAGCTTCAGGAAAGAGGCGCCGGTTGGGATGTCCCGCTCGCCGATCCGGCGCGGTTCCGGGACATCCTCCGGCATGTGAACGACCTGTCGCCGCAGGCGCAGGCAGAAGCGCGGGCCCGCGCCCATGGATTGGCCGTGGCGCAGGACGTGCATTCCGCCGCGCGAGCCGCCAATCGCGAATTGTTCCAGACCTGCCTCGAACCGAAATTGCGCCATGTCCCTTAGAAAGAAGCTGAAGACGCTGGCCGAACGGGTGCCCGCTCCGGTCGGCAGGATCGCGGCCGCAATCCCCTTCGGATTGCGGTTCGGTCCGGCCTATTCGAACAGCTATCGCATGGCGGGCAGGGTCCAGGCCTATCCGGAAGACCTGCTGCGCTCGTGGATTCTCCTGCGCCTGAAGGAGATCGTGAACCATGCCTATGCGACCAACCGGTTCTACCGGACGCACTACCAGCGGCACGGATATGATCCCGCATCCCTTGTCTCGCTCGAACATTTCCAGGATGTTCCGGTCGTCACGAAGGAAGTCCTCCATGAATTCGCGCTGGAAGACCGTTCAACTGCCCATCGCGGCTCCTTGCTGATCAATACGGGTGGCACGAGCGGCAGGCCGCTCGGCTTTCATGTCGACAGGCACGCCTTCGCCCGCGAATGGGCCCATATGCATCGAATCTGGGAAAGTGGCGGCTATCACTACCGGCACATGAAACTCACCCTGCGCGGCACGAATATCGGCAAGGTGCCGCTGCGCTACAACGCCGTCCACAATGAGTGGGTCGTCAACACCTATATGGACCGGAACCTTGTCTTCCAGGCCTTGCGCAAGGTGTTGAAGCGCAACCGGATAGGGTGGATTCATGGCTATCCGAGCCTGGTCGCCGAATTCCTCATCGACCTTGACAAGGCCGATCCCGGCCTGCGGCGGCGATTGCAGGCATCGTTGAACGGCGTGCTGCTGGGGTCCGAGGCGCCGCTGGCTCACTATGTCGAGAGCATCGCAGGACTTGCGCATGACAACATAATTGCCTGGTATGGCCACAGCGAGATGAATGTCCTGGCGCGAAATACCGGTGGCCAGACCTATGTTCCAATGCACAGTTACGGATTTGTGGAGGGTGTTCGGGGCGACGCGGGAACGCGGCTCGTAGGCACCTCCTACTGGAATGTTTCTGCGCCCTTCATCCGGTATGATACCGGCGACTTCATCGACGCCGATGTCGTTGGATGCTTGATGAAGTCCTTCGAGGTCACGAAGGGCCGGGTCGGCGATTTCGTTCTGGATGCGGATGGCAACCGGATCTCCCTGACCTCCCTGATGTTCGGGCGGCATCATCGGGCGTTCGAGAAGATCCGGCACGTACAGGTTCGCCAGCGCGCTCCCGGCCAGATCGAATTGCTGATCGTACCGCTGCAGGCGCACGACAGGCCGGAAGACATCATGCCGGATTTCGACTTTTCCGGCACCGGGTTGCAGGCAACGCCCATCCTGATCGACGCTCCGGTCCGCACGGCGAATGGCAAGATCCGCCTGCTCGTGAGCTGAACCCAACCATCCTGTCCTGTCCGGCCATGAACCTTTCGAAGCGCCTGCCGCTTTCCGGGTCACGGCCCCGTTCCTGAATGGCATTCCCATGAAACAACTGCTCCAGTCCCTGAAAACCGGCGAGACGGAAATCGCCGAGATCCCCTGCCCGTCGCCGGCGCGCGGACAGCTCCTGATCCGCACCTCGCGAACGCTGGTTTCGGCCGGCACCGAGCGCATGCTGGTCGATTTCGGCAAGGCCGGCTTCATCGGCAAGGCGCGCCAGCAGCCCGACAAGGTTCGCCAGGTGCTCGACAAGATCCGTACCGACGGGCTCGCGCCGACGCTGGAAGCAGTGCTTGGCAAGCTCGACCAGCCCTTGCCCCTCGGCTATTGCAATGTCGGCAGGGTGCTGGAGACGGGCCCGGCCGTCGAAGGGTTCAAGCCCGGTGATCGCGTCGCCTCCAATGGCAAGCACGCCAGCGCCGTGGCGGTGCCGGTCAATCTCTGCGCGCATATCCCCGACAGCGTCAGCGACGAGGAGGCCGCCTTCACGGTGCTCGGCGCCATTGCCCTGCAGGGAATCCGGCTGGTCCGCCCGACGCTCGGGGAGGCGGTGACCGTCACCGGGCTCGGGCTGATCGGGCTGCTCACCGTGCAATTGCTGCGCGCCCATGGCTGCCGGGTGCTCGGCATCGATTTCGATCCGGAGAAATTGCGTCTGGCGCGCCAGTTCGGCGCCGAGACGGTCGATCTGTCCGCCGGCGCCGATCCGGTGGCGGCAGCGCTGGCCTTCTCGCGCGGGCGCGGTATGGACGCTGTGATCCTGACCGCCGCCACCCGCAGCAGCGAGCCGGTCCGCCAGGCGGCGCAGATGAGCCGCAAGCGTGGCCGCATCATCCTCGTCGGCGTGACCGGGCTCGAACTTTCCAGGGCGGATTTCTACGAGAAGGAACTCCGGTTCCAGGTCTCCTGTTCCTATGGGCCGGGCCGCTACGACCCCGCCTATGAAGAGAAGGGCCAGGATTATCCTGTCGGTTTCGTGCGCTGGACCGAACAGCGTAATTTCGAGGCCGTGCTCGACATGCTCGCCGATGGCCGCCTCGATGTGAAACCGCTGATCTCGCATCGCTTTCCCGTCGAGGATGCTGCCTCGGCCTATGAGCTCGTCACCGGCCGGGAAGCCTCGCTCGGCATCCTGCTCGAATATCCGGACAAGGAGGCACTATCCGACGAGCGGCTGAGCGAGCGTACGATTGCCCTCGCCCCCCGGGTCGGCCGGGCAGAGGGCAAGGCGGGTCTCGGCTTCATCGGTTCCGGCAATTATTCGACTGCGGTGCTCATCCCCGCCTTCCGCGCCTCGGGCGCAAGGCTCGTTTCGGTCGCTTCCCGGGCGGGCGTCACCGGCATTCATTCGGCGCGCAAGTTCGGCTTCGAGCGGACCACGACCGACACGCAGGCCCTGCTGGACGATCCGGATATCCGCATGGTGGTGATTGCCACCCGGCATGACAGCCATGCCGACCTTGCCTGCCACGCGCTCGAGGCGGGCAAGCATGTCTTTGTCGAGAAGCCGCTGGCGCTGGCCCTGCCCGAGCTTGAACGGATCGAGCAGGCTGCGCGGGCTTCTCCCCATTTGCTGACGGTCGGCTTCAACCGCCGCTTCGCGCCGCATGTTCAGAAGATGCAATCGCTGCTCGCCGGCACGACCGGGCCGAAGGCGATGATCCTGACGGTCAATGCCGGCGCCATTCCGCCCGATCACTGGACGCTGGACCCGGCAGCTGGCGGTGGCCGCATCGTCGGCGAGGCCTGCCATTTCATCGACCTGCTGCGCTTTCTCGCCGCCAGCCCGATCGTCTCCCATCGCGCCCATGCGATCGACGCCGAGACCGCCAGCCTCGAGCTCGCCTTTGCCGACGGCTCGATCGGCACGGTGCATTACTTCGCCAATGGCAGCAAATCCTTTCCCAAGGAGCGGCTGGAAGTGTTCGCCGGCGGCCGCATCCTCCAGCTGGACAATTTCCGCCGTCTGCGCGGGTTTGGGTGGCCGGGATTCCGCCGGATGAATCTCTGGCGGCAGGACAAGGGGCAGGCGGCCTGCGCCGCGGCCTTTGTCCGGGCGGTCGAGACGGGCGGCGCACCGCCCATCCCGCTGGATGAGCTGATCGAAATCAGCAGGGTAACGCTGGCCCTTGCGGAGGCGACACGCGCATGACCGACCGCAACCCTGTCCTGATCGACATCATCGCCGGCGCACGGCCGAACTTCATGAAGATCGCGCCGATCATCCGCGCAATGGAGGCCCGCAAGGCCGAGGGCGGCCATTTGCGCTACCGCCTCGTCCATACCGGCCAGCATTATGATACGCGCATGTCCGGCGACTTCTTCGATCAGCTCGGCATCCCGCATCCGGACGTCAATCTCGAAGTCGGCTCGGGAACTCAGGCCAGCCAGGCAGCCGGCATCATGATCGGCTATGAGCGGCTGCTGCTGGAAGCGCCGAGCCGGCTGTGCCTCGTCGTCGGCGACGTGACCTCGACCATGGCCTGCGCCATTGCCGCGCAGAAGCTCGCTATTCCGGTGGCGCATGTCGAGGCGGGGATCCGTTCCGGCGACTGGAACATGCCGGAAGAAATCAACCGCATGGTCACGGACGCGATCACCAACTGGTTCTTCACCACCAGCGAGCAGGCCGGCGAGAATTTGCGCCGGTCCGGCGTCGGGCCGGAGCGGATCTTCTTCGTCGGCAATACGATGATCGACACGCTGAACGCAAATCTCGACCGGCTGCGCCCGCCGGATTTCGCCAGCGCATACGGGCTGCGGCCCGGCAACTATTTCGTCGTAACCCTGCACCGGCCTTCCAATGTCGATGCAACCGAGGATTTCGCGGCTCTATTGCGGGCCATCGGCGAAGGCACGCGCGGCCTCCCGGCGATCTTCCCGGTGCACCCGCGCACGGCGAAGACCCTGCGGGCCCTCACCGATCTGCCGGAGACGCTGCGCCTCGTCGAGCCGCAGCCCTATCTGGAATTCAACTGGCTGGTGCGCCATGCGAAGGCGGTCATCACGGATTCGGGCGGCATTACCGAAGAGACGACGGTCATGGGCGTCCCCTGCATGACCTTGCGCACGACCACCGAACGCCCGGAGACCGTCACCATCGGCACCAACGAGATCCTCGGCACGGATCCGGCGGCGCTCGCCGGGGCGCTGGATCGCCTGTTCGCCGGCCAGTGGAAGAAGGGCCGGATTCCGGAAAAATGGGACGGCCGCGCCGGCGAGCGCATCGTCGCCAGCCTCGAGACCCTGTTGCCCGCGTGACGCCCTTGCCACATCGCCCGCGCCTCTTCTGGGAGACGGTCCGCCATTTGCGGCCGGCGCAGATCCACGGCCGGCTCTGGTTCCGGCTGGCGCGGCCGCGCCCGGATCTGTGCCCGGCGCCGGAGCGCCGCAATATCGATCCCGCCCGCTGGACCCTGCCGGCGCGCAGGCCGCAGAGCATGACGGGGCCGGATCGCTTCTCCTTCCTCGGCGAGACGGCAAGCCTGTCCGACGCTGGCTGGGACGATCCGGCCTTCGCCAGGCTCTGGCGCTACAATCTCCATTATTTCGACGATCTGAACGCCGAAACGGCGGGCGAGCGCACGCGCTGGCACGAGGCGCTCCTGGCGCGCTGGATTGCCGAGAACCCTCCCGGAACCGGGACCGGCTGGGAGCCCTATCCGGTGTCGCTGCGCATCGTGAACTGGATCAAGTGGGATCTTGCCGGAAACCCGCTGCCTCCCGAAGCGGCGCACAGCCTCGCCGTGCAGGCGCGTTGGCTGACGCGTCGCCTGGAGCGGCACCTCCTCGGCAATCACCTTTTCGCCAATGCCAAGGCGCTGGTCTTCGCTGGCTGCTGGTTTGCCGGCGAGGAAGCGGAAAGATGGCGGCGGCTCGGAATGCGTATTCTCGACCGCGAGATCGACGAGCAGATCCTCCCCGACGGGGGCCAGTTCGAGCGCTCGCCCATGTACCATGCGCTGGCGCTGGAGGACATGCTCGACCTTGCCAACCTCCTTGCCGCCGCCGGCCTGCCCATGCCCGGAACCTGGCGGGCGCGCATTTCCGCCATGCAGCACTGGCTCGCCGCAATGTCCCATCCCGATGGCGAGATCGGCTTCTTCAACGATGCCGCGATCGGCATTGCCCCGGCCCCGGTGGAACTCGCCCGCTATGCCCGCGCGGCCGGCTATCTGCCGCCGCAATCCCCGCGTGACGGTTGCACGCATCTGGCGGAAAGCGGCTATGTCCGCTGGCAGGACCGGAACGCGGTGGCACTGCTCGACCTGGCGCCGGTCGGGCCGGATTACCTGCCCGGCCATGCCCATGCCGACACGCTCTCCTTCGAGCTGGCGGTGCAGGGCAGGCGCCTGCTGGTCAATTCCGGCACCTCGCTCTACGAAACCGGGCCCGAGCGGCAGCGCCAGCGCGGCACGGCCGCCCACAACACGGTCGAGGTCGACGGGGCCGATTCCTCCGAGGTCTGGGCCGGCTTCCGGGTGGCGCGGCGCGCGCGGCCCATCGGCGCCTCGATTCAGCAGCAGCAGGGCGAAACCGTCATTGCCTGCGCCCATGACGGCTATCTGCGCCTGCCCGGCCGCGTGCTGCACCATCGCCAGTGGCGCCTCGCGGCGGGAAGGCTGACGGTGGAAGATCGGGTCGAGGGCGGCCATTCCCGCGCCGTGGCGAGGTTCCATTTTCACCCCGGCTGGACCTGTCGGCATTCTGCCGAAGATGGGCTCGGGAGCGCCATACAGGACAGCAGCATCGTTTCCTGGCGGGTAGGAAAGGGAAAAGCCCGGCTGCAACCCGCGACCTGGCATCCGGAATTCGGCCGGAGCGTGCCGTCCAGCCGGCTCGAACTGGTCCTGGAGGACGGCCAATGCAACATCACCTTCACATGGGCAGAGGCCTGATGCACATCCTCTTTCTGACCGACAATTTCCCCCCCGAGGTCAATGCCCCGGCCAGCCGCACCTATGAGCATTGCCGCGAATGGATCGAGGCCGGCCACAGGGTCACCGTCATTACCTGCGCGCCAAATTTCCCGGCCGGCAAGCTGTTTCCGGGCTATCGCAATCGCCTCTTCTCCCGCGAGAGGCTGGATGGAATCGAGGTGATCCGCGTCTGGAGCTACATTACCGCCAATGAAGGCTTCCTGAAGCGCACGCTCGACTATGCGAGCTTCATGACCACGGCGGTCCCGGCCAGCCTGCGCGTCGAGCGCCCCGACATCGTCATCGCAACCTCGCCGCAATTCTTCACCGCCTGCGCCGGCTACCTGGTCAGCCGCCTGCGCCGGATTCCCTATATCTTCGAACTGCGCGACCTGTGGCCCGAATCGATCCGCGCGGTCGGCGCCATGCGCGGTTCCTTCCTCCTCGACCAGCTCGAAAGGCTGGAACTGTTCCTCTACCGCAAGTCGGCGGCCGTCGTCGCCGTGACGAATGCCTTCCGCGACAATCTCCGCGCCCGCGGCATTGATGCCGGCAAGGTGCATGTCATCACCAATGGCGCCGACCTCACCCGGTTCCGGCCCATGGCGAAGGATGCGGCGCTCGAAGCCGAGCTCGGCCTGCAAGGCAAGTTCGTCGCCGGCTATATCGGCACGCATGGCATGGCGCATGCGCTCGGCACCCTGCTCGATGCCGCCAGCCTGCTTGAGGCAGAGGGCCGCGACGACATCCAGCTCCTGTTTCTGGGCGGCGGCGCGACCAGGGAAGCCCTGATGGCGCGGGCGCGGCAGATGCGGCTCGCCAATGTCCACTTTCTCGATTCCGTGCCGAAAGACGAAGTCGTCCGCTACTGGTCGCTGCTCGATGCCTCGATCATCCATCTGCGCAAGACGGAGCTCTTCACCACCGTCATTCCTTCCAAGCTCTTCGAATGCATGGCGATGGGCATTCCGGTCCTGCACGGCGTGCAGGGCGAATCGGCACGAATCGTGGAGCGCGAGCGCGCGGGGCTCACCTTCGAGCCCGAAAATGCGGGCGAACTGAAGGAACGCCTCATCGAGCTGGCCGACTCCCCGGAGCGCCGGGCCGGCCTCGGTCGTAATGGCGAGGCGGCGGCGCGCAAATTTGACCGCCGGCATCTGGCGAGCCGGATGCTTGATGTAATCGAAACCTGCCTGCCGGTGTGCGGGCGCAAGACGAGAGTGACAGATGAACCAGCATGATATTGGCGTCGCCGGCGGCGCTTCCGAACTCGCCGGCAGGATCCTGACCCGGCAGGCCCGGGCGGGCGTGATCGGCCTCGGCTATGTGGGTCTGCCACTGGCCGCGGCGGCGGCGCGCGGCGGCTTTCCGACTCTTGGCTTCGACATCGAGGAGGAAAAGGTCGCGCGGCTCAATGCCGGCCAGTCCTATATCGATGCGGTCGAGACGGAAGAGCTTGCCGCCCTCGTCGGCAAGGGCAGCTTTCGTGCCACGATCGATCCCGCCGAGCTGGCGCAGTGCGACGTCATCATCATCTGCGTTCCGACGCCGCTGTCGAAGCAGCGTGAACCCGATCTGAGTTTCGTCGCGGACACGTCGCGCATGATTGCGGCGCATCTGCGCCCCGGGCAACTCATCGTGCTCGAATCGACGACCTATCCCGGCACGACGGAGGAGGTCGTCAAGCCGATCCTTGAAGCCGCCGGGTTGCGGAGCGGCAAGGATTTCTTCCTCGGATTCTCGCCCGAGCGCGAAGATCCCGGCAATGCAAAATTCCGCACCACCACCATTCCCAAAGTCGTTGCCGGCGATGGCGAGCAGGCCTCGATCCTGGTCGAATCCTTCTATTCGGCGATTGTCGAGAAGGTGGTGAAGGTTTCCTCCCCGGCGACAGCCGAGGCCGTGAAGATCACCGAGAATGTCTTCCGTGCCGTCAACATCGCCCTCGTCAACGAGCTGAAGATCATCTACGACGCCATGGGCATCGATGTCTGGGAGGTCATCGACGCGGCGGCCTCCAAGCCCTTCGGCTACATGCCCTTCTATCCGGGGCCCGGATTGGGCGGTCACTGCATTCCGATCGATCCGTTCTACCTCACCTGGAAATCGCGGGAATACGGGCTGAGCACGCGCTTCATCGAGCTGGCGGGCGAGATCAATGTCGCCATGCCGCGCTATGTCGTCAGCAATCTCGAACATGCGCTCGATGCGCACCGGGGGAAGTCGCTGGGTTCCGCCCGGCTGCTGGTCATTGGCCTTGCCTACAAGAAGAATGTTTCCGACACGCGCGAGAGCCCGTCCATGGTCCTGCTTGAAATGCTGCACAAGCGCGGTTCCATGGCCGATTATTTCGATCCGCATGTGCCGGCCATTCCCCCGACCCGCAATCACCCTGCGCTGGCAGGACAGGAATCGGTCGAACTGACCGGCCCGGTACTGGCCAGCTATGATGCGGTGCTGATCGCAACCGACCATGATGCGGTCGATTACGAACTCATTCACCGCCACGCCAATCTCATTCTCGATACGCGCAATGCAATGGGCAGCCGTGGCTTTCGCTCGGAGCGAATCATCAAGAGTTGACCTGACGGGAAGGCGCCCATTGTCGTGCGGGGCCTAAACCGGAGCGCCATGGCGCTCCGGCTTTCCCCATCGACTCTCCCGCCCAGCCCCCGCGCC
>CAYLGY010000087.1:0-10637 GCA_964383325.1 uncultured Rhizobiaceae bacterium
GCCTCGACCAGGATAGGGGCCCGTGTTCCGACCGCCTTGCGCCGCGCCATCCGCTTGCGCACCGTTAGCCCCTCTTCGCGGTAGAGCCGATAGATCCGATTGATCCCCGAGGGCTCGCCCTCGCGGCGCAGCAATACGAACAGGCGCCGGTAACCGAACCGCCGGCGCTCGTTGGCCAAGTCCCGCAACCGACCGCGTAACGCCATATCCGGCGCGCGTCGAGATCGATAGCGGATCATCGTGCGATCCGCGCCGAGGATGTGGCAGGCCCGCCGTTCCGAGAGGCCATGCTCGGCCCGAAGATACGCAACGGCTTCACGCTTCACGGCGGGCCCTACCACTTTTTTGCAACCAGGTCCTTCATCGCCGCCAGATCCAGCATCTGTTCGGCCAGAAGCTTCTTGAGCTTGGCGTTCTCATCCTCGAGCGCCTTCAGCCGCTTGGCCTCCGACACCGTCATGCCGCCGAACTTGGCCTTCCAGTTGTAGAAGGTGCCTTCCGACATACCGTGCTTGCGGCACAGGTCCGCGCACTTCGCGCCGGCCTCGTGCTCCGTCAGGATGCCGATGATCTGTTCGTCCGTAAATCTCGTTCGCTTCATTGTCCGTCCCCAAGTTGGGCCGGACTCTAATCGACGGTGGAGGAAAAATCCCGTGGCAGATCACCCCTGAAATCGAACTTCTGTAGCAAAAGTCGGGCGCAAAAGTAGGTGAGATCCGAGGCATTGTTCCGACGCCTGAGGGCGGCTTTGTAGCCCGCCAATCCGGAAGCCGCCATTCCGCTTCCCACCCCCAAAGGGGGCCGTACCGATCTGTCATCAAGCCCCTTAGATGCTGATGCTCCAGTTCTCATCTTCATCTTCCCCGGCGCGCCATTTAAGTCCTTGAAATCATTTCATTTTCCCGTAAATCGCCTTGTACAGATTATTCTGATTCTTGTGCTTGTGTGTCAAAAGTGTGCCATTGTGTGTTTTTCCAGTGTGCATTTTCTGGCCTTCCGAAGCGCGCATCTGACACATTTTTCTGACGCTGTTCTGAAGGTGTTTTCATGCGAGAAGTCGATTCGGATGTCATTTTTGCTCCGACAGAGACGAAAATTGCATCCTAACTAAGGCCTTGCGTTTTCAATGTTTTTTGTCCGTTGCCTGAAACGGTTCGCGGCTACAAGTTCCGTTGGAGGACTGCTGAGCGACCCCCGTCAACTGTATTGCCCAGAGGCCGCAAACCCATATGTGCACGGCGGTCTCCATGTGTGTCAAAAAACTGTGTCACAGAATTTTTTTCGTCTCGGATCCGGTTTCGCTTCGGGCCATGCCGGTGGTGTCCTGAAAGTGGCTTCCGAAATTCTCAATATGGCCTTTGATAAGGCGGATAATGAAGCGGTTGTTCACGCCCCCGGTCGATGTTGGCCTTGACCTCCAGCGCAACCATCCCGGCCTCATATTCCTGGATCAAATCTACGACCTCAACGTCCTTGCCGAAGGCGCCTTATGCGTCGTGATTTTTTGCTCGCCGTGGCAGACGTCGTCTTCCCGCTCCTTCCTGCGAGCTGCTCTCCGACGCTTGCGCTCATGGCGACCCTCTGGCCGGTTGCCCGGCCTGATGAGTGCGATGGCGATGTCGATCCTGCGTGACTTTTCCGGCGGCGAGGGAGTGGACGCCGCAGCATAGGAGGAGACCGCCAGCCCGGCCGACAAAAGCGGTACTGCAATCGTTTTGGCCAGGTCATATGCGCCCAGGGCCATTCCACGAAAAGTCAACACTTGCTCCGCGAACTCGCCGGAAGACGCCCCTGTACTGTCCTATCTGACAAAAAGCCGACTGGCCAGTTCGGTCTGAAAGAACTGGCGGCTGAATGTTGCAAATGATTGAGCTTTACGGCTGATACTGGCGCCACGCCGCGTGGCGAGAACCACGTTGGGACTGGGTTCAGCTTCGACCAGAGGCCGGCACACGACCTGAAGGCCACTATAGGTGTTGTCGGTGAATGGCCGGATATTGAGAATTGCAACCCCAAGCCCTGCAGCAGCCGAACTGCGCACCATCTCGAAGGATTCCAGCTCGTGAACCGGTCCTCGCTGCACCCCCACCCGTTCGAACAGGGTTTCGACGTAGCTTCGGGACTGAGGCAGATTAAGGAGAAGGAGCGTTTTCTTCTCGAGGTCTGCCAGCGACAACCGCTCCTTACGCGCCAACGGGTCGGATTCAGCCAAAACAACGTGCGGCGGCGCACTGGCAAGAATCTCATGATCGAACTCCTGCCATAGTCCGGCATCATAAGTCAGAAGGATGTCAACGATCCCATTTCGCAAGTCACGCTGGATCGAGATCATGTCCCCCTCAGTCAGATGCACGACGAGTGCCGGGTGCGCAGAAGTCAGCTTGCTGATGATCTGAGGGGCAGCAATGGGCGAAATCGAAGTGAAAGACCCAATCCTGACCTCGCCTGCAAGGACCCGTTCGCTGCCGCTGACATCGCGAACGAACGCATCTGCTTCGTCCAGGAGACGGAGCGCGCGCGCAATAATGCGTTCGCCGGCGACGGTCGTAACGAGACCTTTTGAGCGCTGGCGCACGAAGATCTGCGTGCCAAATTCCTGCTCGAACTTCTCGATTGCCATCAGGATTGAAGAGGTTGAAATACTCATCGCCTGGGCTGCGCCGACAATTGAGTTGTGTTGCGAAGCGGCTATTACATAGCGTAATTGGCGGAGCGATATCTTCATTTTTTAAACTTTGCTTTGTTATAAATTACATTATCCAATTTTTGATCGCCTTGCTAGCCTTCCTCGGAACGGTAAGGGCGCAGGGTACCTCATGGCTGAACAGTTCACATATGATTCCCGCATCGCTGGCGGTGATGTCCAGAAAGTGGACTGCGTTTGGGCGGGGAGTACCCAGCTCGGCGAATGCCCGATCTGGGATGACCGGCGTAAGTGTCTGTTGCTGATTGACAGCTTGGGCATGACCCTATGGCAGATGGGGATCGGTGGTGAAGAAATACGCGCCTGGCAACTCCCGGAAGTCATCGGCTCAATCGGGCTCTGCGACGACGACAGGCTGATCGCTGGGCTCGCGAGTGGGTTTGCGCTTATAGACATTTCCAAAGCCGAGGCTCAGATCGAGCTGATTGGCGACCCGGAACCAGGGCTTCCGACACGACTGAACGATGGCAAGGTTGACAGGGCCGGGCGTTATTGGTGCGGTTCCATGAGTCTTGATTTCAAAACGCCTTGCGCCTCGCTATACCGGCTTGATCCGGACCGTTCCTGGTACCGCATGGACACGGGATTCACTGTCTCCAACGGAATTGCTTTCAGCGGGGACGGAAAGGAACTCTATTTTTCCAACAGCCGCCTGGATCAGTCCTTCCGGTACGATTTCGACCTTGCGACCGGCCGTATTTCCAATCGCCGCCCGTTTGCGGATACGGGTGCATATCGGGGCCGAATCGATGGGGCCTGTGTGGATGCAAACGGCAATTATTGGGGCGCCCTGTTTGACGGTGGAGCGGTAGGATGCTTTTCGTCCCAGGGCAGGCTTTTGCGGCGGATATGCCTGCCCGTCGCCTGCCCGACAATGTGCGCATTCGGAGGCAAGGACCTGTCGACTTTATTTGTAACATCCGCGACCTTCTCCATGACACCCGAGCAGATTGCGCGGGAGCCATTGGCCGGGGGTCTGTTTGCAATCACCGGACTCGGCGTCCGGGGGATTCCGGAACCACGTTTCCAGGCGGGAGGAGCAAGGAGAAGCGCGCCGGAATGATGCCGCGCCGGTGATCATCGGCATTTCATTCATTCAGGATCAGGGAGGATAACATGATCGGGATAAATTCTGGAACGATATGGATTACAAGCTTGCTGGCTTTGACCATGGGCGCGATGGGTGCTCAAACAGTGCGTGCGGAGCCTCGACTGACGATAACTTATGCGCATTGCTGCACGGCGGAGCACACCTATGGTGTCTATGCGCATCAGCTTGCTGACGCAGTCGAAAGAAACTCGAATGGCGAGATCAGAATCGAGGTTTTTGACGGCGGCATAATGGGCTCCGAACAGGCAATCGCTCAGAAAGTGCAACTCGGCACGGTCCAAATGGGTGGAATCACGTCCAATAATGTGGCCCAGTTGGCCCCGTCCATCAACGTGCTTGTACTTCCCTATCTCAACAGTGGGCCGGAAGAGTTGACGGGAGAGGGGGGACTCCTGCGCGCCGGACCATATCGGGACGAGCTGAACAAGCGAGTTCTTAGTGAGAGCGGCAGCCTTCGTATCATAGGAGGCTTCAACAACGCTTTCCGTAGTATCTTCACAAAGAACGAATGCGTTGAAGAGATCGGCGATCTGGCCGGGTTGAAGATCCGTGCACCCAAGAACCCGGTAATGACTGCAATGTGGGAGTCGTGGGGCGTATCCACTTATCCGATCGCCTGGGGCGAAACTTATGGAGCCATTGCGACCGGGGTAGTCGACGCTTTCGATAGCCCGACCGACGTAGTGCTGGACCTGGGTTTCCATGAGCATGTAAAATTTATCACAGAGGCGACCTACCTACCGCAGGCGGCTGTGGTGATTATAAACAATGACTTCATGAACGGGTTGTCCGAGGAGGATCAGCAGATCCTTTTGGACTCGGCTGCGGAGACGGATGTCACCCATGCCGAGCATGTGGCCAGGAATGGCGAGCGTGTCCGCAAGGCATTGGTCAACGATTACGGAGTCACCTTCTGTGAGTTGAAAGACCCTGAGGTCTGGGCCGAGAAGGCGCGGGGAACCTGGCCGGAGCTCTACAGCCTCGTAGGCGGTGGCGAGGACTGGGTACAGACGACACTTTCCTACAAGAAAACAGGCAAGCTCGAATAGTCCAGGGCAGCGTCCCGGCAGGCTTGGCGCCCGTCGGGACGCTGCTTGCGCGCCCCAGTTCTTCGCCACTTCAGTGGGGTTGAAATAGAGTCCTCCTGTCATGAGGAATGTCGGAAATGATCGCGCGCCTGTTTTTCCATGTCAGCCGCCTCGAACTGATCCTCGCGAACACGTCACTGGCAGTGCTTGTGCTGGTGCTGGCAGCCCAGGTCTTCTTTCGTTACGTACTGCACATCGGGCTGTCCTGGAGTGAGGAAGTATCCCGATTCATTTTCGTGTGGTTCGTTTACATCTCAGCAAGTCTGGCTGCGCAACGTGGTAGCCATATCCGCGTAACGCTTTTTGCCCGCTTGTTGCCCGTGCCTGAGCGATACGTATTTCTTCTGGCGGACGCCATCTGGATCGGCTTCAACGCATTCGTTGTAGCTGCGGGCGTGCTCCTGATCAGCCGGACATTGCAATATCCGGTCTACTCCACCTCGTTGTTTCTCCCGCTGGCCTATGTTTACATCGTGATTCCACTGGCCCATGCGCTGATGATCCTTCGCATCATCGAACGCCAGTGGCGGGCATTCAGATATGACGAACCGCTAATAGCTGGCGAGCCGACTCCGGCCAAGGAGGGCGGGGCGTGATCTTTATCCTTACTTTTATTGCTTGCCTTGTTCTCGGCGTACCAATTTTTGTGACGCTGGGCGTGCCATCGCTGATTGAGCTCCTTTCTTCGCCAATACCTCTTGCCTCTCTGGCCCACAGCCTGTTCGACGGCGTCGACAATTTTCCGCTTCTTGCGATCCCCTGCTTCGTTCTGGCAGGTGCAATCATGTCGCGCGCTGGTATCACTGGCGACATAATAGAGGTCATGCGAACCATAGTCGGGCAGGCCTATGGCGGGCTTGCCATCGTGACTATCCTCTCATGTATGTTCTTTGCAGCGATATCCGGTTCCGGGCCGGGCACCGTCGCCGCGATCGGAAGCCTGCTCATTCCGGCAATGGAGCAAGACGGTTACCCGAAAGACTTCGGTGCGGCGGTCGCGGCCTCTGGCGGCACGCTGGGGATTCTGCTTCCTCCAAGCAACCCCATGATTGTCTATGGTGTGCTCGCCTCTGTCTCGATCGGCGACCTTTTCATCGCAGGGCTGCTGCCGGGCATGATGGTCGGGGGATTGCTGATCGGTACCACCTATTTTCTGTCGCGCAGCAACGGGTACAAGGGGTCACCGCAGCCCTTCGACACAGGCCGGTTCCTCCGCAGCGTCTATTCCGCGAAATTCTCGCTGGCCACGCCATTCGTGGTCCTCGGCGGCATTTATGGCGGCATCTTCACCCCCGTCGAAGCCTCGATCATGGCCGTCGTCTACGCATTGCTGGTTGGTGCGCTGATCAAGCGAAGCATCGGGCCGCGCGGCCTCTGGCTTGCACTGAGTGAGGCAAGCACCATTTGCGGCGGGCTGGTTCTGATCATGGGCACAGCGATCTTCTTCGGAGAATTCCTCGCGCTCAACATGATCCCACAGCGCATTGCAGCCTCACTTCAGGCCATTACGACAGACCCGGTGCTGATGTTGCTGATCATCAGCGCGATCCTGATCGTGCTTGGAACGTTCATGGAAACGCTCTCCACCATCATTATTTTGACCCCGATCCTTCTTCCGCTGGTTCATCAGCTCGGCATCGACCCGATCCATTTTGGAATTCTCCTCGTCGTCACAAGCGAAATCGGATTCCTGACACCGCCTTTGGGCGTCAACCTCTTCGTAGCTTGCGGAATTTCGGGGCTCACATTGGAGGAGGTCTCGCGCCGGGTGCTGCCGTTTATCGCGACGATCATCGTCGGGCTGCTGATTCTGATCTACTTCCCGCAGGTCAGTCTGTTCCTGCTCATGTTCAGATAATCCAAGGAAAATTCAATGCGAACAAATGAAGGCATCATAAGCACGTTTCTCGAAGCGGGCATAACTCGCGGCTTCACCCTGCCAGGGCTGGGGATTACGTGGTCGCTGCCCGCCTTTCATGAACGGCGGAACGAATTCGACCTGGTTCTGGCAAGGACCGAGCAATCGGCGTCGATCATGGCCCAGGTTGAAGGAAAGTTGACCGGCAAACCCGGTCTTCTGATGGCCCAGGGGCCATTTGCAACCACTACCGGCGCATTCGGAGTGCTGGAAGCCTACTTCTCGTCATCCCCCATGCTGATTCTCACGGATACTTCCTGCTATGACGGGTTCGGACAATATGGCGTCTATCAGACAATGACGGGAGACTACGGAGCAGCCGACGCATTTGCCGTGCTGAAGACAATGACCAAATACGCAACCTACGCGACCACTCCGGGCGAAGCGATTTATGGGGCCCAGCTGGCCGTTAAGCACGCTTCCACTCCACGATACGGGCCTGCTGCCATCGTCATGCGCTCCAACATCATCCGTCAGGAAGTGCCGCAGGAGATGCGTGCGCGATTGTATCCAACCGAAGGCTACCTCCGTCATACACCGTCTCGCGTGGACCCTGATGCCTTTGCGCGGGTGGCGGCACTTCTCGAAACGGCAGAACAACCGGTGATGATTGTGGGGAATGGCGTCTATGGAACTCGTTGCGGTCAGGAACTCCAGAAATTTGCGGAAAGCAACGGCATCGCTATCGCGTCAAGCTACCATGGCAAGGGAACGATCGACGAAACCAGCCGGATCGCTGTTGGCATGATGGGGACGTGGGGCACAAGATCCGCCAACCGTATGGTGCAGGCCGCAGATCTGGTCCTGGTAATGGGTTGTAGTCTGGGACCAGAATACACTCGTTTCCGTGATGAGAAGATGATACGCCCCGGCGAACAGACCATCGTGCAGATCGATCAGGATCCGCTTCATGCCGGCTGGGTGGTGCCCGTCGATATCGCAGTCACTGGAGATGTGTCCGAAGTCGCACGCGCGCTCGGAAAGCTACCGCCGCATGATGTTGATCTCGTTAACCGCCGCACGGCTGCAATCACCCGCATCAAGGAGCAGAACAGCTATGGTGTGCTTCCCAGCTTCACCACTCCCCGTGGCACTGTGCATTATTCCGATATTCTGCGCGGAATGCAGGCATTTCTGACGCCGAATGACCTGATCACGCTCGACGCTGGAAGCAATCGCATCTGGTTCACTTCCTGTCTTCCGCTACGCACACCCAACCAGTTGATCGCGCCAGGTGGCATCGGCGGTATGGGGTGGTCTACCCCTGCAGCTACCGCAGCGAAGATCGTCGCGCCAGAAAGACGCGTAACGGGGGTTATCGGCGACGGCGGTTTTGTGATGACCATGGACGCCGTCGCGACTGCAGCGGAGCGCGGCATCGATGTAGTCTATGTTGTGGCCAATAATGCGGGCCTCGGAATGGTCCGCGATAATCTGGGAAACCAACGCATCGGAGTGGATTTCGCCAATCATGATTTTGCCAAGGTTGCCGAAGGTCTAGGCGGTCGCGGCCTGACCGTGACCGAACCAGACCAGATTACGGACGCTCTGGTCGAGGCGCATGCACTGGGCGGGCCGGTTCTCATCGACGTCAAGGTCGACCCTGCGGCCAGTCACCGCGATTGTTCCGATTACGAACCCTTGTAGCAGGCCCGCCATGAAACGTTTCGAAGGTCGAATGATCCTTGTTTCAGGGGCAGCTGATGGGCTGGGACTGGGCATTGCCGATCGCTTTGGAGCAGAAGGCGCCCAGGTGCTGGTGCTGGACAAAAGCCCGGAAGCCATAGCGGCTGCGACCGCACGCAGTGCTGCTCCGGGCCTGAGTTTCGAGTGTGTCGATCTCATGGATGAGGACCAGCTAACCCGGTGCGTCACCGCGCTTCATGCCAAAGGGCTGAGTTTCGATACACTGGTCAACAATGCAGGCGGATCGCTGCACACGCCACGAAATTTTCTGGAACAAACCGGCGCGCATTGGGAGATGGTGTTCGCGCTGAACGTCACTGCCGCCGTGCGCCTCACACAGCTCTTACTACCCAGCATGGTCAAAACCGGATTCGGACGCATCGTTAATCTTGGTTCAAAGGCTGGACGGTACGGTAGCCTGTTTACCGGCGCGAATTATGTAGCAGCCAAAGGGGCGGTCCAATCCATGACATTGCAACTGGCGCAAGAATTCGGACCCAGCGGCATTACATGCAATGCAGTCTGCCCCGGCGCGATCATGACCCCAAGGGTAGAAAGCCTCCTGATGGAACGCATGACACCGGAGCAACGCGCAGCGGTTCTGACCAGCATCCCGATGCGCCGGCACGGCACGATCGAAGACATAGCATCCACAGTGGCTTTTCTTGCCTCCGAGGAGGCAGGATTTATTACTGGACAATTGATCGATGTGAATGGCGGACAGGGGATGGCATCATGACAATCATTTCCCGGATTGGCCCTGTCCTTGTAACTGGTGGTAACGGCTTCCTCGGAAAGGCGCTTTGCAAGGCCCTTGCAGAAGGTGGAGAAACGGTCATTTCAGCCGACATTGCCGCGCCCATGACAAGACAGCCTGACATCATCTATGAACATTGCGACATTCTGGATCGAGAAGCCCTTTTCGCAGTAACCCGGCGGCATGAGATTCGCGCTATTGCTCATCTTGCGGCGGCTGTCATTCCTGCCTGCCGGGCAGATCCAGTTGCCGGCGCTAACATCAATATTATCGGTCACCTGAATCTCCTGGAGGTTGCACGATGCCTCTCGGTGCCGAGGTTTCTCTACACGAGCTCCATCGCTGCCAAGCCCCGTGGTGCGCTGGATTCTCCTGTGAATCTCTATGGAGCCTACAAGCGGTGTTGCGAAGATATTTCGAGGATCTACTATCTGGATCACGGACAAGCCTCGATCGGATTGCGTCCGAATGTGGTCTATGGACCTGGCAGGGAACATGGGGAAACAGCTGCCATCACGCTTGCGATCAAAGCAGCCGCGCAAGGGAACGCTTTTACGATGCCGTTCGGCGGCGCACTCTGCATGCAGCATGTGGACGAGGTAACCGATATCATGATGCGTTGCCTGCGGGCCGATTATGACGGTGTGCTGGTTTCAGACATGACCACCGAGACGCAGACGATAAATGAGCTGGTTTCACTGATCTGGAAAATCGCACCCGGCGCGCAAATCAGCCCGGCCGAAGTGGAAAGGCCGGCGCCCCCCTTGCTGGACAATACCAACCTCAAAGCGATCATTGGCGACTGGCGCCGGATTTCCCTCGAAGAAGGCGTGGAAGCGACGCTTCGCTATTATCGGTCGCATATCCTTCCTGGATCGAGCTGCGCATGAAAATCTGGCACTGCTCAAGATCCAGGCAATATGCATCGGACGTTTGCGGGATCCAGTTACACCAGCCGGTTGGCTGCAACGTCAATCCGCACCGCCCAGATGGTGCCTCCCAAGCCATCCTCCCATGTCCGGGGCGGTCACCAGAGCGATCGCAGCACGCAGTTGATGGCGCCCCACGATAGTGTTGGGATGCTTCTAATCTGGTGGGAAGGGTCGTGCCGCCTTGTACGTTGAACGGAAAAATTAGAAAGTCTAAAGCGCAGCATTTTATTTGTTATACGCATCATTGCGCTTACAGTTTCTTTCATTAAATTCTTTGCCGAACTGTTTATTACATTACATCTGACAGCGTCATTCCCTGAACATCCCGCGAGTGAATAGGGTTCCATTGGATTTCCCGAGCAATGCATTTTCAGGTTGAGTGAACCTGACCTGCCACTGAACTTTCATCCAGCCGCGACCGGAGCCCGGTTGGTGTTTACG
>CAYLGY010000088.1:0-10309 GCA_964383325.1 uncultured Rhizobiaceae bacterium
CGAGTACAATGATGTCGATCCGAAGAGCATCCAGACGGAAGTCTTCATGCTCCCGGTGACGGCATTCGTCGAGGAAGAAGGCTCGCTCACCAATTCCAGCCGGCAGATCAGCTGGAAATGGCAGGCCGCCGACCCCTATGGCGAGTCGCGCAAGGATGTGGTGATCCTCGCCGAACTCTTCCAGCGCATCCGCAAGCTCTATGAAGAAGAGGGCGGTACGGCTCCGGAGCCGATCATGGCGGTGGACTGGAGCTATGAGGACCCGCTGCATCCGACGGCCGACGAACTCCTGCGCGAGATCAACGGCAAGGCGCTGGTCGACCTTCGGGATGCCGAAGGCAATGTCACGCGCAAGGCGGGAGAAATGCTCGCCAGCTTCGGCGAAATGCGCGATGATGGCAGCACAGATGGCGTCCAGTGGATCTATACGGGCGTCTACGGGCCGAACGGCAATCTGGCGCAAAGGCGGGACAATTCCGACCCGAGCGGCATGGGCGTCCATGGCTCATGGGGCTTCAGCTGGCCAGCCAACCGGCGCATCCTCTATAATCGCGCCTCGGCTGACCCGGACGGCAAGCCGTGGAGCGAGCAGAAGAAATATGTCTTCTGGGACGGAACGCGCTGGACCGGCGCCGACGTGCCCGATTTCGTCGCCACGATCCCGCCGGACCGGGGGACGGGCCCG
Organism: uncultured Rhizobiaceae bacterium; assembly: GCA_964383325.1. Classification (GTDB taxonomy): domain Bacteria; phylum Pseudomonadota; class Alphaproteobacteria; order Rhizobiales; family Rhizobiaceae; genus CAYLGY01. Next base: position 686 of record CAYLGY010000088.1, read on the forward strand.
TTCATCATGAACCCGGAGGGGGTATCGCGCCTCTTCGCACGCGGCATGATGGCCGAAGGCCCCTTCCCGGTGCATTACGAACCGTTCGAATCGCCCGTACCCAATCCGCTCTTCCCCAATATCCGGGGCAATCCGGCGGCGCGGGTCTTCGAGGGCGACATGGACCGGTTCGGCAAGCCGGATCAGTATCCGATCGTCGCCACGACCTACAGGCTGGTCGAGCATTTCCATTACTGGACGAAATCCGTCCACATGAATGCAGTGACCCAGCCCGAATTCTTCGTGGAGATGTCCGAGCAGCTTGCTGCAGAAAAGGGCATTTCACCGGGACAGCTGGTTCGGGTCTGGAATGGCCGGGGCGAAGTCAAGGGCAAGGCCGTGATCACCAAGCGGCTGAAACCGCTGCAGATCGACGGCAAGACGGTGCATACTGTCGGGTTGCCCCTGAACTTCGGCTTCATCGGCCTGACCAAGAAGGCCTCTCCGATCAACACGCTCACACCGCCGGTGGCCGACGCCAATGCCCAGACGCCCGAATTCAAGGCGTTCCTGGTCAATGTCGAACCCACCGCCGGACCGGCGACGGCGTAGGGAGGAAGAGCCATGTTTCCTGTGATTCCCAATCCCACCACGGAAGAAACCGCCCAGGCCTTCGGCCCGGGCGACCTCCTGCGGCGTTCAGCAACGAAGATGGACATGCCGGCCAGCCGGCAGACGGAAGTCGCGAAGCTGATCGACGTTTCGAAATGCATCGGCTGCAAGGCTTGCCAGACCGCATGCATGGAGTGGAACGAGCTGGTCGAGGAAGTCGGCATCAATACGGGCGTCTACGAGAACCCGCATGACCTGACGGCCAATAGCTGGACCCTGATGCGCTATACGGAGTACGAGAACGAGCAGGGCAATCTCGAATGGCTGATCCGCAAGGATGGCTGCATGCATTGCGAGGATCCCGGCTGTCTCAAGGCCTGTCCGGCTCCCGGCGCAATTGTCCAGTACACGAACGGCATTGTCGACTTCGTGCAGGAAAACTGCATTGGCTGCGGCTATTGCATCAAGGGATGCCCGTTCAACATCCCGCGCCTGTCGAAAGCCGACAACAAGGCCTACAAATGCTCGCTCTGCGTCGATCGCGTCGCGGTCGGACAGGGTCCTGCCTGCGCCAAGGCATGTCCGACGCAGGCAATCGTCTTCGGCACCAAGCAGGAAATGACCGAATGGGCCGAGACCCGCATCGAGGATCTCAAGTCGCGCGGGTACGACAAGGCCGGCCTGTACGATCCGCCGGGAGTGGACGGCACACATGTCATGTATGTGCTGCACCATGCCGACCGGCCCTCGCTCTATGACGGCCTGCCGGACAATCCGACCATCAGCCCGCTTGTCGAGACCTGGAAGGGCGTGACAAAATATGCAGGCCTGACCGCAATGGCGGCATTCGCCGCCGTCGGCTTCCTGCATCATATCGTCACCGGCCCGAACAAGGTCACCGACAAGGACGAGGAGGAAGCCAGGCGGCTGGCGCAGGGAGGTGATTCATGACCGCGACCCATCCCGACAGCCACCACGGCAAGGCTGCAATCCATCCGGGCGATCCCGTCACCGTGGACCGTTACACGGCCCTCGCGCGGATCAACCACTGGATCACGGCCCTCACCCTCGTCCTGCTGGCGATTTCCGGCCTGTCGCTGTTTCATCCGAGCCTCTATTTCCTCTCTGCCCTGTTCGGCGGCGGGGAGATGGTCCGGATCATCCATCCCTGGCTGGGCGTCGTGCTGATCGTCAGCTTTGCCGGACTGTTCATCCGCTTCTTCCGGCTGAATTTGTGGGAGCGGACCGATAATGTCTGGCTGAGCCGGCTGCGCGACGTGCTGACCGCCCGCGAGGAGAACCTGCCCGAGATCGGCAAGTACAATGCCGGCCAGAAACTGGTGTTCTGGCTGATGTCCCTGCTGATCCTCGTGCTGTTCGGCTCCGGCCTGGTGATCTGGTACGAATATTTCGGCCCCTATTTCACCATCGACCAGCAAAGGGCCGCCGTGCTCATCCATGCGCTGGCCGCGATCGTCATCATCTGCGTCTGGATCGTCCATGTCTATGCGGCGATCTGGGTACGCGGTACGATCAGCGGCATGGTGCGAGGACAGGTCACCGGCGGCTGGGCCTGGCGCCATCACCGGCGCTGGCTTCGCGATCTCGCCACCGGCAAGGGAAAGGCGAAATGACAAACCGGCCGGGTGCGTTTTCCGCGTGCCCGGCCGATACGATCGGCACTGAAGCAACCGTGACCCGTCGGGTACGCAAGGACAGGAAATGAAGCGAAGAAGCGGACCCTCTGTAAAGCCTGACGGCAAAGTCCTCGGTAGCATCGCAAGACCGCCCTTCGTCCGACTGCCCGAACCCGACCAACTCTTCACCCGCCGCGCCGCGCGCTATCGCCAGCATGCCCCGGCAAGCCCGCTGAAGCCCTATCTCGAATTACTGGCCGCGATCTGCGACCTGCAGGCCGCCATCCTGCAGCAATTGCCGCCCCCGACCCTTCCCGGCCCGGACCTGCTTGAACAGGCGGCCCGCCATTCCATGCCGCCGCTCGACCGGAGCCATCCCCCGCCCGAACAGGATTTCGACGCGGTACTCGATGCCGTGATCGACGGCTGCATCCGCATCCCGATGCCTGACGAGGCCCGTTCGGCCTTGCAGCGCCTGCTCAATGCTGGACCCTCGGCGCGCAGGATCATGGCCGGCAACGTGCTGGCCGATGCCATTCCCTTCGATGCCATTGCCGAACATCTTTTCGTCGCCGCCGCGGTGCAGATTCTCTATGCCCGGATGGCTGCGGCGCTGGACCCCAAATCGCTGAAGCCGGTGGCCGACGGCGTCTGCCCCTGCTGCGGCGGCGCTCCTGTAGCATCCGTGATCGTCGACTGGCCGGAAGCGACCGGTACGCGCTTCGTTGCCTGCGGCACCTGCGCCACGCTCTGGAATTATGTCCGCGCCAAATGCACGGTCTGTGGCTCGACAAAGGAAATCACCCTGCGCGAGGTCGATGGCGGGGATGGCACGGTCAAGGCCGAGGCTTGCGAATCCTGCCGTGCCTATGTGAAGGTCCTCTACCAAGAGAAGGACCCGTGGCTCGAACCGGTGGCAGATGACGTCGCGTCGCTCGGCCTCGATCTTCTCGTCAAGGAGCTGGGCTACCGACGGGGCGCCGTCAACGCGTTCCTCGTGGGGTACTGACCATGCGCGGCCCTGCATTCTCGAGATTGCCCTCGGTGGATCAGGTGCTGAAATCGGCCTCGGGCCAGCTCGCGCTGTCCCGGTTCGGCCACCGGCAGACCATTGCCGCCATCCGCGAGCAGATTGCGCGGATGCGCGAGGACATGCGCGCCGGCATCGGCCCTTCCGGTGTGGATGCGGCGGCCAATGCCGCACTTGCGGCGCTGGAAGCCGCCTCCGTGCCGCGCGCCCGCCCGGTCTTCAACCTGACCGGAACCGTGCTGCATACCAATCTCGGCCGCGCCCTGCTCGCGGAAGAAGCGATTCTCGCCGCCAAGGCCGCGATGCGTTCGCCGGTCGCGCTGGAATACGATCTGGCGACGGGAAAGCGCGGCCAACGTGACGATCTTCTGCGCCACCTGCTCATCGAACTGACCGGCGCGGAGGATGCGACGGCGGTGAACAATAATGCCGCCGCCGTGCTGATCGTGCTGAACACGCTCGCCTCGGGGCGCGAGAGCATCGTGTCGCGCGGTGAGCTGATCGAGATCGGCGGCGCCTTCCGCATGCCCGAGATCATGACCAGCGCCGGCACGCGCCTCGTCGAGATCGGGACGACCAACCGGACCCATCTGCGCGACTATGCGCAGGCGATCGGCCCGGACACCGCATTGATCCTCAAGGTTCACACTTCCAATTATCGCATTGAGGGATTTAGCAAAACCGTTACGGCTGCGGAACTGGCGCCTCTGGCCAGCAAGCAGGAATTGCCGCTGGTGGAGGATTTGGGATCCGGCACGCTGGCGGACCTGTCGCATTTCGGGCTCACCAGGGAGCCGACCGTCGCCGAATCCATCGCGGCGGGGGCCGATATCGTGACCTTTTCCGGCGACAAGCTGCTGGGCGGCCCGCAGGCGGGCTTCATCGTCGGCCGCGCCGACCTGATCGCGAGAATCAATGCCAATCCGCTGAAGCGCGCCATGCGCCTCGACAAGATCCGCATCGCGGCGCTGGAGGCGACGCTGCGCCTCTATCTCCACGCGGAACGGTTGCGCGATCGCCTGCCGACGATGCGGCTGCTGGCGCGCCCGGTGGCAGAGATCGCCGCCCTTGCCGATCGCATTCTTCCTGCGCTCCGCCGGAGCCTCGGCGGGCAATTCGCCGTCAGTGCCATGCGCTGCGCCAGCCAGATCGGTTCGGGCGCGCTGCCGCTCGAAACGCTGGAAAGCGCCGGCATTGCCATTGCGCCGACCAGCGGCCGGGGAGCAGCGCTGGAACAACTTTCGGCGCGGTTCCGGAATCTGCCGGTCCCGGTCATCGGACGGATTGCTGACGGCGCTTTCCTCCTCGACCTGCGCTGCCTCGAGGACGAGGCCGGCTTCCTGGCCAATCTGGCCCATCTGGCCCGGCCGGCGGCGGAGGGCGCGGCATGATCATCGGCACCGCCGGGCATATCGATCACGGCAAGTCCACCATCGTGCGAGCTCTCACCGGCGTCGATACCGACAGGCTGGAGGAGGAGAAGAAGCGCGGCATCACCATCGAGCTCGGCTTTGCCTATTGCGTGAAGGACGGCGAGGAAATCGGCTTTGTCGATGTTCCGGGACATGAGAAGCTGGTGCATACCATGCTTGCCGGAGCGCATGGCGTCGACGTGCTGCTGCTGGTCATCGCCGCCGATGACGGCGTCATGCCGCAGACCCGCGAGCATCTTGCAATTGCCGGCCTGCTCGGCATCCGCCGGCTGGTCGTGGCCCTCTCCAAGCTCGACCGGGCGACGCCCGAGCAGCGGGCGCGCGCCACGGGAGAGATCGTGACGCTCCTGGCCGGGAACGGTTTTGCGGATGCGCCGGTGTGCCCTGTCTCGGCCCTGACCGGCGAAGGCATGGAAGAATTGCTGGCAACCCTGCTAGAGGCGGGCAGGCAGGGTCGCGCGCTCAATCGCGAGGCGCTGTTCCGCATGCCGGTTGATCGCAGCTTCACCCTGCAGGGCACCGGCACGGTGGTTACCGGTACGATCCTTTCCGGCGAGGTCGCTCCCGGCGATATCCTGACCGTCAGCCCGACCGGCCTCAAGGCACGGGTCCGCTCGGTGCGGGTGCAGAACCGGCCCGCAGAGCGAGGGGTCGCCGGCGATCGATGCGCGCTCAACCTTGCCGGAGACCGGATCAGCAAGGAAGCCATCCAGCGCGGCGACATGATCGTCGATCCGGCACTGCATGCTCCGACCGCGAGAATCGATTGTCGCCTGCGCGTCCTGGCATCCGAAAGCCGGCCTGTCGGGCAATGGATGCCGGTGCGCTTTCACCATGCGACCTGCAATGTCGGCGCCCGCGTGGTCCTTCTCTCCGATGCACCGATCGCGCCGGGCGAGGAAGCCTTCGTCCAGCTCGTGCTTGAACGGCCGATCTCGGCAGCCAGCGGCGACCATTTCGTGCTGCGCGATACGAGCGCCCAGCGCACGCTGGCCGGCGGAATCCTTCTCGATCTGCGCGCCCCGGCGCGGCGGCGGCGTTCACCGGAGCGGCTGGCAATCCTCGAAGCGCATGCAATTGCCGATCCGGGCGCAGCGCTTGCCGCCCTCCTCGACCGGCCGCCCTTCTTCCTGGATGGCGGCGTGTTCGCCCGCGATCGCGCACTGACGCCGGCCCGCTTCGAGGCGCTGGCGGCCAGCCATCAGCTCATGCGCGTCCAGACGGCGAACGCGCAGATCGTGCTGTCGCCGGCGAACTGGCTGCGCTTCAAGCGGGCATTGCTGGAAACGCTGGAAACCTTCCATGCACGCAACCCGCATCTTGCCGGGATCGGGATGGAGCGCCTGCGCCTGCAATTGCAGCCACGCCTGCCGGCGCCCGCCTTCGCCGCCGCGCTTGCCGCGCTTGCCCGGGCAGGCCTCGTCGCGCTGGACGGCGCCTGGATCAAGCTTGCCGGCCATGAAGTGCGCATGACGCCCGAGGACGAGGCGCTTTGGCAGCGCGCCGAACCCTTGCTCGGTGGCACTGCCCGCTTTCGCCCGCCGCGCATCCGCGACATCAGCGGCATGATCGGCGAGGACGAGGCCGAGGTACGGCGCGTGCTGCGCATGCTGAGCCGCATGGGCCGACTCGACGAAATCGCCCAGGATCATTTCTTCCTGCGCGACACGGTGGCCGAAATCGTCGCCATCGCCTGCGAATTGGCGGAGCGGGGCGAGAATGGCCAGTTCACCGTCGCGCTCCTGCGCGACCAGCTCGATTGCGGCCGCAAGGTGGCGATCTTCATCCTCGAATTTCTCGACCGCCATGGCGTGACGATCCGGCGCGGCGACCTGCGCCGCATCAATCCGCACCGGCTGGATCTGTTTGCGCCGCGCAGAAAGGACGATATTCTCAAGACAATTGCTGATTCAGGAGGAGAGGCGTCCCCGGTGGGGCGTCCGGACTTCAAATCCGGGAGGGGCCGTGAGCCGGTCTCTGGTGGGTTCGACTCCCACTCTCTTCCGCCACATCCATGAGGAACGGCATGACGGAATCGAAATTTTCCGGCCTGATCGAGGAAATGGAGGCGCGGGCGCGCGAGGCCTCCGTCGCCGAGCAGGAATTCGATCGCGAGGTGGCGCGCAGACGCGCCGAAGTCAGCGAGGCGCGGGCTTTCGCCTGGCGGCGGGTCAGCCTGATGCGCGCCTTGATCGGCGAACTCGGCCGCCATGAAGGCGAGGAGGATGCGCTCGCTGCCGGCCGCATCCGCTTTTTCCGGGAGCTGGGCTGGAGCGGCGCCACCGAGAATCAGCAGCAAGTGGCCGAGCATTTCGAGCCGGTGCTTGTCGCCATCCGGGAGGTCATTGACGGGTCGCAAGCCGATGCGGGGGTGGTCGCTGCCGCTTTCGAGGCGTTCGAGAACTGGTATCTCGAAACGCGGCAGGCTTCCTTCCTGACCCTGATGCAGCGCGAGATCGTCGAATTGCCGCTGGTCGAGGTCTGAGCCTCGCCAATGCAGACCGCACCGGTCCGGACCGACCTCGTACTCGTCGGTGGCGGACATGCCCATCTTCATGTGATCGCCGATCTTGCCCGCCGCCCTGTGCCGGGGCTTCGCGTCACGCTGGTCGCGCGCGAGCTGGAAACGCCCTATTCCGGCATGTTGCCGGGGCATATTGCCGGCATCTATCGCCGTGAGGAGGTGCATATCGACCTGGCCCGCCTGTGCGCAGTGACCGGCACGCGCCTCATCCATGCGGCGGCGAACGGGCTCGACCGACCTGCAAGGCGCGTCATGCTTCAGGACCGACCACCGCTCGCCTATGACCTCCTGTCCATCGATGTCGGCATCGAGCCGATGCTCACGCAGATCGAGGGCGCGGCGGAACATGGCATCGCCGTCAAGCCCATCGGCCTGTTCCTGGACAAGCTTGATCGCCTGATGGCAGATTGCCGCCGGCGCGACGGGCCGCGGCACATCGCCGTGATCGGCGCCGGCGCGGGCGGGGTCGAGCTGATCCTGTCCTTACGCACCCGCATTCGCGACGAGGCGCGGGCGGCAGGTCTCGATCCGGACCGCTTCGCCTTCACCCTTTTGACCGGCACCCCGCTGCTGGCGACACATAATTCGCGCGTGCAGGCCGCCTTCCGCCACGTCCTGGCCGACAAGGGCGTGCGATTGCTGGAGGGGCGCAAGGCAGCGGCGCTGGCGGCGGACCGCATTCTCCTGGCGGACGGCAATGAAGTCGCCGCGGATGCGATCCTGCTCGCCACGGATGCCGCGGCGCCGGCCTGGTTTGCCGATACGGGGCTCGACCTCGATGGGCAGGGCTTCCTGGCGGTCGGCCCGACCCTGCAATCGACGGGCGACCCGACCGTCTTCGCTGCCGGGGATTGCGCCGGGCTGACTGCAAGCCCGCGCCCGAAGGCGGGCGTCTATGCGGTGCGCGCCGGCCCTCCCCTCGCAAGGAATCTGCGCCGGGTGGCACTCGGCAAGCCGCCGCGGCCCTGGCATCCGCAACGGGACAATCTGGCGCTGATCTCCACGGGCGAGCGCCATGCCATCGCCTCCCGCGGTCCCTTCAAGGCCGAGGGCGCCTGGCTCTGGCGGCTCAAGGACCGGATCGACCGCCGCTGGATGCGCATGTATCAGGACGCGCCCGCAATGGCGCGGCGCATGCGGCCTGCGCCGCGCCCCGACCGGCCCGCAACGCCGGAGGAAATGCGGTGCGGCGGGTGCGCTGCCAAGGTCGGTCCCGGCCCGCTCGGCGCGGCGCTGGCGCGCCTGCCGCAAATGCCGGCGGCGGAGAGTCTGGTGCTCGGCCTCGACCATCCCGATGACGCCGCGGTCACTCAGCCGACCCCCGGCATGCACAGCCTGCATTCGGTCGACTTCTTTCGTGCCTTTACCGACGATCCCTACCTGCTCGGACAGGTCGCGGCCAGCCATGCGCTGAACGATATCTACGCCATGGGCGGCCAGGCCCGCCATGCGCTGGCCATTGCCGTCATTCCGCATGGCGCGCAACGAGTGGTCGAGGAAGACCTCTTCCAGATGCTGTCCGGCGCCCGCGACTTTCTCGATGCCGAGGACGTGGCACTTGCAGGCGGACATTCTTCCGAAGGGACGGAAATGGCCATCGGCTTTGCCGTCACCGGAGAGGTTGCGCCGGGGCAGCTTCTGCGCAAGTCCGGCCTCCTGCCCGGCAACGCGCTGATCCTGACCCGCCCGCTCGGTACGGCGATCCTTCTTGCCGGTCTGATGCGCGGCCTGACCCCGGCAGGCGCCATCGCGGCGGCGTTTGCCGAGATGCGCAGGTCCAACCGCCGCGCCGCGTCGATCCTTGCCGAGGCAGGCGCGACGGCCATGACCGACATTACCGGCTTCGGACTGGCCGGGCATCTGGGAGAAATGCTCGCCGCGAGCGAGGTGTCGGCCCGGATCGAACCGCAAGCGCTGCCACTCTATCCGCAGGTGACGGAACTGGCGCGCCAGGGCGTGCACTCCTCGCTGCTGGCCGAGAACCTGGCGCTGCGCCGCCTCGTGCGTGGCACGCCGGACCCTGCCCTGCTCGCGATCCTGTTCGATCCGCAGACTTCCGGCGGCATGCTGGCCGGATTGCCGCCGGATGCGGCCGAGGCGACAGTCGCGGCGCTCCGCGACGCCGGCCATGCGCATGCGCGGATCATCGGCGAAGTGACCCGCGCCGAGGCCTCTCCAGCCGCCGCCGGGATCGAGCTTGCCTGACCGGAACGCGCGCGCATGGCGCACTTCCTTCGCCGCCTGAAAAGATAAGATTCCGAAATACAAGCATCAGATGAATGAATTTCGAAAATGACCGGGCAGAAACTAGCTTGCACCTCAGAAGAGTAGCGCAAGGAAGGAGTCGCCCGATGACCGACGACATGCTGCATGTGATGAAATGGCACAATGGCGAGAAGGAATTTTCGC
>CAYLGY010000089.1:0-10132 GCA_964383325.1 uncultured Rhizobiaceae bacterium
GGCCGCACCGACGTGCCGAAAATCGTTGACTGGTACATGGACGGCAAGATCGAGATCGACCCGATGATCACCCATACGCTGTCGCTCGACGAGATCAACAAGGGCTTCGACCTGATGCATGAAGGAAAAAGCATCCGTAGCGTCGTTGTGTACTGAGCCGCTGGTGGCAGGGGCGAGGGAAGGGCCGGAGATCCTGGTCGATGCCGATGCCTGTCCGGTGAAGGCCGAAATTGTATCGGTCGCTACACGGCACGGCATGCGGGTTACGTTCGTGGCCAATGGCGGCTTGCGGCCCTCACGTGATCCGGCGGTGCGCAATGTCATCGTCGGCGCGGGCTTCGATGCTGCGGATGACTGGATCGTTGCGGAGGCGAGGCCCTGCGACATTGTCATTACAGCGGATGTGCCGCTGGCGGCGAGATGCGTCGCCCGCGGCGCCCTTGTCATCTCCCCGCAGGGAAAGGCGTTCACCTCCGAGAATATCGGGCCCGCGCTCGCCATGCGCGACCTCAATCAGTCGCTTCGCGAAGGCGGGGTGATCCGGGGGCTGAACGCCGCATTCACCGCCACGGACCGTTCCCGCTTCCTGCAAGCGCTCGATCAGGGAATCCGCAAGGCCCGGAACATGGCCGCAGACAGGAGTTGCAGATGAAGAAATTGTCGGAAGTGAAATCGCATGGGGGGTTGCAGTGCGTGTATGAGCACCAATCCTCGGCGACGGGCACGATGATGACCTTTGCCGTCTTCCTGCCGCCGCAGGCGATGGAGAGCAGATGTCCGGTGTTGTGGTATCTTTCGGGTCTGACCTGCACCCATGCCAATGTCATGGAGAAGGGGGAATATCGGCGCATGGCTGCCAAGCTCGGGCTGATCGTCGTGTGCCCCGATACCAGCCCGCGAGGTCCGGGCGTGCCGGACGATCCCGATGACTGGCAGTTCGGTACCGGCGCAGGCTTCTATGTCGATGCGACTGAAGCCCCCTACCGCGGGAACTACCGGATGTACAACTATGTGACCGAGGAATTGCCGGCACTGCTGGCGGAGAACTTTCCGGTCGACATGGAACGCCAGGGCATTTTCGGCCATTCCATGGGCGGGCACGGGGCGCTGACCATCGCGCTGCGCAATCCGGACCGGTTCAGAAGCTGTTCCGCCTTCGCGCCCATCGTCAACCCCAGCGATGCCGAATGGTCGAAGAAGGCGTTCGAAAGATATCTCGGCTCCGACAAGGGTGCGTGGCGGCAATATGATGCCTGCGCCCTGGTCGAGGACGGAGCGCGCTTCAGCGGCTTCCTGATCGACCAGGGAACGGCAGACTCCTTTCTCGATTCGGGCCTGCGCCCATGGCGATTCGAGAAGGCATGCCGCGATGCCGGAATGGCGCTGGAGCTGCGCATGCAGGAGGGCTATGATCACTCCTATTATTTCATCTCGACCTTCATGGAAGATCATTTGCGCTGGCATGCCGAGCGGCTGTAGCCCGCCGGACAGGGGTGCGAAAACGGGTTTTCTGTGCCGTAGGTGACAGACGGGAACCAGGCGGGATGAGAACGGTTGAGCCTTCGGGACCGGGCGGTGATTCCCGCCAGGAGCACCGATGCCCGTGAATCAACCGAGTGCGATCGCATGCTGAACATCATTGCCGGTTTCGAGGCCTGGCTCGCGCTGGTGCTCGTTTTCGGGACGTTCGTTGCCTTCTGGATCGAGCGCTTTCCGCCTGAAGTGACAGCGGCGGCAGGGGCCGCGGCCTTTGTCCTCTCCGGCCTCGTCGCGCCGGACGAGGTGCTGGACGTGTTCTCCAATCCGGCTCCGCTGACGATCGCGGCCATGTTCGTGCTGACCGGTGCGCTGGTCCGCACCGGCGTGCTCGAGGCCGCGACGGGCCGGATCCTGGATCTGGCAGGAGAGCGACCGGCCGTCGCAGTGGCCGCGCTGCTGACTGTGACCGTCCTGCTTTCCGGCTTCATTAACAATACGGCGCTCGTTCTGGTGCTCATTCCGATTACCTTCCGGATCGCGCAGAGATTCGGCATCGCATCGACCCGGCTTCTGATCCCGATTTCCTATGCGGCGATCCTCGGTGGGACCTGCACGCTGATCGGCACCTCGACAAATCTGCTGGTGGACGGGGTCGCCCGCGCCCAGGGTTTGGCCCCGTTCTCGATTTTCGAGATCACGCCTGTCGGGATCGTCGTTGCCATTACCGGCCTGTTGCTCCTTGGCCTGTTCGGCTGGCTGCTCCTTCCCAGTCGCCCCGACGAGGCAGATCTCAGCCACAGCGACACGGAGTTCCTGTCGGAACTGACCCTGCTCGAGGAAGGAAAATATACCGAGCAACCTCTGGGAGAAATCGGACTGTTCAAGCTCCCGGGCCTGCGCGTCCTCGGAATCAATCGCGGTGGGCGGATCCAGCGCGACAATCTGGAGACGGTCACCCTGAAGAAGGGGGATCGGCTGGTAGTCATCGGCACGTCGTCGCAATTGCTGACGCTGGAAGAGGCGCGCGAATGGCGCGTCGGCCTGCCCCGCAGGGGGCAGCCGCCCGAGGAGCCCGTGATCGTCGAAGCCATCGTGGCTCCGAACAAGGCATCCATCGGTCAGCGGATCGGCGCGCTCGGGCTGGGCAGCAGGTTCGGGGCGCGCGTGCTTGGCGTGCATCGGCACATGCATGTGGCCGGCAAGAGCCTCGACAGTGTCCTCCTGCGGCCGGCGGACCGGCTGTTGCTCGAGGGGACGAGCGCTGGGCTCGATGCGATGAACCAGCAGCGCGTGCTGGTCTCCATCAGCCGGACATCCGGCCGCGCCTTCCGACGCACCAAGGCGCCCATTGCCATTCTGGCGCTTCTCGGCGTGGTCTTGCTGGCGGCGCTGGGCGTCATGGATATCGCCATTCTCTCCATGCTTGCCGTTGCGGCAATCCTCGTCCTGCGCTGCATCGACAGCGAAGAGGCATGGGGCGCGATCGATGGCGCGATCCTGGTCCTGATTTTCTCCATGCTGATCATCGGGATCGGCCTGCAGAAAAGCGGCGCCGTCGGCCTGGTCGTTTCGGCCCTCGTCCCCTGGCTCGAAGGCCTGTCTCCTTTCGCGACTCTGTTGCTGGTCTACCTGCTGACCTCTGTCCTCACCGAACTGATCACCAACAATGCCGTTGCCGTAATCCTGACGCCGATCGCAATCGCCCTGGGCACCCAGCTCGGCATCGATCCGCGCGCGCTGGTCATCGTCGTCATGTTCGGGGCCAGTGCGAGCTTCGCGACTCCGATCGGCTACCAGACCAACACGCTGGTCTATGGCGCCGGCAATTACCGGTTCTCCGACTTCGTCAAGGTCGGCATATCGATGAATGTCGTGGTCGGGCTTGCCACCTGCCTCGCCATCTCCTGTTTCTACCTGCTCTGAAGAGAAGGGCACTATGTCATCTGCGGGAAATCCTTGAGCGGTAGGTCCTCATCCACGGGCACGGATTGCCGCTCGATCATGCGCCGGACCTGTGGCTGGCCGGGGCCGCGGTGCAGGCTGAACAGGATTCGCGTCACTTCCGCATCGGCATGGGTGCGACGCTGGTTGTGGCGGATGTATTCGACCCAGGTCGGGACGTGATAGCTTTCGGTCCAGCGCTCCGGATGTTCCAGATCACGCAGCAGGACCCAGTTATTGGCGCCATCGCGACGACGTATCCGGCGCCGCTCGTGCATGGTAGCTAGAAAGGCCGGAATGTCCTCCTGCGCGATCTTGTAGTCGATCATGATCATGATCGGGCCGCTGCGTGCTTTCAGCCCCAGCCGGAGCGCGGGTTCCCGGAACTGGTCGAGCGGTGACAGGTTGAGCGACCCGAACTCGGGAACGCGCAATCGCATCCCTGCCACCGCCGTCACGACCAGCGTGATTCCAGCGCCGACCAGTGCGGCGCGAATGCCGAAACCGTCGGCCATTTCCCCCCACACCCAGGCGCCAATGGCCATGCCGCCGAAGGTTGCGGTCTGATAGATCGCGAGGGCGCGCCCGACCACCCAGCGCGGCGTCGAGAGTTGCACGGTCACATTGAAGAGGGAGAGCGCCAGCACCCAGGCCATTCCGGATGGCAGGAGCAGCAGATGGCTGAGAACCACATTGCTGGTCAAGCTCAGCCCGATATAGGAGAGCGCCATGCCGAGGCAGGCCCCCCTTACGATCACCTCATTGGAAAGGCGCTCGCGCACCCGCACATTCAGGACGCCGCCGAGTATGGCGCCGATTCCGAAACTGCCGAGCAGCGTGCCATAGATCAGCGCGTTTCCGTCTGGCAGGGCCGTTGCGATCACCGGCAGCAGCGCAAGGACAGTCATGGCGCCGAAGCCGAACATGAATGCGCGGGCGAGGACCTTCAGCAGATTGGGCGACATGGCGACATAGCGCAATCCGGCCGCCATGGCGCTGAAGAAGTTTTCCCGCGGCAAGGTCCGGTCCGGCGCCGGTGCCTTCCAGATGCCGAGCGCGACGATGAGGGGAAGGTAACTGATCGCATTGAGGAGAAAGGCGACACCTGCGCCGGCGAGGGTCACCACCAGGCCGCCGATGGCTGGACCGACGCTGCGCATCATGTTGAAGCCGATGCTGTTGAGGGAGACGGCCTCGGGCACGGTATCGCGCGGTACGAGATCACCGATTGAAGCCTGCCAGGAAGGATTGTGAAGCGCGGTTCCGCAGCCGATCAGGAAGGTCAGGCCCAATAGCGTCCACGGCGTCAGCATGCCCATCATGGACAATGCGGCCAGTGCGGCCGAGGCCGCCGTCATGAGGATTTGCGCCAGCATCATGACGTTGCGGCGATTGAAATTGTCCGCCAGCGCCCCGGCAGCGAGGGAAAAGAGCATGATGGGCAGCGTGGTCGCGCCCTGTACCAGCGCCACCATCGCATTGGAGTCCGTGAGGGTCGTCATCATCCAACCGGCGCCGACCGCTTGCAGCAGGCCACCGAGATGGGAAGCAAGCGTTGCAAGCCAGATGATCCGGAAATTCAGATGGCGCAGAGGAGAAAGCGTCGAGGCTCTTTGCGGCAATTGGTGGATCCCGTACAGGCTGCCTCCCGAGACCGGGACAACCTTCGTGCGGGCGTCAATCGCGCCGAAAGCAGGCCACCGGCTGGAAGCGGAATGGCACGTCTATACTTTCGATACACCTAATACTGCTGGAGTTCCAGAAACTCCATGCCGTCTATATGCGGATTCTCCCAGGAACTAGTTCCGGGGGTCCTTGCCTGCGACGTAGATCGTTGCCGTGGCATCGTCGCCGAATTCGAGCGCAAGGACATTGTCGAGCAGCACGGATTGCGAATCGATGGAGTGGAACAGCATCGCATTGCCCTGCAGAGCCTGGCGCAAGCTGCGAATGGCCGCGCGATTTTCCCGGACGGCCTCCGCTATGGCTGATCCAGTCTCGTTGGCTTCTGGAATGAAGACGATGGTGACGCCTTCGAGCGTGAAGACGACGCGAACTTCCATCGCAGTTTCGCTCGCTCTGGAGATCGCCTTCAGCACCTTTTCCGACTGGTCCGATGTTGCCGCGCGTTCTTCGGTATGCACCTCGGATCCGATGATGGTATCTATGGTCGTCTCCGCATTGAGGCCCTGCGCCAGAAGCGGGATCTGCGTAAAGGATATGAGGAGCATCGCCCCAAGGGCCGTAAGGAGCATCCGGCTGGCCTCCAGCATACGTTCGCAGTGTGAAGGGAGGATCATGCAGGCATTGCTGGTCGTCATCGAATTCTTCCTTTGCCCTGGTTTCAGGGTTCGCTTGGTCAGTGTCGGTAGCCGGATCGACTCTCTATCCCATTTGGGCAATGGCAGTCCAATGCGCAACTTCCTGAATGATAAAGAGGGCCGGAAGCTTGCCGATGGGGATTGGCAAGGAACGGGATTGCAGCAAGAATGGACAGCAGCGCATTTGTCTGCGCCAAAATGAGAGTTGGAGGCATGCATGAGCGGATTGAAACTGCCCCACGATGCTTGGGTCGTGGTCATGGATGGCAAGAAGGCGCTGATCCTGCGCAATGAAGGCGACGAGAAATTCATCCATCTGCAAGTGATTCGGGAAACCGAACAGGAAAATCCGCCGACAAGCGAGCAGGGAACGGGACGCCCGGGACGGTTGAACGACCCGACGTCGCACCGCAGCGCGGTCGAGGAAACCGACCTGCATCAATTGGCGGAAGACCGCTTCACCATCGATATGGCCAGGCAACTCTACGCCGATGCCCACAAGGGCGAGTTCCAGCATCTGGTCGTGACGGCGCCGCCCAAGGCACTGGGCGTACTGCGCAAGGAACTGCACAAGATCGTGCAGGAGCGCATTATCGCCGAGATCGACAAGGACCTTACCGGCCACCCGGTAAGCGAGATCGAGCGCATCCTGACCGGAGCGTGAGGGGCAGGCCTTCGTCGCGAGCTGGAGCCTGATCCCGGAAGGTGCACCCCGAATTCGGGAAAGGTCCATGCGCAATGAGAAATCAGATCCGCGTGGCGAACCCATCGGGCGGCATCAGGAACGGCTGCCCGGCCTGGACCAGTCCCGGCTGTTCTCAGCAGGCTCAGGAGGCCGGCGCTTCCTGTGACAGCGCTTTTTCGATCTCGGGCAAGAGCGTGCGTTGGATCAGTGCTGGCGTGAGCGGACCCACATGCTTGTGGAGGATCGTGCCGTCGCGGCCGACCAGGAAGGTCTCGGGAACGCCATAGACTCCCCATTCGATGGCAGCCCTGCCATCGCGATCCACGCCGATCACGTGATAGGGATTGCCGAGCTCCTGCAGAAAGCCGCGCGCGTTTTCCGGCTTGTCCTTGTAGTTCAAACCGGCAATCCGAAGGCGGCTGTCCTGGGCGAGTTGCATCAGTACGGGATGTTCCTGCCGGCAGGGCGCGCACCAGGATGCCCAGATGTTGACGAGTGTGACGGAGCCGACAAGGTCTGAGGGATCGAATTCCCGCTCTCCTGCTTCCAGTGGAGCCAGCACGGTTGCCGGTGCCTGCCGGCCGACCAATGCCGATGGAATCGTCGAAGCGTCACGGCCAGACAGCAGGGTAACGAGAAAGACCGCAGCCAGCGCCGCAAAGAGAGCCAGCGGAACGTAGACTATGAACCGCCGTTTCGGTGCGGCAGGTTCCTTCTCTTCGTTCACGACGCATTCCCTCCGGTTCGGCCCGAGCCACGCGTCAGGCCATGGCGCTCCAGCTCTTCGATCTGGCGTCGCACCCTGCGCAGGTCAAAGACGATCCAGCCGACAAGAATGGCAATCACGAGGGCGGAAACCCCGAATGCGCTTGCGACATAGAATGCATGGCTCATTGCGGCTGCTCCCTCCGGTCGGCCTGCCGCGCCGCCATCCTTCGCATGGTGATGACGCGCCGGCGCAGGATCTCCGCACGCATTGCGGTCAGATGCAGGGAGATGAACAGGCAGGTGAAGCCGAACGCGGACAGCAAAAGCGGCCAGAGCAGGCTGGGATGAATCGTCGGCCCGTCAAGGCGAAACACGGAAGCGGGCTGGTGCAGCGTATTCCACCAGTCGACCGAGAACTTGATGATCGGCAGGTTGATCGAGCCGACCAGAACCAGCACCGCAATGCCGCGTGCAGACCGGCCCGGCTCGTCGAAAGCGCGGATCAGGGCGATCAGTCCCAGATACATGAGAAAGAGGATGAAAACCGAAGTCAGTCGGCCATCCCATACCCACCACGTGCCCCACATCGGACGACCCCAGATCGAGCCGGTGAGTAGCGCCAGGAAGGTGAATGTGGCGCCGATCGGGGCGGCGGCCCGGATCGAGACGTCGGCGACCGGGTGACGCCAGACCAGAGAGCCCAGGGCGGATACCGTCATGATTCCGTAGATCATCATGGATAGCCAGGCAAAGGGCACATGAATGTACATGATGCGCACGGTCATGCCCTGCTGGTAATCTTCCGGAGCCGCGAAGCCCCACCCGAGTCCGGCGGCAATGGCGATGGCTGCAATGATCGCGAACCACGGCGTTGCGGCATCTGCCAGCGCGAGGAATCGCGCAGGATTGGCAAGTTCGGCGATCCTGCCGCGGGGACTGGAGGTCGGGCTCATGGCTGCTACATAATGCGAGACGCGGACATACTCAATCGCGTCTAGTCGGACAGGGAGCGCAGAACGATTGCCGCAGCGACAGGGCCGAGCACGGCGAAGAAGAGTGTCAATGCCGACAGGACGAGAAAGGGCGGCAGAAATGGATCCGGGTCGGCAATGGCAGCCCTTGTCGCGCTGATTCCGAAGATCAGCACCGGAATGACGAGTGGCAGGAGGATGACAGACACCAGCAATCCGCCGCGTGGCAGGGTTACGGCCAGTGCCGCCCCGGCGGCGCCGATAAAGGCGATGGCAGGCGTGCCGACGAAAAGGGTCAGCATGGCGGCGCCGATCGCAATAGGCTCGACATTCATGAACAGGCCGAGAAACGGGGCCGCCAGTACCAGCGGCAGCATGCTGGTCGTCCAGTGTGCCAGGCATTTGGCGAAGACCAGCATGGCCAGCAGGGGCGTGTCCGTGGCAGTCAGCATGATGTCGAGCGACCCGTCATCACGATCGGCCTGGAATAGTCGGTCCAGTCCGAGCAGCGATGCCAGCAGCGCGCCGATCCAGAGGAACGCCGGGCCCAGCCGCTGCAGAAGGTTCAAGTCCGGACCGACAGCGAAGGGGATCGACGCCACTAGCGCAAGGAAGAACAGGATGCCGACGAGTGCGCCGCCACCCGCACGGATCCCGAGGCGAAGGTCGCGCAGGAACAGTGCTTTCATCTGGCGTCGCTTCCGAGCCGGAGTTCCCTGGCAGCGGGCACGTCCAGAGGCTCGTGCGTTGCTGCGACAACCAGGCCGCCCGCATCCAGATGTGTGCGAATCGATGCGGTCAGCTCGCGCCGCGACTGCAGATCGAGGCCAGCGCTGGGCTCGTCCAGCAGCCAGAGGGGTCTGTGGCAGAGCAAGAGGCGGGCGAGCGTCGCGCGCCGGCGCTGGCCTGTGGACAGATACCCGAAAGGCAGATCGGCGATGGCATCCAGCCGGACGCTGGTGAGGGCCTCGTCGATCCTCATCCCAGGCTCCTCGGCGAAATCCCGCCAGAACGCGAGGTTCTCGCGCAGGGTAAGGGCCGGTTTCATCGCGTTCTGATGGCCGACATAGTGGATCGCAGGCATGTCTCCTGCTCCTTCCAGTTCAACGCTCCCTGCGGCCGGCGGAATCAGCCCGGCCAGCACCCGCAGCAGCGACGATTTTCCGCAACCATTCGGGCCAGTCACGATCACGCATTCCTTCGGGCCGAGTTCGAGACAGAGCCCCGAAACCAGCCTCTCCCCGCCGCGTTCGACCGCAAGATCGCGCACGATCAGCCGTATTGCGCCCAGACCGCGCTGCATCGTGCTTTTCCTCCCTGGAACGTTCCCCGGACTCTGGCCTAGTTCTACAAACTTCTCTATATAGCGGGCAACCATGCCAGCGGTCGGTGTGGAAACGCAATTTTTCGCCGAGTTTGCCGGCTTCCGCAACGGATGCCGCGGGGCGGACAGCGGAAATGGCCGCACCCGCACCTATCGCGCGTTCCGTGCCACAGGCGTCCGTTCCAGTCGGCCGAATGAGACCAGAGGTGGCACCGTGAGCCAAGTCAACGACAGTTTCAATAGCCGGAAAGTCCTGTCCGTCGGCGACAGGGAGTATGTCTACTACAGCCTTGTCGAAGCAGAGAAGAACGGGCTGCAGGGAGTCTCTCGGCTTCCGTACTCGATGAAGGTGCTGCTGGAGAACCTGCTGCGCAATGAGGATGGTCGCACGGTGACGAAGCAGGATATTGAAGCGGTAGCCGCCTGGCTGACCGACCGCGGTTCGGCCGGCGTCGAGATCGCTTACCGCCCGGCGCGCGTGCTGATGCAGGATTTCACCGGCGTTCCGGCCGTAGTGGATCTCGCTGCCATGCGCGATGCAATGGCAAAGCTGGGCGGCGACCCCGAGAAGATCAACCCGCTCGTTCCGGTCGATCTGGTCATCGACCATTCGGTCATCGTCGATGAATTCGGCAATCCGCGCGCCTTCGCCCGCAATGTGGAGCTTGAGTATCAGCGCAATGGTGAGCGCTACCGCTTTCTG
>CAYLGY010000090.1:0-5467 GCA_964383325.1 uncultured Rhizobiaceae bacterium
TTCGAGGACCAGCTGGCATCGGAGAAGAAGTGCGGCCATCTCGGCGGCAAGGTGCTGATTCCCACCGCCGCGCATATCCGCAACCTCAATGCGGCCCGTCTCGCAGCGGACATCATGGGCGTGCCGACCCTGATCGTCGCGCGTACAGATGCCGAAGCCGCAAAGCTCCTGACTTCCGACATTGACGAACGCGACCGGCCTTTCGTCGATCAGGATGCCGGGCGCACCCCGGAAGGATTCTATCATGTCCGCAATGGCATGGAGCCCTGCATCGAGCGCGCCATCGCCTATGCGCCGCATTGCGATCTGATCTGGATGGAAACCAGCAAGCCCGATCTCGGACAGGCGCGGCGCTTCGCCGAGGCCGTGCATGCAGCCTATCCCGGCAAGATGCTGGCCTATAATTGCTCGCCTTCCTTCAACTGGAAGAAAAACCTCGATGACGCCACCATCGGAAAGTTCCAGCGCGAACTGGGCGCCATGGGCTACAAGTTCCAGTTCATCACCCTCGCCGGCTTCCATCAGCTCAATTACGGCATGTTCGAACTGGCCCGCGGCTATCGCGACCGGCAGATGGCGGCCTATTCCGAACTGCAACAGGCCGAATTTGCTGCCGAGGCCGAAGGCTATACCGCGACCAAGCATCAACGCGAGGTCGGCACCGGCTATTTCGATGCGGTTTCCCTGGCCATAACGGGCGGGACTTCCTCAACCACCGCAATGGCCGGTTCGACAGAGACCGCGCAATTCCGTCCGGCAGCAGAGTAGTCGGCCATTACCGTCACCGGCACGACCGACAGGAGAAAGGAGTACGCCATGTCACCCGATACACGCGTCAAGCAACGGGCCGAGCAGCAGGCCTCCGAAATGACGCCCGACCAGCAGGCAGCAGTACGCACCCTTGCCAATGACCTGCATCGCCTCAACCAGGCGGTGATGAAGGCGGTCGACGCCGGAATCTCCGTGGAGCTGGTGCGCTCCGCCCGCCATCATGGCGGTGACGGCAATTGGGGGGACTTGCTGATACCTGTGGTTGTCCGGAAAGGATAGGAAACAAGACTCCCTCCGCACCCGACGATTTTTCGGGCGGCCACTTTCGAGTGGCCGCCTTTTCCACGCGCGCCATCATGCGGTCGCGGCCGCTTCGGCCCGCTTCCTGCGCACCGCCTGCCGCTTGTCCCTGAACTGCTGCCCAGACTGAGGTCAGCACTTGCGTGTACTGTTAGACACTCCGCGCCAGAAGAAACAGTGGCAGAGTCAATACTCGATGGCATTCAACACATCACATTCAACACATTACAGGGGGCAAGCAATGACCTACACTCCACGTATCAGCAATACCACCCCAACTACGGATAAGGATGTCAGTTCGCTGCTGAGCGAAATGAGACAGCAATTCATTCCGAAAGGATTGGCAAGCAGGCTTGGGATAAACCCACTTACAATCTCCGACCTGAGAAAATTCAACGCAAAAAAATATGAACAGATGCTAGCCACCCTGCTCAAGGAGGCATCTAAAACCGAGGACGTTCTCGACTATGAGAATATCAAGACAGGCCTGCGCAACGCACTTCAGCTCTGCCACGATCCAATGCTCGACACCAGAAAATATTCCTGTGAAGCGATCTGCAAACTTTACATGAAGGCTTCCGAGAAGGAAAAGCAATTCATCGCATCCATTATGGTTGATTCTGTCAGGCATTTCAGCGGCAATATCTCCAAACATCGCCTTCCGGATCCAATGACGGAAAATCGTCCATCAAAGCAATTCTGCGAGATTGCGATATCCCATCTACTTAAATTGGAAATGGATGATACGCCCAAGCGCAGCAACAACAATGACAGATTTATACTGGGTCTTTGCCTGAAAACCCTTCAGACGCATATGTCTGATTACCATCGTAACGAACTCGATGGAGATTACACGCCGAAGGAACCCGATACCGAAAAATCTTCAACTCTGAGATACGACGACAACAAGAGGGTCCGTCTTGATCCCTTGCAGGATCCCACAAGCCAATGGAATAACGTTCAAATTCACTACAGCCATAATATAATAGATAGCAAGAATACAAGCAACGATCATTCTTCCAACAAAAACAATGATACCGTTCTTTATCACGGAAGCGACCAATCGCTCTCCAACGTTCCCGTTAAGAGCAGAGAAGTCACGCCGAACTCAAGCCAGAAAAATAATTCACAAGAGAAAGCCGAGTTGCAGAAAATCGGCATACGGACGATCATAAGAGAAATAGAAAAAGTTAGCTCAAGCTACAACAAAGAAAACAATGAGTATCTGATTCAATATTTGCCGGAATTGCCCATTGATGAATCCAATCTTGGTGTATGTAAACTCAATAATTCATACGATAAACTAAAAGGCTTGCCCTATGATTTTGTGTATATGGACCTTCGTGACTCGGACGAGAAGGTCATAGAGAAATATATAATCCACAGGGTGCCGTGCGGAACCGTGGATCTGCTCCAGGTCCGCCAGCCTAATGCATTCATACGAAACATTGTTCTGGATATTCAACAAGAGCATGAAGACTATGATCCAGGCATAATGCATTGCACTCCGGATAGACTGAACGGATTTGAAATTATTTCCCGTGAAAATGAGACCTTTTTCTGCGACATGAAGACGGGGGAAGTAACCTGTATCTGGGCAGAAAAGGTACCCGTGGATCAGAAAAACAACCCCGTGACGGAAAATTCGCTGAAGAGGGGGTTCAAGCGGTTTCTCCGCCTGTTTGGATGAGCGCGTGCGCCGCAACGGCTTTCAGTCTGAAATCAGGCTCCCAGCATGTCGCGGGGCTTTTGGCTGGATGAATCTTCCGGACAGACAAGCATCCGCCCCTATCCGGGAATCGGTCCTTCGAAACGGCACGATCATGCGGTCGCGGCCGCTTCGGCCCGCTTCCTGCGCACCGCCTGCCGCTTGGTAAGAAGGGAAGCGGTGATCACCCCGACGGCGACAATGCCGATGAGAATGGTGGATACCGCATTGATCTCCGGCGTCACCCCGAGCCGGACCTGGCTGTAGATCTTCATGGGGAGGGTGGTCGCACCCGGCCCGGAAGTAAAGCTCGCAATGACGAGATCGTCCAGCGAGAGGGTGAAGGCCAGCATCCAGCCCGCGATCACGGCAGGCATGATGATCGGCAAGGTAACCTGGAAAAAGGTCCTCGCCGGCGTCGCGCCGAGATCCTGTGCCGCCTCTTCAAGAGAGGTGTCGAAGCTGACGAGCCGCGATTGCACGACCACGGCAACGAAACACATGGAAAAGGTGATATGCGCCAGCGTCACCGTGAGCATGCCGCGATCGAGCCCGACGGCGACGAAGAACAGCAACATCGACAGGCCCGTAATCACTTCGGGCATGACCAGGGGTGCATAGATCATCCCGGAAAACAGGATCCGGCCGCGAAAGCGCGCATGACGCGTCAAGGCGAGCGCCGCCATGGTGCCGAGCACAGTGGCGATGCTTGCGGAGACGAATGCGATGCGCAAGGTCACCCAGGCCGCGTCCAGCAGGCTGTGATTGGACAACAGGGAGACATACCAGCGTGTCGAGAAGCCGGCCCAGACCGTGACGAGCCGCGATTCATTGAACGAATAGACGACCAGCAGCAGGATCGGCAGGTAGAGGAAGGAAAAGCCGAAAACCAGTGAAACGATGTTGAAGCGGGTCAGGCCGGCATTCATGGCTATAGCCTTCCACGGTCCTGGCTGCGCGCCTGTACCTGCTGGAAGATCACCATCGGCACGACGAGCAGCAGCAACAACAGGATCGCGACGGCGGAAGCTACCGGCCAGTCGCGATTGGCGAAGAATTCCTGCCAGAGCGTTCGGCCGATCATCAGCGTGCGCGAGCCGCCGAGCAGGTCGGGAATGACGAACTCCCCCATCGCCGGAATGAACACCAGAAGGCTGCCGGCGATGATTCCCGGCAGAGACAACGGCACGGTGATCTTCCAGAACGCCGCAACCGGCCGGCAACCCAGATCCTGCGCCGCCTCGATCAGGGAAAAGTCCATCTTCTCCAGCGTAGCGTAGAGCGGCAGGATCATGAACGGCAGATAGGAATAGACAATGCCGATATAGACCGCGGAGTCGGTATTGTGGATGATGAGCGGCGCGTCGATCACCCCGATGCTCATCAGGAACTGGTTCAACAGGCCCTCCGGCTTGAGAATACCGATCCAGGCATAGACCCGGATGAGGAAGCTCGTCCAGAAAGGCAGGATGACCAGCATGAGCAGGGTCGGTCGCAGCCCTTCCGGAGCGCGCGACATGGCATAGGCGACCGGATAGCCGATCAGAAGGGTCAGCACGGTCGAAATGGCGGCAATCTTCAGGCTGGAAAGGTAGGCGTTCAGATACAGCCGGTCCTCCGAGAGCCAGACATAATTCGCAAGGCTCAGCTCGCGCAGCTTGCCGGCCAGCCCCGTCCAGCCATCCTCCAGGCTGAACACCGGCAGATAGGGAGGAATTGCCAGCGTCGTCTCGGACAGCGAGATCTTCAGTACGATCAGGAACGGCACCAGGAACAGGACGAGCAGCCACAGATAGGGCACGAGGATCACGATCCGGCTGCCGATCATGGGGCGGAGACGAGGCATGGCCCGGGCCTATCCTGTCAGCACGATGCCGGCATCGCCGGAAAAATGGACCCAGGCGCGATCGTGCCAGGTAAGTTCTCCAGAGCGGTTTCGCCGCGCATTGACGGCGCTGACCTTGACGATCCGGCCATTGTCCAGCCGCAGATGATATGCGGTCAGATCGCCATAATAGGCAATGTCCCAGACCTCCCCCGCCACGGCATTATGCCCGGTCTCGGACGGAGGCTCCCTCGAAATGCGGATCTTCTCCGGCCGTATGGCGAAACTGACCCGTTGCCCCTCCAGGTCCTCGCCCGGCAATTCGGTGCGGATGCGAAATCCGTCCTCCGCCTCGATGGAGAGCGCTCCGCCCTCCTTCCGGGCGGTCCCTTCGAACAGGTTGATCGAGCCAATGAAGCTCGCGACGAAGCGATTGGAGGGCGATTCATAGATCGTGCTCGGCGGTGCAACCTGCAACACCTCGCCATGATCCATCACGGCAATCCGGTCGGCCATGGTCATGGCCTCGTCCTGGTCATGGGTCACGACCAGAAAGGTGAGCCCGAGCTGCTGCTGCAGATCGATCAGTTCGAACTGCGTTTCCTCGCGCAGCTTGCGGTCGAGCGCGCCCAGCGGTTCGTCGAGCAGCAGCACTTTCGGCCGCTTGGCGAGCGACCGCGCCAGTGCCACGCGTTGCCGCTGACCGCCGGAAAGCTGATGCGGCTTGCGCCGCGCGAAGGCCTGGAGCTTGACGAGCTTCAGCATTTCGGCGACCCGCTCGGCGATCTGCGCCTTCGGCATGCGGTCCTGTTTCAGGCCGAAGGCAATATTGGCTTCCACCGTCAGATGCGGAAACAGCGCAT
>CAYLGY010000090.1:5477-9811 GCA_964383325.1 uncultured Rhizobiaceae bacterium
TAGGACTGGAACATCATGTTCACCGGCCGATGATAGGGCGGAATTCCCGTCAGGTCCTGCCCGTCGAGCAGGATGCGGCCGGAAGTGGGCCGCTCGAAGCCGGCCAGCATGCGCAGCAGGGTCGACTTGCCGCAACCGGAGGCACCGAGCAGGGCGAAGAATTCGCGCTCGTAGATATCGAGCGTCACCTCGCGCACCGCCGCCACGTCGCCAAAGGTCTTGGAGACGGCCTCGAAGCGGATATAGGGCCGCGCCTCGGGATCATTCCAGGGCGCAAAGCTCCGCCGGATATCACCGGTCGATTGCATCATCCTGCCCCCGCTCGCGAAAGCCGGGGAGCACCCCCGGCCCGTCGGATGAAGGAGTTCATTGGCCGGTCACGATTCTTGTCCAGATCCGCGTGACAAGGCGTTGCGCGCGCGGCTCGTAGGGCGTCGTGGTGAACAGCCGCTCCGCCTTTGCCGCATCGGGATAAATTGCCGGATCCTCGATGATCTCCGCGTCGAGGAATTCCTGCGAAGCCTCATTCCCGTTGGCGTAGTACACATAGTTCGAGGCCCGGGCGATGATCTCCGGCCGCATCAGGAAATTCAGGAACTCATGCGCTTCCTCGACATTGCGGGCATCGGCCGGGATGGCAAGCTGGTCGAACCACATCTGGGCGCCCTCGGCCGGAACGGCGTAGCCGACCTCGACGCCGCGATCGGCCTCGCTGGCCCGGTCCGCAGCCTGGAAGACATCCCCTGAATATCCGATCGCAAGGCAGATGTCGCCATTGGCAAGGGCGTTGATGTATTCAGACGAATGGAACTTGCGAATATGGGGACGGACAGCGAGCAACACCTCTTCCGCCCTTGCAAGGGTTTCGGCGTCGCGCGCATCGGGGTCGAGACCGAGATAGTTCAGCACTGCCGGGATGACGTCAGAAGGCGAGTCGAGCAGATGTACCCCGCAATCGGCAAATTTCGACACGATCTCCGGATCGAAAAGGACATTCCACGAGGTGATGCCCTCGTCTCCGAGGATTTCCTGCACCTTCTGGACATTGTAGCCGATTCCGGTGGTGCCCCACATGTAGTTGATCGAATATTCATTGCCCGGATCGTATTTCTCGGTGCGCTGGCTGATCAGGTCCCACATGTTGGAAAGGTTGGGAAGCTTCGACTTGTCCAGCTTCTGGAACACGCCTGCCTCGATCTGGCGCATCAGAAAGGTCGCGGTAGGGACGACCACATCATAGCCCGTGCCGCCGGCAAGCAGCTTGGTCTCGAGAATCTCGTTGGAATCGAATACATCATATTCCACGCGAATGCCGGTCTCCTCGGTGAAGTCTGCCAGAATGCTGTCATCGATGTAGTCCGACCAGTTATAGACATTGACGACACGTTGCTGCGCCAGGGCGCTGCCAGCCAGCAGGAACATTGTGGCGACCGACAGGGCGGTTCTGATGATCATGAAATTCATCCCTCATTGCATAGAAAAGTGCGGCGATTCACGCATGTCTGGCAGCCCCGGACGCCATTGCGCTGGCAACGACTATAATCAGGATTGCCCCGCCCACAAGAGCGGAAAAACATTGCTCCGGCCTTTGCCGTGGTGAAAACTTCGCCGCATGGGAACCTGCCGGCATTCCGGCCTTCCGGAGAGGAATGGAGAGAGAGAAAATGACCACGCCTGGAACGATCCTCTGGAGCCCCTCGCAGGAACGCGCCGCAGCGACGGCACTTGCCGCCTTCGCCCGGCAGGCCTCGGGGCGCAGCGGACGGCAATTTGCCGAACATGCCGCGCTGCATGAATGGTCGGTCTCCGACCGCGCGGCCTTCTGGGACCTCACCTGGGACTTCGCGCGAATCATTGGCGACAAGGGCGAGGCGGTACTCGTCGATGGCGATCGCATGCCGGGCGCGCGCTTCTTTCCGGACGCCACTCTGAATTTTGCCGAGAACCTGATGGTCTGCCGCGGGACGCAGGACGCGATCGTCTTCCGTGGCGAGGACAAGGTTCGCCGGCGCTGGTCCTTCGACGAGCTGCATGACCGTGTCTCCAGCCTGCAGCAATTCCTGCTGAAAGAGGGATTGCGGCCCGGCGACCGTGTCGCGGCCGTCCTTCCCAACATGCCCGAAACCGTGGCCTGCATGCTGGCCGCCGCTTCGATCGGGGCCATCTGGTCTTCCTGCTCGCCCGATTTCGGCGAGCGCGGCATCCTCGACCGGTTCGGCCAGATCGAGCCCGCAATCCTGATCGGTTGCGACGCCTACTGGTACCAGGGCAAGCGCATCGAAACCGCCGGCAGGATCCAGGCCGTTGCAGGCCAGCTTCCCTCGCTGCGCAAGGTGGTTCTCGTGGACTATCTCGGCGGCGCCGCCGAAGCTGCCGCGTCCATTCGAGGCGCGACCACGCTGGACGCC
The DNA here is from genome assembly GCA_964383325.1 of uncultured Rhizobiaceae bacterium. Taxonomy (GTDB): domain Bacteria; phylum Pseudomonadota; class Alphaproteobacteria; order Rhizobiales; family Rhizobiaceae; genus CAYLGY01. The sequence continues at coordinate 7,886 of CAYLGY010000090.1, forward strand.
ATCCTCGCTTCCCATCCCCCGCGCGAAGTCTCCTTCACAAGGCTGCCCTTCTCGCATCCGCTCTACATCCTCTACTCCTCGGGCACGACCGGCGCCCCGAAATGCATCGTGCATTCCGCTGGCGGCACGCTCCTGCAGCATCGCAAGGAACATCTGCTGCATTGCGACGTCCGTGCCGGCGACCGCGCCTTCTATTTCACGACCTGTGGCTGGATGATGTGGAACTGGCTCGTGAGCGCGCTGGCGAGCCGGGCGACCCTGCTGCTCTATGACGGTTCGCCCTTCCATCCGGACGGCAATGTCCTGTTCGACTTCGCCCAGGACGAGAAGATGACCTTCTTCGGCACGTCCGCCAAATATATCGATGCGGTGCGAAAGGCGGGCCTGCGCCCGATCGACAGTCACGACCTTTCCACCCTGCGCGCCATGGCCTCGACAGGTTCGCCGCTCTCCCCGGAGGGCTTCGCCTACACCTATGAGGCAATTGCCCCGGACGTGCATCTGGCCTCGATTTCCGGCGGCACGGATATCGTCTCCTGTTTCGTGCTCGGCGTGCCGACCGAGCCTGTGCGCTGCGGAGAAATCCAGGCGCCTGGCCTTGGCATGGCTGTCGACGTCTGGGACGATGACGGCAGGCCGGTGCGCCGCGCCAAGGGAGAGCTGGTCTGCACGAAGCCGTTTCCCTCAATGCCCATCGGCTTCTGGAACGACCCCGATGGCAGCAAGTATCGCGACGCCTATTTCGCCCGCTTCGACAATGTCTGGTGTCATGGCGATTTCGCCGAATGGACGGAGCATGGCGGCATCATCATACACGGCCGCTCCGATGCCACGCTCAATCCCGGCGGCGTCCGGATCGGCACGGCCGAGATCTACCATCAGGTAGAGCAGATGGAGGAGATCCTCGAAGCCCTCTGCATCGGCCAGGAATGGCAGGGCGACGTCCGCATCGTGCTGTTCGTTCGCCTCGCACCCGGAGTGGAGCTGGATGAAGCGCTGAAGGCGCGGATCCGCGCCCGGATCCGCTCGGGCGCAAGTCCGCGCCACGTGCCGGCGCGGATCGTTGCTGTGACCGACATTCCGCGCACGAGGTCCGGCAAGATCGTCGAGCTGGCGGTGCGCGATGTGGTGCATGGCCGCCCGGTCCGCAATCGCGAGGCCCTTGCCAACCCGGAAGCGCTGGAATTGTTTCGCGAACTTGCCGAACTGGAAACGTAACGCTCCCGCACTGGCGTGCCCATGCGCGCCGCGCCGGGCAGAAATGTGCCAATCCCGTCCCGACTGTGTCTTATGGAACAATGGCAGCCGCGAAATGGGTCTAGAAAGGGGAGAAACTTTCTCAGCGCCGCCATCAGGAGTATACCCATGCCGGAACAGCCCAAGTCTGTTGACGCCTACTCAAAGCTTATCAATCAATTTGCCGTACTCGGTCCGGACAAGAAAACGCTGATGACAGGCGAGCAAAGTCTCAAGGCATTGAGCGTCGAGGCTCTGTGCAATGGCCTGGATTCGTCACAGGAGTACATGCCCGATGTTAGCCTCAACGAAATCATCCGGAGACTGAGTCCCGAGGTCGAGAAAGGTGGGGACGGCTATTGGATGCTGGACAGGCCTCCCTTGCTCAACGACGTCGAACTCGGTGTCATCTTTGGGAAGTTGCAGACAAAGGCGCTGAATTACAATACCAGCATCGGTCAGAAGTGCCTCGAAGTCCTCGTAGGTTGCAAGCATAATTCCAATCTGAAAATCCGTGCAGAGAACGCTCTGAGATTCATCGCAACACAATCTAAAGGATACTATTACAACGATCCGTATCTGGAAAAGCACTATTCTATTAATAACAGCCATCAGAATAATTTTAACAATCAATTTCATCAAAATAATTACAATCAGAAAATCAAATATACATGCGAATACGAAGAAGGA
>CAYLGY010000091.1:0-8616 GCA_964383325.1 uncultured Rhizobiaceae bacterium
GCACCTTCTGCATCATCCCCTACGGCCGCGGCAATTCGCGCTCGGTGCCGATGGGAGCGGTACTCGATCAGGTCAGGCGCCTTGTCGATAATGGCTATCGAGAAATCGTCCTCACCGGCGTCGACCTGACCGGCTATGGCTCCGATCTGCCGGGGGCGCCGAAACTGGGGCGCCTCGTGGCCACCCTGCTCCGGCAGGTGCCGGACCTGCCGCGCCTGCGCCTTTCCTCGATCGATTCCATCGAAGTGGACGAGCTCCTTCTCGATCTGATCCTGCACGAGCCGCGTCTGATGCCGCATCTGCATCTGTCGCTCCAGGCAGGCGACGACATGATCCTGAAGCGCATGAAGCGCCGGCACAGCCGCGCCGATTCGGTACGGTTCTGCGAGCGCATCCGCGCTGGTCGGCCCGAGATTGCCTTCGGCGCCGATCTCATTGCCGGCTTTCCAACCGAAACCGAGGCCATGTTCGAGAACTCGCTGCGCATTGTCGAGGATTGCGGGCTGACGCATCTGCACGTCTTTCCCTTCAGCCCGCGCCAGGGAACCCCTGCGGCAAGGATGCCCCAGCTCGACCGGCCCGTCATTCGCGAACGGGCCGCGCGCCTGCGCGAAGCCGGCGAGGCAGCCTACCGCAGTGCATTGCAGGCACTGACCGGCACGCGACAGCAGGTTCTGCTCGAGGATGGCGGGACCGGGCGCACCGGAGGCTTCTTTCCTGTCGCGGGCGTGACAGGCGAGCCGGGCAGCATTGTCGAGATCGAGATCGCCGGAAATGATGGCTCGCGCCTTCTCGCATGCCCTCTGGCAGCATAGGACGGACGGCAATGGCGCTTGGGTATCTCAGGAAGATCTTCACCTTCGGCAAGGGCCAGCCGGAAACGGCCGAGCCGGAAGCCGAGGCTGAAAGCCTGTCGGTCGCGCCGGGCGAAGCGGCGGGGACCACGCCTGTTGAAGAGGCCGCGCCCGAGATCGCAGCCCCGACCGATGCCGGATCAACGGCGCAGGAAGCGGCCAGCATGCCGCCGGAAACCCCGATCGGGAAAGTGCAGGTCACACATTCCGTCGCACCGGTTGTCCCGGCGCCTGGGCAGAAGTCGCCCGCGCCTGAGCAGACCGGCTGGCTGCGCCGGCTGTCCCAGGGGCTTTCACGCTCCTCGAAGGAGCTCACCGGAACCATTTCGGGAATCCTCACGAAGCGCCGACTCGACGAAGACACGCTGCAGGAACTGGAAGATGTGCTGATCCGGGCCGATCTTGGCGTCGAAACCGCAATGCGGATCACCGATGCCCTTTCTGCGCAGCGTTATGGCAAGGATGTCGGCGCCAGTGAAGTGCGTGCCCTCATGGCCGAGGAGATCGAGGCGGTGCTGTCTCCGGTGGCGAAGCCGCTGGAACTGGACCTGTCGCACAGGCCGCACGTCATTCTCGTCGTCGGCGTCAATGGCACGGGAAAGACGACGACGATCGGCAAGCTGGCGGCGAAGCTGACTGCCGGTGGCCTCAAGGTGATGCTGGCAGCAGGCGACACGTTTCGCGCCGCCGCCATCGAGCAGCTTCGCATCTGGGGGGAGCGCACCGGCGCGCCGGTCATTGCCTCGAAGCTTGGCGCGGACGCAGCCGGGCTTGCCTTCGATGCGTTCCGTCAGGCGCAGGAGGCAGGCTCGGATGTACTCATCATCGATACCGCAGGGCGGCTGCAGAACAAGGCCGAGTTGATGGACGAGCTTGCCAAGATCGTGCGCGTGCTCCGCAAGCTGGATCCGGAAGCTCCGCACACGGTATTGCAGACCCTGGATGCCACCACGGGCCAGAATGCGCTCAGCCAGGTCGAGATCTTTCGCAATGTTGCGGGCGTGAACGGACTCGTCGTCACCAAGCTGGACGGAACCGCACGGGGCGGAATCCTGGTCGCGGTGGCGGCGAAGTTCGAACTGCCGGTCTATTTCATCGGCGTCGGCGAGCAGATCGACGATCTGGAGCCCTTCGCGGCCAGGGATTTCGCGCGGGCCATCACAGGAGCCACCTTATGAGCGAACCCCTGTTCGAACGCGATCCGGCCGATCCGGCGCGCAAGGAGCTGAACCCGTTGCTCAAGCTGGCGCTGGAACTCGGCCCGCTAATGGTGTTCTTCTTCGCCAATTCCCGCGGCGCGTGGCTCGCGGAAGAGGTCCCGGGACTTGCGGCGCTCGGCGGCCCGCTGTTCATCGCCACAGCGCTGTTCATGATTGCCACGGCCTTTTCCCTCGCCATTTCCTGGGCGCTGACGAAGACCCTGCCGATCATGCCGCTCGTCTCGGGCGTTGTCGTGCTCGTGTTCGGCGCGCTGACCCTCTGGTTGCAGAACGAGACCTTCATCAAGATGAAGCCGACCATCGTCAACGGCCTGTTCGCCGCGGTCCTGCTGGGTGGTCTGGCATTCGGCAAGTCGCTCCTCGGCTATGTATTCGACGCCGCGTTCAAGCTCGACGCCGAAGGCTGGCGCAAGCTGACGCTACGCTGGGGCCTGTTCTTCATCTTTCTTGCCGTGGTCAACGAGATTGTCTGGCGAGGGTTCTCCACCGATTTCTGGGTGGCGTTCAAGGTCTGGGGCATCATGCCGATCACGATTGCCTTCACAGCGGCGCAGATGCCGCTCATCCTGCGCCACTCGCAGATGCATGCGCAGAAGGGCTGATGCCGCATCCGGCGAAGCATTTCCTGCCGCACCGAATCCGGATCCGGAACAATGGCCTGCCGAGAATGTTTGGCAGGACCTTGACGGAACAGGAGATGCATCATGGGCGGCGGAAGAAGGGTAGACGGGGAAAACCGGCAGGCGATGCCGCAAACGGAGCGTCGCGACGAAACGGATAATCGTCCGGACGTCCATGAGGCGGCGGAGCAGCCCGTAGCCCCGCGCGGGAGGCGCGATCCGCGCATTCTCCCGACATCCGGGGACGACAACCCCTATCAGAACAGTGACGAGGCGCTGCCCGAAGATGAGGAGGAAGTCTCTCTCGCACGTGACCCTTCGCGCGAAGGCGGTCGCTTCGGCGAAATCTGACGGCAGCCACATACAGATTGTTCGGAACCAAAGTGCTTCCGCTCCGTTCTTGGCTACATGGAGCGACTGAAAAGTAAAACTCAGGCTGAACGGTCTGGTTTCAGTAAAGCTGCGCTTGTACCGCGGTTCCTTCAGTCGTTTTCCTGATTGAAATACACCCGGTTGAACGGACTCATTCAAGGAGACCAGACATGTTGAACAAGTTTCTTGCCTCTACCGCCTTCATTGCATTGCTATCTGGAAGTGCTTACGCACAATCCGTCGATACAGAGAATACGCAGGCCCAGGAGCAACAGCTTCAAGACAGATTGACCGTCGGAGAAGGACAGGAAATCCACGTGCGCAGTGGCGACACGCTGACGCTGGACTCCGCCGACATTGAATTTACGCTCCGCTTGCAGTCTGCGGCAAATGCTACAGGCGGCGAGATGGCCACACGATCGGCCACGGACACCGAAGCTCGCCAGGATGACATGGCTACCGGCCAGACCGCGGATTCCGCAGTCCAGCAGAGCGACGAACTGGCAGCGAACGATGCGGCAGATGCGCCAATGGATGCGGATGAGGACGCCGCCACTGCAGAGGCGCCTGCTGCGGATACGGCCGAAGACGTGGCCGAATTGCCTGCCGAGAACGCGCCGATGGGCGAAGCGACCGTGGACGCCGACCGAATGGCCGGTGACATGAGCATATCCAATGGCGATGTCGTGATCGTCGCGACGGAAGGCGATTCCTTCCAGCTCAATTTCGAGATCCGCGATGCCGATGCCGTAGCCATGACGACGCAGGACGAGGCCGCAACCGATGACAGCGTCATCACCTCGGCCATCGACCGCGACAACCTCCAGGCGCGTACCCTTGACCAGATCCGCGCCGACGATTTGATCGGATCGACCGTTTATGGTGCGAATGAAGAAAAAATTGGCAGCGTGGGCGACGTGATCCTGACGCAGGACGGGGCCGTGGAAGCGGTTCTCGTCGATGTGGGCGGATTTCTCGGGATCGGTGCGCGTGAAGTCGCCATTGGCCTCGATAACATCAACTTCATGGTTGACGATCGGGAGAACTGGTATGTCTACACGCCTTTCACCGAGGAACAGCTCAAGGATCATCCGGAATATGACAGCGACAGCTACGCCAGCGATCGCGACCGTCAGCTGTTGATCGTGCGCTGATAAACTACCTCGCAGTCGCCGACTGCCGAGCAGGCCCCGGATCCACTCCGGGGCCTTCTTGTTGCTCGAGGGAACAAGAGTATGCCGGTTCCGGTTCGTTCGGAAAGGAGAATCGTCATGCCGCACTCCCTGCCAAGGCCGGAACCCGACCCTGTACCGCCACCCGCCCCGCCGCCTTCTCCAAACCCCTTTCCGCCAAAACCGGTGCGCGAACCTGATCCGGAACGCATGCCGGATGAGACCCCGAACCCGAATCCCGATGAGAATACGTTCCCGCCCTTGCAGGCAGCGGCGTGACCTGAATGCCGCATGCGGCATGGAAAACTGCATCCGAAATGGGTCAACATGGCTCACAGGGATTGCAAGCCTGGCCCTTCCGCGGCGAAATCATGTTCTGGAAAAGCGAATCAGCAGGCAGAGCATGCAGAAGCGGAAAGCCGATCTAACTGACAGGGCAGAAGCGCTAAACAGCGAACTTTCTCGCCTGCTGGCCGAGATCGAGACCGAGCCGGTGCCCGAACGCTTGCTGAAGCTCGCCATGCAGCTGCAGTCAGCTCTGGCGCGCAGGAAGCAGGATTTGTCAGCTGACTGAATCGGCAGAGTCCGAAGATTTATCGGAACCTGTTCTGCCGCGCTGCATTATCACCCACACAATCACTGTCAGTTGGGCATCTGACGCAACCCGCTTGCGGCTTCAGCGTTGAGCGAACGCCAAACCGTTTCAACAACGCCGGCGGCGCCCGTGAGATGGCCGCAACAGATCTCAGGCAGGGAGATCCGTCAGTGTCAGAAGATCGGCAATCGCAATCAGAAATTGTTCAGCTCATCCCCGCGCTGCGTGCCTTCGCCCGCACATTCTATCGTGATCCCAATGAGGCGGACGATCTCGTGCAGGACACGCTGATGCGCGCGCTCACGGCGATTCACCAGTTCCGGCCGGGAACGAGCATGAAGTCCTGGCTGTTCACCATCATGCGCAATACGTTTTATACGCGGATCCGCATCGAGAAACGGGAAGCGCCGGGCGCAGCTGACTGCGTCTCGACCCGGCCGGCCAGCGACGCCACCCAGGAATGGTCCGCCCGTGGCCGCGAGATTGCTGCGGCAATCCAGCGTCTTCCGGAACAGCAGCGCGAAGTCATCATGCTGATCGGCGTCCTTGGCGTCTCCTACGAGGAGGCGGCCGATATCTGTGGCTGCGCAATGGGTACAATCAAGAGCCGCCTCCACCGCGCACGATCGCGGCTGCTGGAGGAGCTTGGAGAGGAATCCCTGCAAAGCTCGCTGGAGCGCAGCGAGACTCACCCGGTCGCATCGATCCCGCGCTAGAGCCGTGCTGGATGTGTAAGGCGCTCCCGGAATGCCGGAGCCCAAGGCAGGAGGAGGAATGCCGATGAAAGTCAGAACCGACCCTGAAACCCTTCAACCCGTCCACGATGCAAGTTCGGTTGCCGGCCAGCCGGAGATGAAGGTGATCGAGGTTGACCGCAACGGCACTGCGACGGTGCAGGCCATCGACACGCCCGAAGCGCGCGCCGGAACCGGTCGACGCGAAGCCAATTAACCGGCGCTTAACCAGCGGGCTTGAAAATCTTGCATTCAGACGCAAGAATCTAGCGTCTGTACAGTCAACTGCGCAAGAAAGGAAGGGGCCATGACTGGGAATGTGAGCCGCGACTTTCAAAAACAGCTTGCGGGCTATGGGCTGACCACGGCGGAGATTCACTATCACATGCCGGATCATCCCCACCTGCTGCAGCTATATATCTGGCAGGAATATGATCTGGCGCCGCATTTCCCCGAACTGCACGGCTTCCTCGAATTCTGGACAAAAAAGCTTGATGGCCCGCTGCATTCGGTGCGCGTCGCGCATCAGCAACTGCTCAAGCCAACGGAATGGCGAGCGGTAAACGGGGTCTTCACCATCCACTGACGGCGGGCGCAGATATTCTGAACAAGGAAGGCCGGGCGACATGCCCGGCCTTCCTTGTTCTTCGATCCAAGGCTGACGGAAGCTTTACCAGCTCTTGCGCAGGCCTACATTACCCGTATAGGCGCGATAATCGCCGCCACCAAACTGGACACTGCCCCTGGCATATGCCGTCCAGCCATTGGCAAGGCCCATCAGATTGGCGCCCGCGGCAATTTCGCCGATCGTCCCGCCGAAATCATGACCGACAGGCAGGTTGAAGCTGTTGCCGATCAGCACCGCACCATGGTCGCTCCGGAACTCGTTCCAGACGCTTGCTTCCAGCCATGGCTCGAAACGCACGGTCGGCTTGTCCAGCCGCGCACCGAAGCGCAGACCCAGACGGCCGCGCAGGCTGCTCGCATCGTCCATCGACACGCCGGTGCCCAGCACTTCGAAATCGTCGAAGCTCGTGTGGACATAGGCCAGCGTTGCCTTCGGCTCGACATAGACCCCATGGGCGCCATCGATCCGGTAGCCAGCTTCCATGACAGCCCCGAGCGACCGATAGTTCGTCCTGGCTTCATCCATACCGGTGCCATCGCTGAACTTGTAGTTCATGCGGCCGAAATCACCCTTGAGCGCGGCATCGAGGTAGAGCCCGCCATGGTACCAGCTGGCATAGGCGCCAATCGATCCCTGGCGATAATCCACCTTCGTCGCAGAAAGGTCGAAATCGAGATCCGAGGAAGTATACCCTCCCATCAGGCCGGCGATCCAGCCCGTATCATGGCCATCGGCATCGCTGCCTGCCTCGCCGAAGTCGACCCCGGCCACGAAGCCGAGCCAGCGCTGGTTGATGCGGTCGCTCCAGGACAGGTCCGGACCGATCAGGCCAGCCGGCGTGCTGAGGTCGAAATTCGTGTCACGCTCAAGCGTGCCCCCGAATACCCGGCCCCAGACGCCGGTCGAGCGCTGGCTGCCTGTCGCGGCCAGATAATCGGCGCCGGACGATGCATTCTCGCCATTCCTGCCGCCGCGCAGGTCCGCCATGCGGTCGAGCCACACGCCGGCAGAGGCATGCCACAAATTCTGTGCGCCGTAGATGAAGGACGGGAACTCATATGCTTCCGCATCGCCCGTGCTCGCCAGCACCCATTCGGCATCGCCCTCGGGATTGACAGGCTCGGCACGCAGATACGCATTGTAGCGGAAGAGGCCCTTGTCGATGCCTTCGCCGCCATTGAGGCTGAAGTCGCCAATATCGGTGTCGCCGCCGACCCGCGCGAACAGCACGCCTTCCGGATCGTACTCGCCGGGGCCGCCATCGAGATCGTTGACGATGAGCGCGGTGCTGCTGCCTTCATCATCCAGCGCATGCAGCACATCGCCGCCGATGGTCAGCATATCCGCCGCGCCGCCAACACGAAGCTGGGCGTCAATGGCGAGGAGCCCGCCAGCGACGAAATCGGAATCGCTGAGAACCAGCGCATCGCCCACCCGGTCATCCAGCAGGGAGACCATGCCGCCGACGCTGTTGTCAAAGGTTTCGAGACCCGCAATCGTCACCGAGGCAACCGCATCGCGCTCCGCGAGAGTCATGAGGCCGGCATTGATGAATGCGTCCTCATCCTCACCGAAATCGCTGTCGCCGCGCGCCGCGAAGATGCCCGCATTGATGAAGGTGTCATCGCCGTCGAACATCTCGACGTAGCCGGTGACGCTCCCAAGATTGATCGTCGTGGAATCACCGAACATGTTGGTGATTGCACGGTCATTGCGCGAGGCGATGGAACCGAGATTGATCAGCGTTCCGCTGCCCTGCACCCCGTAGAAGCTCACGCCGGCGCCGCCGGAGCCGGAGCCGCCATTGACATCACCGAGCACGGTCACCTGCGTATCACCCTGGCTGATCGCATGAATGCCGATCGCATCTGCCCCGCTGGCATTGACGTCGCCCTGGGCTACCACCATTGTTTCCACCACAGAGGAAACGTCCAGCCCGTACGAACCGGCGCCGATCGTGCTAACCGGGCCCGCAATGACGGTCGCGCCCAGATTGCCCTGCACCTCGATGCCATCCGAACCATTGCCCTCCGTGCTGACAGAGCCGGCCATCACGAAGGCCTCGGCGGTGGTATAGACTTCCACGCCCGCAGATCCCGCCCCCTTGGTCGACACCTGCCCGGCAACGATCCGGACGTCGCCATCATAGGAAGTGGCATAGATGCCGCCCGAATCTGCCCCAGCCGTGGCTACCGAGCCGGCGAGAATGTCGATATCGCCGGACACGGAACCGATGATATCGGTCTTGGCATGAATGGCTACGGAATTCGCGCCTTCGGTGCTGACCCGGCCGGCGAGGATATTGATATCGCCAGAACCGTTCTCGGCATGGATGCCTTCGGAATCCTCACCTGCGGTCTCGAGCGAGCCAATCAGCACCCCGATGTCGCCGGAAATCGATTCGGCAAGGATGCCCGCCGA
>CAYLGY010000091.1:8716-9787 GCA_964383325.1 uncultured Rhizobiaceae bacterium
GCGCCTCGATGCCTGTTCCGGAGGATTCCACATCGCCGGCATGCACGATGGCCGCGCCTGACCCCGTAATCGCGCTGATGCCGGAACCGTTCGTCGCCGTGACGTCATCGACATCGACATGGATGATGCCGAGCCCGGTCCGGGCAATGATGCCGTCGCCATTGCCCGAAGTCACATCGCCAGCGGAGATTTCGATGCCGCCGACCCCGGGGAGGTTGAAGCTGCCGGAATTGATTCCGCCAATCTCGGCATTGATGCCATCGAGATTGCTGTCGACATCTCCAAGATCAATGGAAATTCCGCCGGTGAGCAGGCCGAGCGGATTGAAGCTGCCATCCTCTACCAGTGAAAGTAGCGAGGCGCCCATCATCGTCTGCGCATTGACGCCGAAGCCGTTTTCCGCGGTCACATCGCCGGCTGCAATGCTGATGCCGCCGACGCCGGTGACGGCATGGATGCCGTTGCCATTTGCCTTGACCTCGCCCGGCCCGTCCTCGCCTTCCACCACAATGGAGATGCCGCCGAATCCGGGTATCAGGTTCAGGCCCTCGAATTCGGCATGAATGCCGTCTCCTCCGGCATCGACGCTGTCGACTGCGATGGAAATTCCGTTGGAAGCGCCGCCGAGGATGGCGTCAAGATTGAAGCTCGCCAGATCGAGGGCGACGCCCGACGTCGCATGGACGCCGGTTCCTGCCGAGCTGACATCCCCCGCTTCGATCCGGATCGTTCCGATACCGGTTTCAGCATTGATGCCCCCGGCATTGTTGGAGGTAACATCTCCGACATCAATGTCGATATTCCCGATGCCGGGAATTCCGATAAAGTAACTTCCCGCCTCGAAACCGGCACCCTTTATCCGGGCATCCACACCCGTATTGTTGCTGAGTATATCGCCTGCGGAAATATTTATGTTTCCGGCCGCATTGGATGCATTGATGCCCTTGCGGTTGCCGACGAGCGCGGTCACATCCTGGACGTCGATGTCGATGTCCCCCACGCCGTCAACGGTAAATAGGGGAATGAAGAAGGAGAAGAAGGACGAGTTAATTTGCTGACCGACAGTCGTCC
>CAYLGY010000092.1:0-9743 GCA_964383325.1 uncultured Rhizobiaceae bacterium
ACCGACGACATGCTGCATGTGATGAAATGGCACAATGGCGAGAAGGAATTTTCGCCCTTTTCGGATGCCGAGATGGACCGGCGCCAGAACGACGTCCGGCGCTGGATGGCCGAGAACGATGTCGATGCGGCGCTGTTCACCTCCTATCATTGCATCAATTACTATTCGGGATGGCTCTACTGTTATTTCGGCCGCAAATACGGAATGGTGATCGACCAGGACAATGCCACGACGATCTCCGCCGGAATCGATGGCGGCCAGCCCTGGCGGCGCACCCATGGCGACAACATTACCTATACGGACTGGCGGCGGGACAATTTCTACCAGGCGGTGCGCCAGCTGACGCCGAACGTCAAGCGCCTCGGCATCGAGTTCGACCATGTCTCGCTCGACTACCACCAGGCGCTGCAGGCTGCTTTGCCGGGCGTCGAACTTGTCGACATCAGTCAACCTTCGATGTGGATGCGCACCATCAAGTCGGAAGAGGAGCACAAGCTGATCCGCGAGGGCGCGCGCATCTGCGATATTGGCGGCGCGGCCTGCGTCGCGGCGATCAAGGCCGGCGTGCCGGAACATGAAGTCGCCCTCGCCACGACCAATGCGATGGTGCGCGAGATTGCCGGATCGTTCCCCTTCGTCGAACTGATGGACACCTGGACCTGGTTCCAGTCCGGCATCAATACGGACGGCGCGCACAATCCGGTGACGAACCGGGTCATCCAGTCCGGCGACATCCTCTCGCTCAACACTTTCCCGATGATCTTCGGCTATTACACGGCGCTGGAGCGGACGCTGTTCTGCGACCATGTCGACGATGCCAGCCTCGACATCTGGGAGAAGAATGTCGCCGTGCATCGCCGCGGCCTCGAACTGATCAGGCCCGGCGCGCGCTGCAAGGACATCGCCATCGAGCTGAACGAAATGTACCGGCAGTGGGACCTGCTCAAATACCGGTCCTTCGGCTATGGCCATTCCTTTGGCGTGCTGTGCCATTACTATGGGCGCGAGGCCGGCGTCGAGCTGCGCGAGGATATCGATACCGAACTGAAGCCGGGAATGGTGGTATCCATGGAGCCGATGGTCATGCTGCCCGAAGGCATGCCCGGCGCCGGAGGCTATCGCGAGCACGACATCCTGATCGTCACCGAGGACGGCGCGGAAAACATCACCAAATTCCCATTCGGCCCTGAGCACAATATCGTCCGGAACTGACCGGACCGCCGGGGGCAGCAGAACTCGGGCAATGCCTGCTGCCCCCGATTGCTTCCGGGAAGGCCGGTGCCCGGCCCTTCCTGCTGAAAGCATCGGACCTAGGGAAACTCCCGCCGCAGCGCCTCGACAATGCCGCGCACGCAGACATCCAGGAGGATTTCGCCCTTCTCCGCCGTTGCCTCCCTTGGCGAGGAGAGCGTGCCACTTTCAGGGGTCCATTCGGGTTTCACAGGATATACGTCATAGGGCGGAAAGCTTGCCGGCGCATGATCGATTGCCTTGTCCAGCCGCACGAGATCCGGATAGAGCGCCAGCATCAGCGACGTCTCAAGCACGCCGCCATGTTCGATGTCCCAACCGGAAAAGCCGTCGGGATAAAGCCGCGCAATCGTCTGCTCGTCGACAAAGTCCCAATAGGACAGGACCACGATCTTCATCTCCTCGATGCCATCCCAGCGCAGTTCCCGCAATGCCAGGTCGACGCCTTCGACGATGAACCACGAATTCTCGAAATGGCCATTCATCAGGCAGATATTGCGAGCGCCATGACGGGCGAATTCCTTGATGACGTCGCGCAGACTGGCCACGAGCGTCGCGCCATCGAGGCTGGTCGTGCCCGGCAGATGATTGCCGCCTCCCGATTTCTGGTGCGACTTGTAGCCATAGGTGAAGGGCGGCGCGACAAGGCTTGCCGTCTCCAGCGCCACGCGGCGGCTGAACTCCACCGGCAACAGCACGTCCACATGCATCGGCATGTGATGGCCATGCTGCTCCATCGAGCCAATCGGCAACAGGATCGCCGTGCTGCCATCGCGGACCCGCGCGTGAAATTCGGGCCATGACAATTCGGCGGCAAAAACGGAATCATCCAGCATTCTCATCTCCCACATCGTGATTGCGGTTGATGAATAGAAGTCGGCTGGTACAATATGGAAAATTTATATTTCTCATAAGATCATGAGGAACGCAAATCCATGGCGGCTTTCACCAATTTCCAGACCGACCTCCTGCGTACCTTTGTAACCGTGGTTGATCTCGGCGCCTATACCCGCGCCGGCCAGGCGCTGGGGCGCACCCAGCCGGCAATCTCGTTGCAGATCCGTCGCCTGGAAGAACTGGTCGGCGGGCCCCTCATCCGCCAGAACGGCCGAACGCTCTCCCTCACCAGCGATGGCGAGATGCTGCTCAGCTATGCCCGCGACATCCTGCGCCTCAATGACGATGCCTCGGCCTATTTCAATCGCAGCCGCATTTCCGGGGTCATCCGCGTCGGCCTGCCGAATGACTATGCTGTCGCCTTCCTGCAGGGCGTCATCGTCGACTATACCCGGCTCCATTCCGATCTGACGCTGGAAATCCATTGTGGCTGGAGTCCCGACATTCTCGAACGGCTGCGCGCCGACGAACTCGATGTGGTTGTGGCGATGATCGATTCGGAACATTCGCAATACATGTCACGCAGCTGGGTCGAACGGCCGATGTGGACCGGAGCAGAGAATTGCAATTTCGATCCGCGCGACGGCCTGCCGCTGGCGGCGCATCCGGAAGGCTGCGCCTATCGCGCCCGGATGATCCAGGCGCTGGACGCGGCGCAGATCCGCTGGCGCATCGCCTATACGGGCCCTGGCGTGAGCGGACTGCAGAATGCGGTCATCAACGGGCTCGGCGTCAGCGCCATGACCCGCTACACCATGCTGCCCGGCATGCGGATCCTCAATGCGCAGCACGGCTTTCCGCCGCTCGCGGAGATCCGTGTCGGCCTCTTCTACAAGCATCCGCGCCTTTCCAGCGCTGGAATCGGGCTGGTCAATCACATCATCGGCAGGCTGGACGCGGCCGGTGTCTCCGGCAATCCCGCCAATCGCAACCAGGAGCTCATTACCCGATAAGACAGCCAAATCCATTTATTATCAGAATTAATTTTTCAAATACATTGACGCTCAATACGCTTCTGCAAGAACAAGAAAGAAAGGGCAGGAGACATGAACATCCGGATTCCATCGGGCAAACCGCAAACGCGGCGTCAGTTCATCAAGGCGGCGGGAGCTGCCGGCGGCGCCGCCCTGGCGATGCCCTATCTCAACAGGCGCGCCTTTGCCGCCCCGGTCGAGCTGAACATGCTGGCATGGTATGGCCATGCCGAACCAGACATGGTGGCGGAGTTCGAGGAGGAGAACAACGTCAAGTTCGTGCCGAAATATTACACCGGCGGCGACAACATGCTGGCGCTGATCTCGCAATCGCCTCCCGGAACCTACGACATCATCAATTCCGATGCCGAATATGTCCAGCAGCTCAATGCGGCCGGCTATCTGGAGCAGCTCGACCCGGCCGATTATCCTTTCGACGACTTCTTCCCGGAATTTCACAATTTCCCGGGCCATTGGCAGGACGACCAGCTCTATGCGGTAATTGCCCGTTTCGGCTTCCTGGGCGTTGCCTATAATGCAGACGCCATCACGGAGGCGGAAGCCTCCACCTACAACATCTACTGGGACGAGCGTTTCAAGGGCCAGGTGGGACATTTCGACTGGCATCTGCCCAATCTTGGCCAGATCAGCCTCCTGAACGGCAATGCGAGCCCGTTCGACCTCGATGATGCGGCCTGGCAGGCCGTACAGGAAAAGACCTCCAGCCTGCGCCCGCAGATCGGCGGGTTCTTTGACTATGGCGGCACGTTCTCCTCGCTGCAGAATGGCCAGATGCTGCTGATCGCCGGGATCGGCGACTGGATCACCGGCGCGCTGGAGCGTGACGGCATTGCGGTCCGATCGGTCATCCCGGAGGAAGGCGGCCTGCAATTCACCGAATCCTATTCCATCGGCAAGGGATCGCAGAAGGCAGACCTCGCAAAGAAATGGATCCAGTACATCACCTCGCCGCGCGGCCAGGTGAAGGCTGCGAACATGGTGGCCTATCCCTGCATGATCCCGAGCCAGAAGGGCTGGGAATTGCTGGCCGAGGTGACGCCGGAGGAGGCAAGGCGCCAGGGCATGCTGCTGAGCGAAAGCAACAACGCCATGGAGCTGATCCGTTCCGGCCGCATCAAGTACCGGCAATTGCCGGTCCAGCAGAGCCTGGAGGACTGGAACGATTTCTGGTCCGACTACAAGGGTTCCTGACGGCAGGCGACGGGCGGTGCGGACCCCTGCCCGCCCGTATTGCCTCGCGCCGGTGTCGGTGCCAGTACCCCGTAGCTGACGAGACCTTCAGCGATGCGAAAATCCGTCACCCTGTATGGCCTGACCTTTTCCCTGCCCATGCTGGCCTGGCAGGTTGCCTTCTTCCTGGCGCCCCTGGTCTTCCTGATCGCGCTCAGCTTCTGGACCGTGCGCAATTTCCGCATGCAGGCGGATTTCGACACGGTCAACTGGGCCTGGATGCTGGGACGCAGCACGTTCTGGAATGCCTATTTCCGGACGCTGGGATTGGCGGCCTCGGCGGCTGTCATCACCAGCGCAGTTGCCTTCCCCTGCGCCTACGCAATCGCCTTCAAGCTTTCGGAAAACGCAAGGCGCTGGGCGATCTTCCTGATGGTGATCCCGTTCTTCACCAGCTATCTGGTGCGCGTCTATTCCTGGCAGATCTTCCTCGCCGACAGCGGCATTTTCAACGCCCTGCTGGCCGGAATTGGCCTCGGCCCCTACAGCATGCTGAACAATGCCTTCGGCACGATGGTCGGATACATGACCCTCTGCCTGCCGCTGGTCATCCTGTTGCAGCTCTTTTCCCTGATGTTCGTGGACAGGACCCTGATCGAGGCCGCCCACAATTTGCGCTGCGGAAGATTGCGGACCGTCTTTGAAGTAGTGATCCCCTCGGCCAAGGTCGGCCTCGTCATCGCCGCCCTGTTCTGCTTCATCCTCACCTTCGGCGATTTCGTCAGCCCGCTCTATCTCGGCGGCGGCGATCCCCCGACCCTGTCGATCCTGATTACCGACACGACGAAATCCGGCCAGCAATGGCCCCGCGCCGCCGTCATCGCCATCATGATGATCGCCACCCTGTTGAGCGTCGCATTCGCCGCGGTCCATTATGCCTACAGGGAGCGCGGCAGATGAACGACCCGCATCGCAACCGTCTGATCGACTGGGCATTGCGCCTCTATGTGCTCGTCATCTTCGCCTTCATCTTCGCGCCCATCGCGGCAAGCTTCGTGTTCTCCTTAAATGTCGACCGCTTTCCTTCCCTGCCGCTGGGCGGCTTCTCGACCCATTGGTACCAGCTCGTCAATGAGGATCCGCGCATCTGGGAGGGTCTGCGCAACACGCTGGTGACCGGGAGCTGCGTCGCTGTGCTCGCAACCCTGCTTGGCTTTGGCGCGGCCTATACGGATTTCCGCTACCGCTTCTTTGGCAAGCCCGTCTATCTGGCGCTTGCCCTGCTGCCGCCGACGATCCCCGTGGTCATCCTCGGCCTTGCCATGCTGGCCTTCCTGTCGCGCATGAGCCTCTCCGGCCAGATCTGGTCGATCATCATTGCTCATACGGTGATGTGCGCGCCCTTCGCCATGGCCATCATCCGCCTGCGCCTGTCGCAAATGGACCCGGCGCTGGAAGCGGCGGCATGGAATCTCGGCGCGTCCGAATGGATGGCGATGCGACACGTGATCCTGCCGTTCACCCGGCCGGCGATCCTTGCGGCGCTCTTCATCACCATGGCGGTGTCCTTCGACGAATTCGCCGTGGCGTGGTTCGTCTCCGGCCTGCAGGAAACCCTGCCCGTGAAGGTGCTCGGCTTTCTTCAGGGGCAGGTCAGCCCGCGCATCAACGTGATCGGCACCTTCGTCTTCATTACCTCGATGACCCTCGTCATCCTGGCCCAGATCCTTCTCATGAAACGCTCCTCCGGCCCGGGCGCCGGCAGCGAACAGGGTGGCGCATGACTGAACAGCCTCTCGTCGTCTTCAACGGCGTCGTCAAAAGATTCGGCAATTTCGTCGCCGTCGAGCGGCTTGACCTCGAAATCCGTCGCTGCGAGTTCCTTGCCATCATGGGCTCCAGCGGCTGCGGCAAGACGACGACGCTGCGCATGCTCGCCGGGCTGGAAGCGCCGAGCGAGGGCGAAATCCTGCTGAAGGGCAAGCGAATCGACCGTCTCGCCCCCTGGCAGCGCGAGACGCCAATGGTGTGGCAGAGCCTTGCCCTGTTTCCCTTCTTGACCGTGCGCGAGAATATCGAGTTCGGGCTGCGCATGCGTGGAATGCCGCGCGAGGAGCGCCGCAAGCGCGTGGACAAATGGCTGTCCCTGATGCAGATCGCCGAATTTGCGGAGCGTAACATTGCCCATCTCTCGGGCGGCCAGCGCCAGCGTGTCGCGCTTGCCCGGTCCCTCGTCACGGAACCGGAGATCCTGCTGCTCGACGAACCGCTGTCGGCCCTGGACGCGCATCTGAAAATCCGCATGCAGGCCGTGCTCGCCAACCTGCAGAAGGAACTCGGCATCACGTTCGTCTATGTCACGCACAGCCAGTCGGAAGCCTTCTCCATGGCCGATCGCGTCGTCATCATGAGCCGAGGCAAGGTCGAGCAGATCGGCAATCCGCAGGAAATCTACCGCACGCCGCGCACGCGCTTCGTCGCCGAATTCCTTGGCTCCTCCAATCTGCTGTCCGGGAAGGTCACCCGAATCGCCGAAGGCCTGGCCCATATCGCGACGCCATCGGGCGAGTTCGCCGTCGAACTCAATCCCGACAAGGCACTGAAGGAAGGCGATCCGGCCACTTTCGTTGTCTCAGGGGATCGCGTGCAGCTCTCCGGCCAGCGCCCGCCGGAGGGTGTGAATGCAATCGAGGCAATGGTCATCGGCGAGGAATTCGTCGGCGCGACCGCGGTCGTGCATCTCGAAGGCGAAGGCGGCATCGAGCTTGCGGCCCAGAAGAGCCATGACGAATTGCGGGAACTGACCCTTTCGCCCGGCTCGCGCATCTGGCTTTCCTGGGCGGCCGGATCCGGCCATATCCTGCCCGGAGACTGACCTCAGACCCGCTCCGGCCGCGCCGCATCGAGCAGCCGCATCTGGGGGCGAACCTGGCCATTCCAGTGATTGGCGCCAAGCGTGCCGGCAAAATGCAGCGCCTCGCCGCGGGATGCGGCCAGCAGGTCGCCAAGCGGCGTGCCCGCCGCGCGAAAGGCGATTGCCTGCAGCCGGCTTCCGGTCCGGGAAGCCAGTTGCACGCGCAGATGTCCGTTGCCGACCGCGCGCAGATCAACGATCCGGTGCAGCGGCAAGGCAAGGACGGGCGTCGGATGGCCTGCCCCATAGGGCCCGGCCTGCTCCATCTCCTCGATCAGGGCAAGGGTGGCGCTGTCCGCGCTCGCCGCGCCGTCGATCTTCAGCGCATCATTGCCCAGCGCCTGCGTGACCGCCGATGCGGCCTCCGCTTCGAGAAAGGCACGAAAATCGCCGAGCCTGTCGCGCCGGATCGTGATTCCTGCAGCCATTGCATGCCCGCCGCCCCGGGAAAGCAGATCGCGATCCAGGGCTTGCCTGACGAGGCGGCCGAGATCGACGCCGGGGATCGAACGGCCGGAGCCGGTGCCCTTGCCATCGCCGTCGAAGGAAATGGCAAAGACGGGCCGGCGCGCCAGATCCTTGAGGCGGGAGGCAAGGAGGCCGACAATGCCCGGATGCCAGTTCGTGCTTTCGGCGATCAGCACGGCGGGCGGCATTCCGCGCGCAAGCTCCGCCTCGACCTGGGCGCGGGCTTCCTCCAGCATGACGGCTTCCATCTGCTGGCGCTCCTGGTTCAACCGGTCGAGCTCGGCCGCGATGCGCTCCGCCTCGGCCGGGTCGCCACTTGCCAGCAGGCGGCTGCCGAGAGCTGCATTGCCGATGCGGCCGCCGGCATTGATGCGCGGGCCGATGGCAAATCCGAGATGGAACGGGTTCAGCGGCTCGCCGATCCGGGCCAGCCTTGCGAGCGCGGCCATGCCGGGATTGGCAAGGCGGCGCGCCACGGCGAGGCCACGGGAGACAAAGGCGCGGTTGACGCCGGTCAGCGGCACGACGTCGCAGACCGTTGCCAGCGCCACCAGATCGAGGAAGCCAAGAAGATCCGGCGCCTCCTGCGTCTGGGACCCCCCTCGCAACAGCCGCGAAACCTGCACGAGGGTCAGGAAGACGACGCCGGCCGCGCATAGATGCCCTTGCCCCGACAAATCGTCGTCGCGATTCGGATTGACCACCGCGACCGCCGGCGGCATCGGCCCGCCGGGCTGATGATGATCGAGCACGACCACATCGACCCCCGCCTGCTGCGCCACATCGATCGCCTCGGCGCTGCTGGTGCCGCAATCGACCGTGACGATGAGACGGGCGCCCCGCCGCGCCAGCTCCTGCATCGCAGCCGGGTTGGGACCGTAGCCCTCGAAGATCCGGTCCGGAATGTAGATCTCGGATTGCACGCCGAAGGCATCGAGATAGCGTTTCAGCAGCGCCGAGGAGGCCGCGCCGTCGACATCGTAATCGCCGAAGATCGCCACCGGCTCACGCCGGCGGATGGCGGCGGCGATGCGCCCGGCGGCCCGGTCCATGTCGGTCAGGCGCAGCGGATCGGGGAGCAGGTCGCGGATCGTCGGTTGCAGAAAACCGGCCGCTTCGTCGAAACCCACGCCGCGCGCGGCAATGACCCGCGCGACGAGATCGGAAAGGCCATGGCCCTGCGCCATCGCCAGGGCGATGTTCTCTTGCGTCGGGGTAAGGCGATGCTCCCATGCGCGGCCCGATGCAGAGTGCCGGACGTCCAGAAAGTAGCGCCGCTGCGAAACGCTCATGCCGCAATGGGTTCGATTGCCTGCTTCACCCGATCAGAACTTCTCCAGATCATGATGGCGTGCCTTGATCTCGCGCACCGTCCGCGACGACGAGCGCAGAACGATCGTCTCGGTCTGGATGTAGTTGCGGGCGAACTTCACTCCGGAGAGCATGTTGCCATCGGTGACGCCCGTCGCGGCGAACAGCACATCGCCACGCGCCATTTCGTCATGGCGATAGGCCTTGTTCGGATCGCTGATGCCCATGGTGGCTGCGCGCTCGATCTTCTCCGGCGTATCCAGCACCAGCCGCCCCTGCATCTGGCCGCCGATGCAGCGCAGCGCCGCCGCCGCCAGCACGCCTTCGGGCGCGCCGCCAATGCCGAGATAGATGTCGATGCCGGTTTCGTCCGGATCGGTCGTGTGGATCACCCCCGCCACGTCGCCATCGCCGATCAGCCGGATGGCGGCGCCGGTGGCCCGCACCTCCTCGATGATCCTTGCATGGCGCGGCCGATCGAGAATGCAGGCCGTGATCTCTTCAACGGGAACCCCCTTGGCGTGCGCCAGGTTGCGGATGTTTTCCGTTGCCGGTGCGTCAATGTCCACCACCCCCTCCGGATAGCCGGGACCGATGGCGATCTTGTCCATGTAGACATCAGGCGCGAACAGGAGGCTGCCCTTCTCGGCAATGGCGATCACGGCCAGTGCATTCGGCAGGTTCTTGGCGCAGATCGTGGTGCCTTCCAGCGGATCGAGCGCGCTATCGACTTCCGG
>CAYLGY010000093.1:0-9661 GCA_964383325.1 uncultured Rhizobiaceae bacterium
CCTAGAGCTGCCCGTCCGGCAGAACCGGACAACAGATCCAGTTCATTTCCTGCCGCTGATCTGTCCCGGAATGCGGGAACCGCGTTCCGCGGAAGCTGGTGCAATCGTTTTTGCAATTGCAAACCGTACGAATCCGTACATAGTATTAGCACCTTACAAAATTTGTTTCACGCGATGAACCGGTTCCTTCGTAACTACATCCAGCGCTTCGCACTGACCGGCAATCTCAAGGTAACGGACGCCAAGGGACAGAGTTTCAGCTTTGGCGACGGGACTGGCGAGCCGGTCCACGTCGTCATTCGCAGCAAGGCTGCCGAATGGGCCATTACGCTGGACCCGCAGCTGGCGCTGGCCGAATCCTACATGAATGGCGAGATCGACTTCGTGGAAGGCGATGTCATTGGCCTTCTGCGCATCATCTACGCCGCGGCGGGAACCGGGGCGGACACGCCCGGCTGGCTGGTGGCGTCCCTCGAAGGCCTGCGCTACCTGTTCCGGCGCGTGCAGCAGTTCAACACGCAAAGGCGCTCGCGCGAGAATGTCCATCGCCATTATGACCTGTCCGGTGAGCTCTACCGGCTGTTTCTCGACAGCGACATGCAATATTCCTGCGCCTATTTCGAAGGGCAGGATGCCTCGCTGGAAGAGGCGCAACTAGCCAAGAAGCGGCATCTGGCGGCCAAGCTCAACCTGCATCCAGGCAACAGGGTGCTCGACATCGGTTGCGGCTGGGGCGGGCTGGCGCTGTATCTTGCCCGGCACCTCGATGCACAGGTGCTGGGCGTGACGCTCTCCACCGAACAGCATGCTGCCGCCGTCGCGCGGGCGGACGAGAGCGGCCTTGCCGAACGCGCACGCTTCGAGATCCAGGATTATCGTGAATTGCGGGGGCCGTTCGACCGGATCGTTTCGGTCGGCATGTTCGAGCATGTCGGCGTCAATCATTATCGCACATTCTTCCGCAAATGCGCCGCGCTCCTGAAACGCGACGGCGTCATGGTGCTGCATTCGATCGGCCGCATGAGCGGGCCGAGCGCCACCAACGCCTTCATCCGCAAGCACATCTTCCCCGGCGGCTACATCCCTGCCCTCTCCGAGGTGATCCCCGCCATCGAGAAATCCGGGCTCATTATCACCGATGTCGAAATCCTGCGCCTGCACTATGCCGAGACGCTGCGCAACTGGCGCGAGCGCTTCATGGCCAATCGCGACCGGGCCGTCGAGATCTATGACGAGCGCTTCGCCCGCATGTGGGAATTCTACCTCGCCGCCTCGGAGGCCTCGTTTCGCTGGTCGGACATGATGGTGTTCCAGATCCAGCTCGCCCATGACCGCAATGCCGTGCCGCTGACGCGCGACTATATCGGCAGGGCGGAGGATGCGCTGCGCCAGCGCGATGGCCAGCGCTTCCGCCACGCTGCGGAATGAGCCTGCCGACTTTCCTTCCAGCCTGAAGGCGTGTACCTTTTTCGTTCTCATCCCGGATGATTCGGCACTGTCAAGCGCAACATCGCGCGGAAGAAAGAAACCGGCTTGCCGCGCAAGCGCCTGTGAACATCGGGGATGGTTCCGAAGCGAGCGTTGAACCCGGCGGGAAGGCAGTCTTCCATCTGCCGGGGAAGTTCAGGATATGGGTCGATTCGCATGGCCGAGGCCGCAAGAAAACTGAGCGAAAGCGAGACGCGGCTCTATCGTGAGCAGCCGCACAATATCGAGGCCGAGCAGGCATTGCTGGGGGCGATCCTCGTCAACAATGATGCCTTCTACCGCGTTTCGGATTTCCTGAAGCCGGCCCATTTCTACGATCCGCTGCACCGCAGGATCTTCGAGATCGCCGGCGAGATGATCCGCATGGGCAAGACCGCAAACCCGGTCACGCTCAAGACCTTCCTCCCCGAGACCGAGCGAATCGGCGACATGAACGCGGCGCAATATCTTGCCCGTCTCGCCGCCGCCGCGGTGACAGTCATCAATGCCGAGGATTACGGACGCGCCATCTACGATCTCGCCACGCGGCGGGCGCTGATCGGCGTCGGCGAGGACATGGTCAACATCGCCTATGATGCGCCGGTCGACATGCCGCCGCAGCAGCAGATCGAGGATGCTGAGCGCCGGCTGTTCGAGCTTGCCGAGACCGGACGCTATGATGGCGGCTTCGAGAGCTTCACCGACGCGGTGCGCACCGCCATCGACATGGCCAATGCCGCCTTCATGCGCGACGGCCATCTGTCGGGAATTGCCACCGGCCTGCGCGATCTCGACCGGCGCATGGGCGGCCTGCAGCCATCGGACCTCATCATTCTCGCCGGCCGGCCCGGCATGGGCAAGACATCGCTGGCAACCAACATCGCCTTCAACATCGCGCATGCCTACCGGCCCGCGGAACAGCCCGACGGCTCGTTCAAGGCCGAGGATGGCGGCGTGGTCGGATTCTTCTCGCTCGAAATGTCGTCCGAGCAGCTCGCGACGCGCATCATATCGGAACAGACCGAGATCCCCTCGTCGAAGATCCGCCGCGGCGAAATCACCGAGAGCGATTTCGAGAAGCTCGTCGCCTGTTCGCAGATGATGCACCGCATTCCGCTCTACATCGACCAGACCGGCGGCATTTCCATCGCCCAGCTTGCGGCCCGCGCCCGCCGGCTGAAGCGCCAGCGTGGGCTCGACGTCCTCGTGATCGACTATCTGCAATTGATGCAGGGCAGCTCATCGCGGGCGTCGCAGAACCGGGTCCAGGAGATCACCGAGATCACCACGGGGCTGAAGGCGCTTGCCAAGGAACTCAACGTGCCGATCGTGGCGCTGTCGCAATTGTCGCGCCAGGTGGAGAATCGCGACGACAAGCGGCCGCAGCTGTCGGACCTGCGCGAATCGGGTTCGATCGAGCAGGATGCGGACGTGGTGCTGTTCGTCTACCGGGAGGAATATTATCTCGGCAACCGGCAGCCGCCGCCGGGAACGGAGGAATATTTCAAATGGGAAGCGGAGATGAATTCCGTTCGCGGCAAGGCGGAGGTCATCATCGGCAAGCAGCGCCACGGCCCGACCGGAACGGTCGAGCTTGGCTTCCAGCCGGAATTCACGCGCTTCTTCGACCTTGCGGAAGGCGAGCGCCTGCCCGAGCGGTTCGAATGAACGCAGCCATTGCGAGGACGCGGCCGGGAGGCCAGGGCTGATGGCCCGGATTCGCAGCCAGTTTGTCTGCCAGAGCTGTGGCAGCGCCCATGCGCGCTGGGCCGGAAGGTGCGACGATTGCGGCGCCTGGAACAGCCTTGTCGAGGAAGCGCCGGGGAGCGGCATTGGCGGCGGGCCCGCAACCCAGCGCAAGCCTCGCCGCGGGCGGGTGGTGGCGCTGACGACCCTTGCCGGCGAAAGCCAGCCGACGCCGCGGATCGAGACGGGGCTCGCCGAGCTTGACCGCGCAACGGGCGGCGGCTTCGTGCCGGGTTCGGCGATCCTGGTCGGCGGGGACCCGGGCATCGGCAAATCTACCCTGCTCATGCAGGCGGCGGCGGCGCTGGCGCGGCGTTCGCGGCGCATCATCTATATATCCGGCGAGGAAGCGATCGCGCAGGTCCGCCTGCGTGCGAACCGGCTGGGCGTTGCCGATGCGCCCGTGGAGCTGGGCGCCGAAACCAATGTCGAGGACATTCTCGCCACCCTGTCGGAAGGTCGCCCGGCCGACCTCGCGATCATCGATTCGATCCAGACGCTCTGGACCGACACGGCGGATTCGACGCCGGGAACCGTGACCCAGGTGCGCGCCAGCGCCCAGGCCATGATCCGCCACGCCAAGGCGACGGGCACGGCAATCGTGCTTGTCGGCCATGTGACGAAGGAAGGCCAGATCGCCGGCCCCCGCGTCGTCGAGCACATGGTCGATGCGGTGCTGCATTTCGAGGGCGACGGGGCTCATCGCTATCGAATCCTGCGCACGGTCAAGAACCGCTTCGGCGCCACGGACGAGATCGGCGTCTTCGAAATGTCGGATTCGGGGCTGCGCGAAGTGCCCAACCCGTCGGAACTCTTCCTCGGCGACCGTTCGGCGCGCACGCCCGGCGCCGCGGTGTTCGCCGGCATGGAAGGCACGCGCCCGCTTCTCGTGGAGATCCAGGCGCTGGTGGCCCCCTCCCCCCTCGGCACGCCGCGCCGCGCCGTGATCGGCTGGGACAACCAGCGCCTGTCCATGGTGCTGGCAGTGCTGGAAGCCCATAGCGGGCTGCGGTTCGCGCAGAACGACATCTATCTCAATGTCGCCGGCGGCTACCGGATCAGCGAGCCCGCGGCCGACCTTGCCGTGGCTGCTGCACTGACCTCATCCATCACCGGCCTTGCCCTTGCGGCCGATTGCGTCTATTTCGGCGAAATCTCGCTGTCCGGAGCGGTACGTCCGGTCGCACATTCCGCCTCCCGCCTGAAGGAAGCGGAGAAGCTGGGATTCCGGACGGCGGTCCTGCCGGCGGGCACGGAAGAACTGACAGGAGAAATGGCGCGCAGGGCCTTTCTGCCGGCAACGCTCGATGAGCTGGTGCGGCATATTGCCGGTCCGGGCAGAGATGGATGACATGCCGACGCATCCGCAAATACAGTCGGAGGACGACCGGCAGTCCGGGGGCCGGCGTGACCCCGGGAAGATGCAGCCAAGATTGGAAACTGGAGCAGGCAGACGGGCGAATGCCAGCGTCTTCCACTCCTGAAACGGGAGCAGGCAGGTATGCCGGTGACGTTACTGGACGGAATTTTGATCGGTTTCACGCTGGTTTCGGCGATGCTGGCGATGGTGCGCGGCTTTTCCCGTGAACTGCTTTCGGTAATCTCCTGGCTGCTCGCCGCCGTGGCCGCCTATTATCTGCACGGCGTGCTGACCCCCTATGTCCAGCCCTATATCAGCCACAAGCAGGTGGCGCAGATCGCGGCCGCCGCAATCGTTTTCTTCATCGCGCTGATCCTCGCAACCATCGTCACCGTGCGCATCGCAGATTTCATCATCGACAGCCGCGTCGGCGCGCTCGACCGCACGCTCGGGTTTCTGTATGGCGCCGCGCGTGGCATTCTGGTCGTCGCCGTCGGCCTGCTCTTCTTCAACTGGCTCGTGGCCGCAAACCCACCAGCCTGGATCGCGGACGCCAAGTCGCGGCCCCTGCTGGAGGGCATCGGCCAGAGCCTGCAGAACCTGCTTCCGGACGATCCCGACAATGCCCTGCTCGACCGGCTGAAGCCGGGCGGCGGCGGCGAGGCCCCAGGGAACTGACGCTCATGAATCCGCATACCGGCAGGATCGACCCGGCGCATCCGGGAGCCGCCGACATCCCCGCAGTCGACCCCGTGGCTGACCGGTTCCACGATGAGTGCGGCGTATTCGGTGTCTACGGGCATCCCGACGCCGCCGCGATCGCTACGCTCGGGCTGCATGCGCTGCAGCATCGCGGCCAGGAAGCGGCGGGAATTGCCTCCTTCGACGGCAGCCAGTTTCATGTCGAACGCCATATCGGCCTGATCGGCGACAATTTCACCAAGCCGGCCGTCCTCGCGCGACTGAAGGGGAACCGCGCCATCGGGCATACGCGCTATGCGACGGCAGGTGGTCCCGGGCTCCGCAATGTCCAGCCGCTCTTTGCCGAGCTGGCCGATGGCGGCTTTGCCGTCGCTCACAATGGCAACATCACCAATGCGATGACCGTGCAGCGCGACTTGCAGACAAAGGGTTCGATCTTCACCTCGACCTCCGATACCGAGACCTTGCTGCACCTCGTCGCCACCAGCCGCGCCAATAGCTTCAATGAGCGCTTCATCGACGCGGTGCGCCAACTCGAAGGCGCGTTCTCCCTCGTCGCGCTCTCGTCGAAGAAGATGATCGGCTGCCGGGATCCGCTCGGCTTTCGCCCGCTGGTGCTCGGCCAGCTCGACGGCGCCTGGATCCTGGCCTCGGAAACGTGCGCGCTCGACATCATCGGCGCCCGGTTCGAGCGCGACGTGGCGCCCGGCGAAATGGTGATCCTGACCGAGGACGGTATCGAGAGCCGGTTTCCCTTCGCGCCCGCCGCGCCCCGGTTCTGCATCTTCGAATATGTCTATTTCTCGCGCCCGGATTCGGTATGGCAGGGTCGCAATGTCTATGCTGTCCGCAAGGAAATCGGCCGGCAACTGGCACTGGAATCGCCGATGGACGCCGATGTGGTCGTGCCGGTTCCCGATTCGGGAACGCCGGCGGCGCTGGGCTATGCGGAGGGCGCCGGCCTGCCTTTCGAGATGGGAATCATCCGCAATCACTATGTCGGGCGCACCTTCATCCAGCCCAGCGATTCCATCCGCCATATGGGCGTCAAGCTGAAGCACAACGCCAATCGCCGCATGCTGGAAGGCAAGCGCGTCGTGCTGGTGGATGATTCGATCGTGCGCGGCACCACCAGCCAGAAGATCGTGCAGATGGTACGCGATGCCGGCGCAGTCGAGGTGCACATGCGGATCGCCTCGCCGCCGACGCGCGCTTCCTGCTTCTACGGGGTGGACACGCCCGAAACCGAAAAACTCCTTGCCCACCGCATGAATCTCGCGGAAATGGCGCAGTTCATCCGTGTCGATTCGCTTGCGTTCCTTTCCGTGGACGGGCTCTATCGCGCCCTGGGCGAATCGGGACGCAACCCGGACCGGCCGCAATATTGCGACGCCTGCTTCACGGGCGACTATCCGACGCCCCTCACTGACCATGACCCGGACGGCAAGGTCCGCACCCTTTCCCTGCTTGCGCCCGGAGGAAGTACATGACTGAATCTGCAGATCCGCAGGCCCCCCTTTCCGGCAGGATTGCCGTCGTCACCGGCGCATCGCGCGGGATCGGATATTATCTCGCCCGCGAGCTGGCGGCCGCCGGCGCTCATGTGATCGCTGTGGCGCGAACGGTCGGCGGCCTGGAAGAGCTCGATGACGAAATCCGCGCCAAGGGCGGGGAAGCGACGCTCGTCCCGCTCGATCTCGCCGACATGCAAGGCATCGACCGGCTCGGCGCCGCCATCCACGAACGCTGGGGCAAGCTCGACATCCTGATTGCCAATGCCGGAATCCTCGGCGTCCTGTCGCCGATCGGCCATATCGAGGCCAAGGTGTTCGAGCGGGTCATGAACATCAATGTGACGGCAACCTGGCGGCTGATCCGTTCGCTCGAACCCCTGCTGAAACAATCGGATGCAGGCCGGGCCGTCCTGATCTCGTCGGGCGCGGCCCATAATTGCCGGCCCTTCTGGAGCGCCTATTCGGCCTCGAAGGCGGCCGTGGAAGCGCTGGCGCGCTGCTGGGCCAACGAAACCCGCAACACGCCCCTGAAGGTGAATGCCGTCAATCCCGGCGCGACGCGCACTGCCATGCTGGCGCAGGCAAGGCCAGGCGCGGATCCGATGGATTCGCCCCACCCTTCCGAGGTCGCCGCGAAGCTCGTGCCGCTGACGCTGCCGTCGCTGGAAGAGACCGGCATGCTCTACAGCGTTCCCGCCGGCCGCTTTCTCACCTACCGCTCGCCAGAATAGAACCGAGCCCGCAAACCGCTTCCATTTTGGCCAGAAAGGCTATAGTTTCCGCCAAACGGTCGCCGGATGTCGCATTGAGAACGGCCGATGGAAGGGGGGGTGTCGATCCGGAGGAATTTGAGTGCTTCTTGGCATTACGATCCTGGGAATCCTGGTCGCGCTCTGGTTCGCGTCCGCCCTTTATCCGATTGTACGGCACGGAATCTCGTTCAAGCAGGGCCTGCTTTATGCGCCCCTGCAGATGCTCTACGGGCTGGACGACCGCCAGATCTCGATCGCCCGCAAGTGCAAGACCCCCGTCATCTATGTGATCCTGCATCGCTCGGCCATCGACCCGGCGGTGATGCTGACGCTGCTTCCCGACACGACGTTGCATATTCTCGATGAGCGTTCGGCCGCAGCCGCCTGGCTCGAACCCTACCGCTCCCTCGCGCCGACGATTGCGTTCAACGCAAAGCACATCTTCGTTTCCCGCCGCCTCGTCCGCCGTCTGAAAGGCGGAGGAAGGCTGGCGGTCTATATCCCCGATGATGTCGAACCGAGTCAGAAGGGCTTCCGGCTGTATCGCGCCATTGCGCGCATCGCCTCCCAGGCCAATGCCAGGATCGTGCCCATCGATCTCGTCGGCGCGAGGCACCTGCGCGTATCGAGAACTCCGGCGGCAAAGGCGGCGCGCCATCGCTTTCCGGTTCTCTCCATAAGGGCGCTCGAGGGCAGGACGATTGCCGAGCTGGTCGAGCAGGCCGGCGAGAACCGCACGACGCGGGCGCATGCCTTGTTTGACCGCGTCGCCGAATTGCGCCTTCTGGCTGCCAATCCGGAGCGCAGCCTGTTCCGCGCCCTGTCCGACGCCGCCCGCCTGCACGGCAAGCGGCGGATCGTGCTCGAAGACGCACAGACCGGCCAGTGGAGCTATCGCCGCCTTTTCACCGAAGCGCGAATCATCGGCCGGAACATCCAGGGCAAGACGGTCAGTGCCAGCGAACCCGTGGGCCTGCTCCTGCCCGGCTCCGCCTTCATGGTCGCGGCCTTTCTTGCCACCCAGTCCGCAGGCCGGCCGGCGGCACTGATCGACCCGGATGCGCCGCTCGATGCGACCACCGCATTCCTGCGCACGGCCGGCGTGCGGATCGTGCTGACCACTCGCGCCATTGTCGCCCAGGAGGAGGTGAAGGCCCTTGCAGACGCCATCGAAGCTGACGGCATCCGCCTCGTCTGGCTCGATGAGGTGCTGGCGCAGGCCGGGCGGGCCGGCCGCCTTGCGGCCCGTCTTTTCTGGCGTTTTGCGCTGCATCGGCGCCGGCCGGACGATCCGGCCGTCCTGCTGGCCGGGGCAATGGAGCCCGGGCAGGCGGAAGTGCTGGTTCTCAGCCAGAGAAACATCCTGACCAACATCCTGCAATTGCAGAGCCGGATCGACATCAGCCCGGCCGATACGGTCATCAACCTGCTGCCGGCACATTATGGTGCCGGCCTTGCCGGCGGCACATTGCTGGCGCTCATGGCGGGGGCGCGCCTGCGTAGCGCATCGAACGGGTCGCAGGCGAAAACAAGATCTGCATCGGGCAACCGCCCGACCGTATTGCTGGGCAGCGAAACCCGGCTGGTTCAACTCCTCCAGGCTGGAGAGACCGACCTGACCCAATTGCGCATGATTTTCGCCGGCGCCGAGCCGGTCAGCGCCGAGACCCGCAGGTTGTTCCGCGAACGTCTCGGGCTGGAAATCCTCGAAGGCTATGCGTTCGGCAATGCAGCGCCGATCGTTGCGCTGAATACGATCACGCATTCACGCGAGGGTACGGTCGGCCGACTGCTGCCCGGAATTCAGCTGCGCCTCGAATCTGTCGAGGGCATGGAGGGGGCATTCAGGCTCCATCTGCGCGGGCCCTCGCTCATCCACGGCCGGATCCGCGAGGATCGCCCGGGCGAACTGCAGCGCTTCGAGGAATGGCTCGATACCGGGGACATCGTGTCGATCGACCGGGAAGGCTTCCTTGCCCTGCGCCAGCTCGACGAGCTGAATGCGGCGGCCCGCGGCGATGCGGTTACGGCCGCCTGAGGCAGCACAGGCGTCTCGGCTGCGTCACTAGAGGGGCTCACTCCGCCCAGCACCTTCCTGGTCTTCCCGCCGCTTGCGCTGC
>CAYLGY010000094.1:0-9627 GCA_964383325.1 uncultured Rhizobiaceae bacterium
TGCGCCCTTCAGTAAATGACAAAACCGCCGGCAGAAGACCGGAAATCGATGACGCGGTGCTCCGCCGGATCCATCCGGATCGTCTGCCGTGTCTGCCATGCAGGGTCGTCTCCCGGACGGTCGCGCATTCGCACGGCAATTTCATGCGCGCCGGCCGCGAGCACGAAACGCTGGTGCACGCGCGACGGCCCGCTGCGCCCGATGCCGGACGGGGGAACGTCTCGTTCGAATATCCGCACGCCGTCGATCTCCAGCTCGACATGGATCGGCGGCCTTTCCCGCGGGCATATTTCCTTCCGGCGCATGTTCGGCGGCAAGGCTGCCAGCTCCTCCTCCGTTGCCGGGCGGCAGGCCGCGCCACGGTCGGCGCCATGATGGAAGGAAAGCGTGAGCACGCCGGCCCCTTCCGGCAGGCTGCGATGCGCCGGCCAGTTCGACAGCGAGGCGATTCCGGCAACGATCAGCAGCAGGACGGCGAATCGCGCGACCATCAGGAGAGCGTCAATCATGGTCGGGCCTCCGCCGGCGCCATATCTGCCTGCGACGGTTCCTTTGCTGTTGGCGCTTCCTTCGCCAGTTCCGCCAGCCGGGCGCCGAATGCTGCCTTTTCATTTCGATAGCGATGCGTCTCGAATGGCGAGACCCAGCAGGTCGCCAGCCTTTCCCGCGGCACGCGCTTGCGCAAATAGGGGTCGCGTTCACCAGCGAAGCGCTGGCGCGTCCATTCGATGCCCAGACGGTTATAGGCCGTGCTTTCGCTGCACCCTGCCACCAGCACGCCATCCGCGAGGTCCTTGCTTAACGTATAATCGATCAGCGAGGGCGGGATCATGGCCACGCAGGGGAAGGTCACCACGGCGCCATGATCGCCGCCTCCGGCGCCATGCGCGCAGGCAAACACCATCATGCGGGCGCTCCTCTCAAGCTGGGCGGAAGCGGCATGCACGCTGTCTCGCACCTCGCGCAGGGGCTGGCCGGGCAGGTCGATCCCGGTCCTGAGATCCGTCTGCCGGCGGAAGGGCGAGGAGGACGGGCACGATCCCATGCAGATGCCGCACGCGACGCACAGATCCGGGTTGACCTCCGCCTGATGCGGAAAGGGCGCGCCATCCGTGCGCGGTACAAGCTGGATGGCCTCATAGGGGCAATCCTCCACGCAGCGATTGCAGCCATTGCAGTTCGGCAGGTCGACCACTGCGGCAGGCGGACGCCGGAAGGGTGGCAGCCATGGCAGGAAGGCGAGCAGGGTCGAACCGCCGAGCAGCAGCGCCCACAGGCCCCAGGCGCCCCATTTCTCCGCCAGCGGATAGAGCGGCAGGAAGAACCAGTCGAGGCCGATCCCGTCTGGCACCCGGGCGAGGTTGGCCGGCCCCTGGCTGGTCGCGGGCTTCCATAGCGCGACGGCCAGCAGGGAAGCAAGGATGAGGCCGGCAAGCAGCCTCGGCGGATTCACCTTCGGGCGGGAGATGCGCTGGATGTGGATCCACATGCCGAGCAGCAAGATCAGCGGCACGGCAATATGCAGGAAGACGAGCAGCGTGAAGAAGCGGCTGCTCAGATGATCCGGCGTCAGGAAATTGCGTGCCAGCGGCTCGCCGAAGATCGGCACCACATCCAGGAGTTCCGCCGAGATCAGCGCAACATATTGGGCAAGCATATCCCAGACCAGCCAATAGCCGGTGATCCCGGATACATAAAGAAACCAGATCAGCGGAATGCCGGTAAACCAGGAGAACCAGCGCGTGCCGCGATAGCGGTCGAGCGAGAATTCCCGCAGGAGATGCAGCGCCATGCTGACAATCATCAGGTCGGAGGCATAGCGGTGCAGGCTCCGCATCACCCCGGCATGATATCCATGCGGCCCGCTGATCCATTCCACCGACGCATAGGCATCGACGATGCCGGTATCGAAGAAGGCGAACAGGTAGATGCCGCTGACCGCGACTACCCAGAACAGGAAGAAGGAGATCGCGCCAAGCTGCGCCAGGGGATTGAGCGCCGGGCTGAACAGCCGTCCCGCGCCACGCTCGAGCGGATCGAAGACGCGCCGCAGCCCGCCCTTGATGAGGTGCGGCAAAGCCCAGTCCTGGCTGGCGTTCTTCACGATCCCGGTCCTCCCGCCTCAAGTGGAACGGCGCGCAGCCCGCCACATGCGCGCAAGGATCCATCCCATCAGCAGGAAGGACAGCAAGCCGGCGCCGGCCTCCGCGAAGATGGTGTAGTCCAGCCGGTAGCGCCCGAGCTTCGGGTCATAGACCGTGCACAGGAAGCGAACCCGGTCCGCCAGCGCCGCCGGCGTGAAGGAGGTCATGCGCACGCCATAGACGAGTTGCTTCAGCGGCTCCATCAAGACCTGCAAGGGAAATTCGTCGCCGTGGACCTGCCGGTACACCTTCCCTTCCGCGTCGACGATGGTGATCTGCGTGATGTGCTCGAAACCGCCGGCAGCGCCCGAATAGCTGAACCCGATCTCGTCGAGCAGGGTGGCGAGCACGGCGGGCGACGCGGTCGCGACATGCCAGGACGGGTCGCCTGCAATGTCGTGATCGATGGCGAAGGCCGACAGGCGCCGCGGCGTGTCGTTGCGCGCATCGAAGCCCAGCGTCAGCACCTGGAACGAATCCCGGCCAAGCGTGGCGCGCGCATGCCTGACCGCTTCCTTGAGCGTTTGCGTGCTGGCCGGACAGACGGTGCTGCAGCTCGTATAGATCAGGCTGACCACCAGCGGCTTGCCCTTCAGCTCCACCATCCGGAACGACGAACCGTCGGAGCGGAGAAGCCGATGGTCGCTGATGACGGCGCCGATCGCCGCCTCGCTGCGCGCGAGCGCTTCGTCCGCGTCAATTCTTGCCGCGCTGGAGGGGCTGGCGAGAAGGAGCGCCGCAAGGCTGGCGATGCCGATGGCAAGCATTCCCATCATCCCGCCATCGCATTCAGGAAGATCCCCGCGACCAGGAGGGTCAATTGCACGAGGGAAGCCTGAAAGTTCGAGATGGCTGCCCGGCGCGACGGCTCGCGGTAGAGCAGCCAGCTCTTCCAGAGGAACCAGCCGCCACCCGCGGCTGCGAAGACGCCATAGAGCCAGCCCATGCCGAACCACAGCGGGATGAGCGACAGGATCGCCAGTGTCGCCGTATGCGACAGGATCGCCAGCGTCCATTCCCTCTCCGGCGCGATCGCAGGCAGCATCGGCACGCCCGCGGCGGTGTAGTCTTCCGCCTTCGCAGCAGCGAGGCTCCAGAAATGCGGCGGTGTCCACAGGAAGAGGACGGCGGCCAGAATGGTCGAAATCCATTGCGGCTGCGGGTCGATCGCTGCCGCCCCGGCCAGCACGGCGAAGGATCCGGCGAGGCCGCCAATGATGATGTTCGCGCAGGTTCGCCGCTTCAGCCAGACGGTATAGACGAGGCTGTAGGTGATCGCGCCGAGAAAGATATACAGCGCCGAAATCGTGCCGGCGACCGCCCAGGCGAGCAGTACCGAGGCGCCGAGCAGCGCGGCGAAGGTTACCGGCCAGACCGGCCCCGGCTTCAGCTGGCCGCTGGCAAAGGGCCGATTGGCAGTCCGCTTCATCCTCCGGTCGCTGTCGCGCTCATGGTAATGGTTGAAGGCGCCTGCGGCGCCAGCCGCGCCAAGAACCGCAAGCGCGAAGGCCGCGAGCGCTCCGGGCGTTAGCGCTTCGCCCTTGGTGACCGCAAGCCCCGCCAGCGCGCTCGCGACAATGGCAATGCTGATGCGCAGCTTCAGCAGGGTGATGACGATTCTGGTCGCGGCAAGCATCGGCGTTCCCCTCCCCATCGTACTCAGCGCAGCAGCCAGATTTCCGACAGGTACTTCCAGTTGACGAAATAATAGAGAACGAAGGACACGAAGAAGATGGCGATCAGGATCAGCGTTCCCGGCAGCTTCAGGGTCGCGTGGCTGCCATATTCGGCGACGACGGACGCCTTCCGGTGCAGCGGGAAGGTCAGGGGCGCATCGCCGCGATCGAGCCGCCTGCCCCACAGCACGGTTCCGACGGTGATGAGGATGAAGAGGATCCCGCCGATCGATGCGATGACTGCCGACAGCCCGTTCAGCGCCATCATCAGGAAGCCGCCGGAGGGCAGGTCGAACGGGTGCAGCGCGTCCGTGAGCGCGATATCCCAGTGCCGGCGCGGAATGCCGAGCGTGCCGGCGCCCATCATGAACAGCGAGATCCCGGCCGCGCCGAGCCCGAACAGATAGGGCTGCCATTTCGCCAGCCCCGGCCAGATGACATCGCGCTGGAAGACCAGCGGCAGCACGTAATAGGTCATCGCCATGAAGGCGAGGGTCGTGCCGGCCACCACCGTGCCATGGAAGTGCCCCGGGACATAGATGGTGTTGTGCATCAGCAGGTTGAGCTGTTCGGTGCCTAGGACCACGCCGGAAATGCCACCGATGAAGCCGAACATGACGAGGGAGAGGAACATGCCCGAGAAGGCCGGATTTCCCCATGGCGCCTTGCGCAGCCATTCGAACGCGCCCTTGGTGTAGCCGTTGCGCCGCTGCGCCGCCTCGATGGCGCCGGGCACGGTCAGGCCATGGATCAGCGATCCGAGCACGGCCAGATACAGCATGTAGCTGGTATTGACGATCTTCCAGGTCGCGCTCATGCCCGGATCCGCGAGCAGGTGATGCGCCGAGGCAAGTTGCAGGAAGAAGATGTACAGGAGGAAGGCGGTGCGGCTGACCTTCTCGGAAAGCGGCTTGGCGCCCACGACCAGCGCCCCGATCGCGTACCAGACCGAGACATGGGCTGCGACATTCACCTGCTGCGAGGAATGGCCCATTCCCCACCAGACGACCTTGTAGACGAGGGGGTCGATCTCGGCGATCAGGCCCAGCGACCAGAGGAAAGTCGGCACGAGAATGATGGCCCCGGCGGCGAGGGTGAAGACCGCGATGATGGCGGCTGTCAGCGCACCGAACGTCACCAGCGGCATCGAGCCCTCATAGGTGCGCTCGCTGCGCGCGATCACCAGCGTCCCGAAGAAGATCCCGATGGCGATCAGCGCCCCGACCGCGAACAGGATGATGCCGAAATAGAAATGCGGCGCGGCCTGCATCGGCGGATAGGACGTGAACATTACGCTCGAATCGCCCTGGAATACCGCGATATTGGTCGCAATCGCACCCAGCACCATCAGCACGAACCCGGCCCAGGCGAGCCTGGGCGCCGCGATGCGCGACCCAAGCAGAATCGCCGAGGCGAAATAGAGCAGCGCCACTTCAAAGAAGATGATCCAGAACAGCAGCACATTCGCGCCATGCCCGGTCAGGATGAGATAGAACCAGTCCGAGGGCAGCAGCTGAATGGCCGGCCAGCGCGTCAGTGCAACCAGCAAGCCCATGAGCCCACCAATGGCCAGGAAGAGAATGGCCGCGACGGCATTGGCCTTGATGAGGCGCTGCGCGGCAATATCGACCCTCAGCCCGGTGAACCGGCAGGTGCGGAAATGCGCGCCTGCGACTTCCGTGCCAGCATGGAAAGCCTCTATTGCGGTCATGATCCCCTCCCCGCCTGATCGATGACGCGAATGCGGCCGGTCATCATGTGATGGCCGATCCCGCAATATTCGTTGCATGCAATGCCGAACTCGCCGGTCTCGGTAGGTGTCAGCGTGATGATCTGCTCATAGCCCGGATGGACGGAAATATTGATGTTGACCGGCTGAAGCGTGAAACCGTGCTGCCAGTCGATCGATGACAGGTGGATGCGGTAGCTCTGGCCCTTCTCCAGCTCGAGGATCGGCCACCATTCCCACAGGCGGGCGAGCAGATAGACCGGCTCCCCGGCCGGCGGCCGCACCACCGGCGTCCCCATTTCATCCCCGACCTCGAATTTCTCCGCGAACTCGATGGTCTTCTGTTCATATGCTTCCGGCGTGACCCGATAGGTTTCCGTCGAAAGGTTCTGACCGCCGATGAAGTGCCAGGCGATCATGAAGAAGAACATGAACAGCCCCCAAAGGAAGGCGATCACGATCCAGCCGATCTCCACGCGTGCGATCGGCTCGTTCCACCAGAGCTTGTTTTCGGGAGGCGAGATGGCCATGGCTTGGTCCCCTGCGGCTGGCTATGGAGCGAGCGGAATCGAGGCGATTTCCATCACGCCCCAGACGAGATAGAGCGCCGTCGGGACCGTGATCCCGATGAAGAGCAACAGGAACGGATTGTCCAGAAGCTGTTGCATGACCGGGATTCTTTCCGGCCGGGGTTCGGGATTCTCGTCCATTGAACGTTCTCCTCCGCTGCCTGACCCAACGCATAACAGACCTGGCCGCAATGCACGCTTGACCGAAGTCAAGCAGCCGGGCCGGGGCCGGCGCGACGCCTTCCTGCATTTGCTTGCGCTCGATCAAAGTCCCGGGAAGGAAAGCATGCTTTCCTGCATCGAGGAGGAATGGCGGATGAGCGGATTAACTCTCCCTCCTCGTGACGAGGAGGCGATCCGGACGGTCCCGATGCTTTCGGCCTTGCCGGGAGAGGCATTCTCCACGCTGCTGGCACAATCGGAACTGCGGGTGCTGCCGCGCCGGACGATGCTCTTCGAGCAGGACGAGCCGGCAACGGCCTTCTATCTCGTGCTCGACGGCTGGGTGAAGTTGTTCCGCTGGACGCCAGCAGGCGATGAGGCCATCGTCGGTGTCTTCGCGCGCGGCGAATGCGTCGCGGAGGTCCCCTGCCTCGCCGGCGGCACTTATCCGGTGAGCGGTGAAACGGTGTCGGATGCGCGGCTCGTCAAGGTGCCTGCCCAGCGGATCCTGGCGCTGACGCGGCTGAACCCGGAAATCGGCCTGACCATGCTCGCATCCTCGGTGCGGCACCTGCGCACGCTGGTCGACCAGATCGAGGAGCTGAAGGCGCGGACCGGCCCGCAGAGGCTGGCGAGCTTTCTGGTGTCGCTGGCGCCGGTGGAGAACGGGCCCTGCACGATTGCCCTGCCGTATGAAAAGCTGATCATTGCCGGCCGGCTTGGCATGAAGCCCGAGAGCCTCTCCCGTGCGTTCCAGCGATTGCAGCGCTTCGGCGTGCGGACCCGGCAGAACGTCGTCGCGATCAACGATGTCTCCCGGCTGGCTGAATTCGCCGGCCGCGAACGCATGATGGCAATGCGCTGTCCGATGCTGCAGGCCGGTCGGCCGCTCGGGAAATGCCGTGCAGGCAGCAGACCGTGACGCCTCCCGAAATTTGCCGGACTCGCGCTCCGGCTGGACGCCCGCCCGCCCCTTCGGCATTGCAGGGATTGCAATCCTTTCCGGAAATGCCATATTCGATGCACAGGAAATGCGCCAGCAGTACTGGCAGGTGTGGACAATGGCGGAAGCGGCAAGAATGGCACGGCAGGAGGAATCGATGGTCCTGTCCTTCATGGACCGGACCGGCAAGATTGTCGTTAACCAGCTCGTGGAGCGATTCGGCATGTCCAAGACCCAGCTCGCCGAGACCGCCGGGCTTTCCCGCGAGACGCTTTACCGTACCGAGCGCAGCAGGTCGCCCAAGGCGCAGATGCGGCTCCGCGAGATGCTGGAGATCATCAGCCGTGTAGCGGACTGGGCCGGCGGCAAGGAGCAGGCCATGGCCTGGTACCGTTCGCAACCCCTGCCGGCCTTTGGCGGCCGCACGGCCGAGGCGCTGGTCAAGGAGGGAAAGGCCGCTGCCGTCCGCGATTATCTCGACCATATGGCGCTGGGCGGATTTGCGTGAGGTTTGTCGGCATCTGCTATCGCGCACATGATCCGCGCTGGTCGTTCCAGCCGGTTTCGGGCGACGGGGCCGCCGTCAGGGGGGCGCGGTTCAACCCGAAAGGCGTTCCGGCGCTCTATCTCGCCACCTCCATCATGACCGCGGTGAAGGAGGCCAATCAGGGCCTCGCCCACCGCATCGATCCTTGCGTGCTGTGCTCTTACGAGGTCGATTGTGCCGATATTGCCGATCTGACGACCGAAGCAGGCAGGCTCGAATACGAGGTCGGACTTGCCGAGATGCAATGTGCCTGGGCGATGGCGCTCGCCAATGGCAGGCGGCCAGCTTCCTGGGCGGTGCATGACCGGCTGCGCGCCCGCGACCTGGCCGGCATCCTCGTCCCGAGCTTTGCGCCGGGCGCGAATGCCGAGGACCGGAATCTCGTGCTCTGGGAGTGGGGGCCGGACCTGCCGCACAAGATTTCGGTCTTCGACCCGAGCGGACGACTGCCGAAGGACCAGCTCTCCTGGCGATGAGCGGCTGCCCTGCGGATCAGGACCGCTTGCGCACGAATTCCGTGCGCAGGACCAGCCCCTTGATGGCGTCATGCCGGCAATCGATTTCCTCGGGATTGTCGGTCAGCCGGATCGAGCGGATCACCGTTCCCTGCTTCAGGGTCTGCCCGGCACCCTTGACCTTCAGATCCTTCACGAGGACGACGGAATCGCCGTCGGCAAGGAGATTCCCCGAAGCGTCTCGCACCTCGATCTGCCCGGCCTGCGCCGCGAGCGCGGCCATTTCCGAAGCCGGGCGCCACTCGCCGGTCGCCTCGTCATAGACATATTCATCATCCTGGTGAGCCATATCCGTTCTTCCATCCTCGCGCGCACATACCTTCGCTGTCGCGGGATCCATAGGCCAGCCTGCGCCAATATTCAAATCCGGCAGGCCGGCGCACCTTGGCCCGCGTTCATCGCTACAGGCCGCCGCTGATCCTCAGGATGGTTGCATTGACATAGGAAGCCTGGTCCGAGAGCAGCCAGACCACGCCTTCGGCGATCTCCTCCGCCTGCCCGATGCGCTTTGCCGGAACCCGATTGACGATGCGTAGTGGCCGGTCCGCTTCGCCCGCAGCGGCATGAATGTCGGTATGAACCGTTCCCGGTGCCACCGCATTGACCCTGATTCCTCTGGCCGCGACCTCCTTGCCGAGGCCGACCGTGAATCCATCGATCGCCGCCTTGCTCGCGGCATAGTGCACGAACTCGCCGGGCGATCCGACGGTCGCGGCAATCGAGGAAATATTGACGATCCGGCCCTCCGTGCCTGCGGCTTCCCACCGCCGGATGGCTTCCTGAGACATCAGGAGGGTCCCGAGGACATTCACGTCGAGCGTACGCCGCAGCGACGCCTTATCGAGTGCGCTGAAGGGTCCGAGCGGTCCGGTAATGCCGGCATTGTTGACCAGGCCCCTGACCGGTCCGAGATTGGTCTCGGCATGGTCGAACATCCGTTGCGGAAACGTCTCGTCTGCGACATCGCCCCGGATCATTGCGGCCTCGTGCCCGGCCGCGCCGAGCTCCTGCAGCAGCGATTGCGCCGCCGGCTCGTCGCGGACGAAACTGAAGCAGACCTTCCAGCCATGCCGCGCCGCGAGCCGCACGATGGCGGCCCCGATTCCCCGGCTGCCACCTGTTACCAGCAATACTCCCGATTCCTGTGGCAAGTACCTGTTCTCCTTCCCTGAACTGCGCCGAATGGCATAACGGATTCGCGCCGATGATGGCAGCGCCCCCTCACCCCGCAAGCCTCGGTGCGCCCTGAAACAACCGGAACCTTTCGCTGAACCGGCTGAGGCTCGCCAGGATATGGTTGCGCATCGCTTCGCGCGCCGCATCCGCTTGCCGCGCCTCGATC
>CAYLGY010000095.1:0-9402 GCA_964383325.1 uncultured Rhizobiaceae bacterium
GTTCAGCGCCTCCCAGACGACGCCACGATCCGCCGGGATCGTGATCGTATCACTCCTGGAACTCGGCGCTGCCGAGGTCAACCGGCGCTTCCTGCGCGCCGGCGGCTTCGAGCGGTTGCTGATCGATACGGGCTTCAAGAGCGACAGCATTCTCGGCGTTCCGGAAATGGGCGAACTGGCGGGCGTGCCTTCGCATGAGGTCGTTCGCATCGAAGCGGTCGCGGAAGATGTCATTCGCTCGGGCGTGGACGCGGGGGGATTTGCCGATGCGCTGCGCGAGGCCCTTGTCCAGCGAAGCCGGGATGCCATCGCGCTCAAGACCATCGTCGCCTACCGGACCACATTCCGGGTCGAGCAAAGCCGCCCGCGCGACGAGGAAGTGGCGGAGGCGGCGGGCCGCTGGCTGAGGGAGATCGAGCAGACAGGCAAGGTTCGCCTGGTCGATCCGGTCATTCAGCGCGCGACACTATGGACCGCGGCAGAGATCTGCCGCGAGCGCGGCTGTCCGCTGCAGGTGCATTCGGGCCTTGGCGACGACGTCGACCTCCATGGCTGCGATCCGTCGCTCTTCACCGATTTCATCCGCTCGATGCAGGAATGGAAGGTTCCGATGACCCTGCTGCACAATTATCCCTTCGTGCAGGAGGCAGGCTGGCTGACGGAAATCTACCAGAACGTGTACATCGATACGGGCGTGGTGCTTCATTATACCGGGCCCTCTTCCGCGAGGATCATCCGCGAATCCCTGGAATGCGCGAAATTCTCGAAAATCCTGTTCAGCACGGATGCGATCGGGCTGAGCGAGCTCTACTATCTCGGAGCCAAGCTGTTCCGCATCGGGCTGAAGCGGGCGCTGGATGAATGGATCCAGGATGGCTACCTGAACCACAAGGAAGCCGACATCATCATCGAGGACATCGCCTTCCGGAATGCAAGGCGGATCTACCGGCTGGAGAGGTAGCCCGACCGGATCCTCCTGCCGCAACCGACGAGGCGGGCCTTACATGGCCCCCTCGACCTTCGCGGCGGTGGCAAGGCAGGGCAGAGTTCATGTCCCGCCTGCGTCGCGCCGGGCGTACTCCCACAGATTCCGTGCAACTCCGGTCAAGGCTCCGGCGGCGCGGAAGAGGCGTACCTCAACCCCGATATCGCCTCCAACAGGCAGGAACCGACCAAGACTCCCTTCCTGAAGCTCCTTCCCGATCAAGCTCAACGGCAGCCACGCAACCCCTTGGCCCTTCTTGACGAGGGGCAGGAGCGATGCAGCCAGGTGAGTGCTGAAGACAGATTTCGTCCGCATGCCGAGCAGCTTCGCATCCCCTTTTGCCTCCACGATGCGTCCAATGCCAGAGTCGCGCGTGTAATCGAGAAGCGGCAATGGTTGCTGGCTTGCCTGGGT
This sequence comes from uncultured Rhizobiaceae bacterium, assembly GCA_964383325.1. Taxonomy (GTDB): domain Bacteria; phylum Pseudomonadota; class Alphaproteobacteria; order Rhizobiales; family Rhizobiaceae; genus CAYLGY01. The sequence goes on from CAYLGY010000095.1 coordinate 1,400, forward strand.
AAAGAACGGCTGACCCGACTCCGAGACACCCGAAACGAGGATCAGGCTGTCCTCGCCCACAACGACCGAGTCAAAAGCGTCCGCAGCAAAGGGAAGGAGCGTGATGTCGTTCACGTGACACAGAAGCATCTGCACCTTTTCATCGAGCAGGAGGCGGGAGCAGATTGCTAGATTGCCGGAATTGAGCTGGACGAGGCCGATATCGGCCGACTCCCTCGCCTGAGTGATCCAGCCAGGAAAGAATGCGAAGGCAATTGTCTGGGTCGCCGCGATGCGTAGCGTTTGCGCATCGTGCATCGAGGCATTGAGGGCAGACTCCCGGAGCTCAAGAAGGCGCAGAATGATCGCATCGACATGCGCGTTGAAGTGCTCGCCCGCCGCCGTAAGCGAGCATCCCTGGCTGCCGCGGACAAAAAGTGGCGTGCCTACCCAATCTTCAAGCGCCTTGATCCGCCGGCTGAATGCCGGCTGAGTGACGCTTCGCGCAGCGGCGGCGCGAGAGAAATTCCGGTACCGCGCCAGCGCTGTGAAATCCATCAAATGGGCGAGGTCCATGCCGATGCACCTTTTGCATTAAGGGCGACGAAAACGGCATTGGCCCTGTTCTGCGCCGCCCGGTAGGGTGTTCCCACGCAGAGAACGAAGGAGCGCCGCATTGAAAATCCTCGACGTCCGCGAGAAGACATTCTCGATTGCATCGCCGATTTCAAATGCTTTCATCGACTTTTCCAAGATGACATGCTCGGTGGTTGCCGTGGTAACAGACGTTGTCCGCGATGGAAAGCCAGTCATAGGCTACGGCTTCAACTCGAACGGTCGCTATGGGCAAGGCGCCCTGATGCGGGAGCGGTTCATTCCGCGAATTCTGGAAGCCGATCCCGACACGCTGGTCGACAAGGAGCATTCCAATCTTGATCCCTTCGCGATCTGGTCGACGATGATGACCAACGAGAAGCCCGGCGGACATGGGGAGCGATCGGTCGCGGTCGGCACCATCGACATGGCAATCTGGGATGCTGTTGGCAAGATCGATGGTCGCCCGCTCTACAAACTCCTGGCTGACCGGTATGGCAACGGAGAGCATGACAGGAAGGTCTGGGTCTATGCCGCTGGCGGATACTATTATCCCGGCAAGGACAACGCCCAGCTTCAGGACGAAATGCGAGGCTATCTCGACCTGGGTTATAACGTCGTCAAGATGAAGATCGGCGGCGATACGCTCGAAAACGATCTGCGCCGCATTGATGCTGTGGTCGAGGTGTTAGGCGATCCCGGTCGGCTCGCAGTCGATGCGAATGGCCGTTTTGACCTTGCAACCGCCATTACCTACGCGAAGGCGCTGGCACCCTATGGCTTGTTCTGGTACGAAGAGGCCGGCGACCCGCTTGACTATGAATTGCAGGCGGAACTCGCCAATCATTACAGTGGCCCGATGGCGACGGGAGAGAATCTCTTTTCGCACCAGGATGCGCGAAACCTGTTGCGATATGGCGGCATGCGCCCCGAGAAGGATTATGTCCAGTTCGACTGTGCCCTTTCCTATGGCCTTGTCGATTATATGCGCACCCTTGAGGTGATGCGGGAACTTGGCTGGTCGACGCGGCGGGTCGTGCCGCATGGCGGGCACCAGATGTCCCTCAACATCGCCGCCGGACTCAAACTCGGCGGCAATGAGTCCTACCCCGGCGTTTTCCAGCCATTCGGCGGTTTCGCCGACCATCTCACCGTGGAAGATGGATATGTGGGGTTGCCTGACGCGCCCGGCATCGGTTTCGAGACGAAACAGAATCTTTACGATGTGATGAAGCAGATTGCCTGAGTAGCATCACAGGAAGAGCAGGACTGCAACAATAACAGGGAGAAGGAACATGCGCACTACCATCAAGAAGGCCAGCATGGCTGCCGCTCTGGGCGTGGCCATGGCGGCTTCGCCGGCAGCTCTCAGCTGGTCGCAAGACGCCCAGACCGTACGCTTCGGCAATCATTACGAGCCGGCGCACCCCAATAATTCGTGTGGCGCGGAACTGATGCAGAAGCTTGTCAATGACGCGGACGTCGGTCTCTCGCTCACGGTCTATCCGGCAGCACAACTCGGAACTGCACCGCAAATGATCGAGCAGCTCGCGATCGGCGAACTCGAAATGGCCATGGGATCCCCAGCCGATCTCGGCGCCTGGTATTCCGACATGTCGGTCCTCGACGCTGCCTACGCCTTCGACGATTTCGGTCAGGTTCAGGAATTCCTGGACACGCCGGAAGCCGAGCAACTCTTCCAAGGCGTGCTGGACGCAGCGAATGCAAGAATACTTGGCGTATGGCTCTACGGTACCCGCCATGTCACGGCGAACAAGCCGCTGCGGACTCCGGCGGACCTGGAAGGATTGCGCATCCGCGCACCCGATGCCCCGATCATGCTTGCCAATGTGGAGGCAATGGGCGGGCGCGCAACCCCGATGGCCTTCGGCGAAGTCTATCTCGGACTTCAGCAGGGCATCATCGACGCGCAGGAAAACCCGCTTCCGTCGATCCAGACGATGAAGTTCAACGAGGTTCAGGATTACCTGATGCTCACGGGCCATATGGTGGCCACGACACTCATCATGGTTTCCGAGCCATACTGGCAAGGTCTTTCGGAAGAGCAGCAGAACGCGCTGAAGGCCGCAGCCGAGCAGGCTGCCGACCCGGTGCGCAAGTGCATCGAGCAACAGGAGCAGGAAATCCTGGCGAAATGGCAGGAAACCGGGGAGATGACGGTCGTTGATGACCTCGATCTCGACGCTTTCCGCAAGCGCGCACAGGAGTTTTTCTCTGACGCTTCCCGCTTCCCCTGGGCGCCAATCTACCAGTCCCTCCGGAACTGATGATCCAGATGCAGCGCCGCGCCTTGGCTGTGCGGCGCTGCTCTGTCGCAATCCAGACCTACCTTGGGGGTACCGATGCTGATGCGCTTCAATCGGCTGTTGATCAAGCTTGAAAGCGTCCTCTCGGCAGGCTTGCTGGCTGCGCTTCTCGGACTTGTGAGCCTCCAGGTACTAAGCCGCCACATTTACTTCATGCCGATGAACTGGACCGAAGAGATTGCGCGCTACACGATGATCTGGCTGACCTTCGTGGCAGCGGCCAAGGTAACCAGCGGCGACGGCCATATCTCGATCAACATTCTCGAAAGGTGGTTCGGCCCGAATTTCGCCTTCTGGAACGTGATTCTGGCCCGGCTGTTCGTGTTCGGCGCCTGCCTGGCGCTGCTGCCGGGAGGATGGCGGTTCGTAAACGGGATGATGCGGGTAAGTACACCCGCGGCCGGAATCCCGTTCGGGTATATCTATGCGGCGTGCTTCGTCGGGATCGCCCTGATCGGGCTTCATTCCCTCCTCTCCGCATATCTGATCTTCATCGGCAAGATCGATCCATCGGCCCCCCCCGAACTCATGGAGTCCGGGATCGAGGAAGGAGCCGGAAAGTGACGTTGACCTATCTGATCCTTGCCGTCCTGTTGCTGATGGCCGTTCGAATCCCCGTAGCTTTCGCGCTGCTGGTCCCTTCAGCCACTTATGTCTATCTTGCCGACGGAATTTCGCTCACCATCGTGATGCAGCGAATGACGTCGGGAATCGATTCCTTTCCGCTTCTCGCCGTGCCGCTCTTCATCATGATGGGGAACATCGCGAACCAGACCGGCATCACGGACCGACTGTTCAACTTCGCCCAGGTCGCGCTCGGGCACATCCGAGGTAGTCTCGGCTATGTGAATATTGCGGTAAGCGTCGGATTCTCGTGGATGAGCGGCTCGGCAATGGCGGATGCCGCGGGCCTGGGGAAAATCGAGGTTCCCGCCATGCTCAAGCGAGGCTATGGCGAGCGCTTCTCCGTGGGCCTGACAGCCGCGTCATCGGTCATTGGGCCCATCATGCCGCCAAGCGTGACCGCGGTGATCTATGGCGTCGTTTCGGGCGTCTCCATTGGAGGCCTGTTCATTGCCGGGATCATCCCCGCTTTCATGATTGCCATTGCACTGGCGGTGGTCGTCTTCTTTCATGCCCGGCGACATCCGAACCTGAAATTGGAGCCGTCGAACGCGGCCGAGATCCGCAAGGCTGCGGCCGGTGCGCTCCTGCCGCTTCTGACACCCCTCATCGTGCTCGGCGGGATCCTGGGCGGCATCTTCACCCCGACCGAGGCAGCCGGGGCTGCGGTGATCTACATGATCGTTCTGGGCGTTGCATACAGAAGCCTGAGCTGGGCCGCCTTCTGGCGGGTGCTCGCCTCGACAGCATCCACGACCAGCATCATCATGCTGATCGTTGCGAGCGCATCGCTCTTCGGCTGGGTGCTCGGGCGAGAACAGGTTCCCCAGCATCTGCTGAGCTGGATCGTCGCAGTAACCGACAATCCGCTTGTCTTCCTGCTCATGCTGAACGTCGCGCTGATCATCATCGGGATGATCCTTGAGCCAAACTCCGCGATCCTGATCGTCGTCCCTGTCATCATACCGGCCGCGGCGTATTTCGACATTTCAAGCCTGCAGCTGGGCTCCATCATCATCCTCAACCTGATGATCGGGCTCCTTACGCCTCCGGTGGGCCTCGTGCTCTACGTCCTGAGTTCAGTGACGAATATCCCGGTTGCACGGGTTGCCATGGGCACGGCGCCGTTCCTGATTCCGCTGCTGCTGGTCCTGGGCCTGGTCACACTGGTGCCAGCCGCCACGTTGTTCCTGCCCGGACTGTTCGGCTTTCGAGGGTGATGATGCAGAAGACGACCTACACGACCGCCGGAATCGAGGGCGTGGTCGAGTTGTTGATCGATGAATGGGGCGTGCCCCACATTTTCGCCGGCAACGCCAGCGATACCTTCTTCGCGCAAGGGTTCAACGTCGCGCGCGATCGACTCTGGCAGATCGATCTCTGGCGCCGCAAGGGCCTGGGATTGCTTTCGGAAGTATTTGGCGAGAAATTTCTGCGCCGCGATCGCGCGGCGAGGCTGTTCCTCTACCGTGGGGACATGGACGCCGAATGGTCGTCCTACGGGGCGAAGGGCAAGGAGATCGTCACGTCCTTCGTCGAGGGGATCAACTGCTACATCGGTCTGATCGAGGCGGGAAAGGCAGAAATGCCGGCCGAATTCCTGTCCATGGGATACGAGCCGGCACGTTGGGCGCCGGACGATGTCGTCCGCATTCGCACCCATGGCGTCTTCGGCAATCTCCGCGAGGAGGTTGCGCGTGCCCAGACGATTACCGCTTTCGGCGAGCGTGTCGAGGACCTCAGGAAGGTGCGCGAGCCCGCTCGCAATATCCGGATTCCGGATCGCGGGGCGCTGGAGGCGGTTACGGCGGATGTTCTGCGCGACTTCGACCTCGCCACGAAACCGATCGATTTCACGACGGAAGATACGTTGCCGCCGCCGAATTCCTTCTACAAGGATGGAAGCAACAATTGGGTCATCTCACATCGCCGCTCGGAGACGGGGCGACCTGTTCTCGCCAATGACCCCCATCGGGTGGCATCCGTCATACCGGGGCTTCGATATATCTGTCATCTGAGTTGCCCGGAATTCGACGTGATCGGCGGGGGCGAGCCCTGCATTCCCGGCGTCTCGATCGGTCACAATGGGCACATCGCTTTCGGACTGACGACCTTTTCACTGGATCAGGAAGATCTCCTTGTTCTGGAACTGAACCCCGATAACAGGAGCCAGTACCGCTGCGACGATGGCTGGCTGGAGTTGCGCGCGGTGCCAGAACTTGTCCCCGTCAAGGGAGCAGACGCATACCCGATCAATTTGCAGTTCTCCCGTTTTGGTCCGGTCCTGCTTCTCGACGAGGACCGAAACCTTGCTTTCGCCCTCAGGGCAGCCTGGCTTGAACCCGGAATGGCACCCTATCTCAAGAGCATCGATTCGATGATGCACACCGAGGTGGAGGATTTCGTCGCTGCGCTGCATGGCTGGGGCGCACCGCCGCTGAACATGGTTTATGCCGATACGAAAGGCACAATTGGCTGGCAAGTGGTCGGAAAGGCTCCCATGCGCAATGGTTGGGACGGGATAGTACCGGTGCCTGGGAACGGGTCCCATGACTGGGTCGGATTCCGTCAGGGCGCTGAGCTTCCCCGGATCGAAAATCCTGCATCGGGCTACATCGCGACCGCGAACGAAATGAACGTGCCGCCCGAGCACATGGCGCTGGAACTCGGCTTCGACTGGTTTGCCCCCTACCGGCGCGAACGCATCGGCGAAGTCCTTGGCGGATCGGGGAGCATTCCCTTCGAAGCATCGCCAGCCTTGCAGACTGACTGGAAGAGCATCCCGGCGGCGCGCATTCTCGGGATGCTCAGGAACTACTATCCCAACGACGATTTATGGAACGGGGCGGGGTTCGCGCTCCTGGCCGACTGGGACTTCGTGCTCGCGCCCGACTCTGCTGCCGCCTGTCTCTTCGAGGTCTGGTACCGGCGATATTTCCGGGTGGCGCTGCGACGCGCGGCGCTCTCCTCCTACGCATCCTGCGAGGATCCGGACGCAATCTGGCCGCAGCTCATGCCTGCGGAGGAACTCCTCGCAGATGCCCGCATGGAGATCTCGATCCTCGAATCTGCCGAGACCTTGCTGGGCTCAGATTGGCCGCAGACATTGCGGACCGTTGCGGTATCCTCCATGCAGGAAGCGCTCGAATTCCTGGCGAACCGCCTCGGGCCCGACAAGGCGCAATGGCAGTGGGGGAAGCTTCACACCGGCCGAATGAACCATCCGCTTGCTGCAACCGTCCCCGAGCTGTCGGAGCGCGGCATGCTCGGCCCGGTTCCCCGCGGTGGGAGCGGCGATACGGTCTGCGACACTGCCTACGACACCAACCATGTCCAGACTGGCGGCTCGACCTTCCGGGTGGTCGTGGATGTTGGGGCGTGGGACAATTCGTTGGCGATGAACGCCCCGGGGCAGTCCGGAGAGTTCGGAAGCCCGCACTTCGCGGATCTCTTCGAGCGCTGGGCCGCCGGTGAAATGTTTCCGCTGCTTTATTCGCGGGACCGCATCTTGCCTCATGTACTCCAGTGGATTGAACTTCACCCGGCGGCGCAGAGGCGGCAGGGGACAGCGACATAGGGGCGCACCGGACCGACGCTCTCAGCCCGTTTGCCAATCCAGCACTCGATCCGCCAAACTTCTCGTCATGGGCGTTGAGGCTTGCACGCCCGCTTGCGTGCGTGCCTTCTAAGGTGCATGTCCGTCTGGGGTGAAAGGTGCACCGGAGGTTGCCATGTTCGACAGGCGGACCCTACGCATACTGGATGGCCTTGCCGAGAGTGTCTTCATCGTCAATGGCCGACGACAGGTTCTTTACGCCAATCCGGCAGCGATCCGGACGTTCGGGCGCGATGCGGCCGGTCGCGACCTGGTCGTGGCAATCCGCCATCCCGAATGTCTGAGTGCCGTCAACGCAGTGCTCGCCGGCGCCGAAGAATCCCACATTACCATCTCCACCGAGACGCCGATGCGGGCGAGTTTCGCAATTTCCGTGCTTCGCCTTGAATCCGCCGACCCTGAAGGACCACGCGCCTCGATCAGTCTCAACGACATTTCCCATATCCGGGAAGCCGAGCAGATGCGCAGTGACTTCGTCGCCAATGTCAGCCATGAATTGCGCTCGCCTCTCACGACGCTTGCCGGATTCATCGAGACGCTGCGCGGCCCGGCAAAGGGAGACGACGAGGCGCAAGAACGCTTTCTCGGCCTCATGGCGGGCGAGGCCGAGCGGATGAAGCGCTTGATCCAGGACCTTCTGTCCCTGTCGCGGGTCGAGGCGAACCAGCGGATCCGCCCCCGCGATCGTGTCGACCTGAGCGCAATTGCCCGCCGGGTCGTCACCTCGCTCGCAAACATGGCTAGAGCCGAAAACCGCAGCATCCACCTTGAAAGTCCCGACAGATTGCCCGCGATCACCGGCAATGAGGACGAGCTTGTGCAGGTTTTTCACAATCTCATCGAGAATGCGGTCAAGTATGGCG
>CAYLGY010000096.1:0-9352 GCA_964383325.1 uncultured Rhizobiaceae bacterium
GCCCATTTCGACGATGTGGATCTGTTCGCCATTGCCGACAATGCGGCGCGCATGAATGCGTTGGTTACCGGGGAAGTGGACGCAATCGCACGGGTGGACATCAAGGCCATGACGCTGCTCCGGCGCTCGCAGGACATCGTCATCGACGAGGTGACCGGCACGCAGCATTTCACCATGCCGATGTTCTGCGATGTCGCGCCTTTCAGCGACAACAATGTTCGCCTGGCGCTGAAACATGCGGTGGATCGCGAGGCGATGGTGCAAACCATCCTGCGCGGGCATGGTCGCCCTGGCAATGACAGTCCGATCACGCCAGCCAACCGGTATTTTGCTGACGACATTCCGCAGAGAGCCTATGATCCGGAAAAGGCCCGTTTCCACCTGCGAGAGGCGGGGCTGGAAAATCTGCGCGTCGATCTTTCCGCCGCCGATGCGGCGTTCGCAGGCGCGGTGGATACGGCGATCCTCTTCCAGGAGCATGCAAGGGCGGCGGGCATCGAGATCAATGTGATCCGCGAGCCCAATGATGGCTATTGGAGCAATGTCTGGACCAAGAAGCCTTTCGTCATGTGCTATTGGGCGGGCCGGCCGACCGAGGACTGGATGTTCAGCCAGGTCTACGCTTCGCACGCCAACTGGAATGACGCCCATTGGAAGAACGAGCGCTTTGACGAGCTGCTGCTCCAGGCGCGCTCGGAACTCGATGATTCGCTCCGCCGCGAAATGTATCGCGAGATGCAGCTGCTGGTTCGGGACGAGGGTGGCACGATCATTCCGATGTACGCCAATTATGTCGATGCGCGGAATCGGAAGATTGCCCATTCCGGCACGCTCGGCCCGAATTTCGAACTTGACGGCTGGAAATGCATCGAGCGCTGGTGGATGGCCTGACCGATAGCAGCAGGATACTGCGCGTTCAGGACGGCTCATCCGCCTCCTGAACGCCGGGATCGTCAGGGCTGTGATGGCGCCGCATCTTGCGTAGCAAGGCGAGCAGTTGCGTCCGCTCCTCGGCGCTGAGCGCCTCGGTGAAGGCTGCCTCGCACTGGCGGGACAGCTCCTGATATTCGGCCAGCGACTGTCTGCCCTTTGCGGTGATGGTCAGCGTATTGGCCCGGCGGCTGGAAGGGTTGGCCTGCCGGACGATCAGGCCGTCTGCTTCCAGCTCATGCAGTATGCGGGCGACAGCGGCCTTCTCCCGGCGGATGGCGCGGGAGATCATTGTCTGGTTGATCCCCTCATTGAAGGAGATCATGGCCAGCGCCGTCAGCTTTCCGACGCCACGTTCCATCAACGTGCCTTCGAAAATCCGGGCATGCATGCGGTTCAGTTCCAGGTGAAGCAACCGGAAATGATGAATCACGTGGTCCGGCAGCGTGCCGAACCGAAGCGGTTGCGGATTCTGCGTCTTGTCCGGCATGTCCAGCCTGCTTCTCCCTGTGCGGCGCCCTTCGTTCAACCCTGTTCCACGATCACGAACTGCTTCCTGGCGGGTGTGACAATCTCGAAGATCCCGGAAAAACCGCCTGGCAGGATACAGGTATCGCCCGGCCGGAAATCGGCATGGCTTCCATCCTTGTCATGAACGCGAATGTGCCCGGCCACTACCGTGAAATGCTCGATCTTGCCCGGTCCGAATTCGAGGCGGTAGGCGCCCTCCTCGCCTTCCCAGTAGCCGGCCCGGATCCCCTGTTCCGGCAGGTCGAGATAGATCTCGACGGATTGAAGCGGGTCGCCCTTCACCAGCGTTTCGGACGGCGAGCGCTTCTCGATGCGTTGACCCAGTGCCTTGGCAGCTTCGATGAAACCGGTCATGCAGGTTCCTTTCCATAGGTTCGTTGTCGATGACAACAGTTGACAGACACAACTGACCCAGTCAATCTTCGAACGTTCACATGAAAGAGCCGGACCACGACCGGCCATGGAGGAGTTCATGTTCTCACGTCGACTATTCCTGCAAACTGCCGCCGCCAGCGGCCTGGCAATGCCCTTCATCGCCCGGGCGCATGCACAGTCGAAGACCTTGAAGCTTTCCACCGTCTTCCCGCTCGGTCATTTTTCCGCCGATGACATGGTCTGGTTCGCCGAGCAGGTGGAAGAAGCGACCGGAGGCGAGATCAAGATCCGCGTCTTTCCCGCCAATGAGCTGGGGGACTATACCACGGTCTATGAGGAGGTACGCCGCGGCTCCATCGACATGGCGCTGCAGAACGTACCCTCGCAATTCGATCCGCGCGTCGAGATCGCAACGCTCAACTATGCCGTGATGAACATGGACGAAGCCCGCAAGCTGACCGGGCCGGACGGGTTCATCACGCGCAAGATGGCGGAGTTCAACGAGGCCGTTGGCGTCAAGATGCTTGGCGGATCCTATGCATTCGGTTTCGGCGGCCTTGGCCTGATGAAGGAGCCGACCGATCTCTACACGCCCGGCACGCCCAAGAACCTGTTGTTGCGGGTGCCGCCTTTCGAGACCTTCCAGTCCGCGATGAGCTCGATCGGCTTCCAGACGGTGACCGTCCCCTATGCGGACCTGTTTACTGCCCTGCAGACCGGCGTCGCCGACGGCTGGACAGGCGGCAGTGCCGAGGTGAACTGGACGTCCTTCCGGGACGTGATCAAGTTCTACGTGCCGATCAACAATTTCTTCGAAACATATAATTTCGTCATGAACGCCGCGGCCTTCGATGCGCTGACGCCCGAACAGCAGGAGCTCTTCCAGAAACTCGCCTCCGAACTGTCGGACAAGTCGCTTGAGCAGGCCGAAGCGCTGGAGATCGAGCATCAGAAGAAGCTTGAAGAAGCGAATGTCAAGGTCATCCCCTTCGACGATTCGCATCTGAAGGCGTGGGCGGATCATGTCCGCGAGCATTCCTGGTCCGTTTCCGAGGAAAAGATCGGCGCAGACCTGATTGCCGAGCTGAAGCAGCAATATTGATCGCGGAAGGGCTGGCGGCGCCGCCGGCCCTTTTCCTGTCGCGGAGGGGCGCATGCTGCTTCGACTGGAGTCCTGGCTGTACCGGTTCCAGGTGACGATCGGTTCCGTCGCCTCGCTGCTGGTCCTGATCGGCGTCAGCTGGGTCGTTGCGCAGCGCTACTTCCTGCGCTCCTCCATGCTTGGCGCAGACGAGCTGATCCTGCTCATTGCCTTCTGGATGTATTTCATGGGCGCTTCGGCGGGCACGAGGGATCGCTGGCACATCCGGGTCAATATTGTCGACAATCTTCCGGAGGGACATTGGCTGCGCCGGAGTTGTGACTTCATCGTCAGCCTGCTCAGCGTCGCGACCACAGGCATGGTGGCCTGGCTTGCGCTCACCAATCTGATCTGGAACATCGCCTCCGATACGCGCACGCCGGTCTATCGCATCCCGACCTACTGGTTCGATCTCGCGATCTTCCTCGCCCTCGGCCTCTCCTTCATCTATTTCCTGCTCGACCTCCTGCTGCCGATGTTCGGGCGCGACCGGCCTGTGGCTCCGGAGCCGGACGCATGATCGCCATTGGCGCCATCGCCATCCTCATCATCGTGCTGGTGATCGGAGCGCCGGTTCAGGTTGCCTTCTTCGCCTCGGCTTTTTTCATACTCTTTCTCGGTGATTATGATCTTTCCTTCCTGATTACCTATGCGTCGGGCAGGCTGCAGGTCTCGGTCCTGCTGGCGATTCCGTTATTCATCCTCGCCGGCGCCCTGATCAACCGGGCAGAGATCAGCGGGCGGCTGATCTCGATCATCGAGCTGTTCGTCGCGCGAATGCATGGCGGACTTGGCGCCGTGATGGTGGTTGCCTGCGCCGTTTTCGGTGCGATTACCGGCAGCGCCGCCGCAACGCTGTCGGCCATTGGCTCGGCGATGCTGCCGCGTCTCGCCAAGGCGGGCTATCCGCCAGGTTACTCCGCCGCGCTGATTGCGAGCGCGGCAGTCATCGGCATGCTGATCCCGCCATCCAGCCTGATGATCCTCTTCTCCTGGGTAGGCCGGCAATCCGTGCTGGCGGCCTTTCTTGCCTGCCTTATCCCGGGAATCATTCTGGCCATCCTGCTGGTCGCATGCAATTCCTGGCTCGCACGGCGAATGAAGCTGCCGCGGGGCGAAGCCGCCCAGCTCACCCCTTCGGAATTCGGAAAGAGAACGGCACGGGCCGGCCCGGGATTGCTGCTGCCGATCGTCGTGCTCGGCGGCATCTATGGGGGGTTCGTCACGCCAACCGAAGCTGCGGCGATTTCCGCCGTCTATGCCGTGCTGATCGGCTTTGTCTTTTACCGGACTCTCTCCTTTCGGGCGGTCTGGGAAGAGCTGATCGTCTCCACCCGCATCACGGGCGTCCTGATGATGATGCTCTTTGCCATCTCCATTCTCAGCCGCCTCTATCTGATGGAGGACGTGCCCGGACTGGCGCTCGGGGCGCTGGAAAGCATTTCCGACAAACGCTGGGTGCAGATCATCATCATGAATGTGGTCATGATGATCATGGGCATGCTGATGGACGATGTGAGCGGCGTCCTTCTCGCCACGCCGATCTTCCTCCCCGTGGCCCGCGACATCGGGCTCGATCCCATCCATTTCGCCGCCATTCTCGGCGTGAACATCGGCATGGGAAACATCACGCCACCCTGCGCGCCGCTCCTCTATCTTGCCTTACGCATGAATGGCGGCAGCACGATGCAGGCCATCCGGACAACCGGATTCCTTTTCCTCTTTGCCTGGGTGCCGACGCTGATGCTGACCAGCTTCGTGCCGGCCGTTTCGCTTTGGCTCCCGGGTCTGCTGCTTGGATACGGGAAATGATCAGGCTGAAGGTCGATGTCGCCATCATCGGCGGCGGTATCATCGGACTTGCATGCGCATACCACCTGCACCGGCAGGGACTGACTGTCGCAGTCGCCGACAAGGGTTCGTTCTCGACCGAGCAGTCGCGCCGGAATTCGGGCTTCATCCGTCAGCAGGGGCGTGATCCCCGCGAACTCGAACTGATCCGCCGCAGCCTCGAACTCTGGGAGCGCATTCCGGCCGAAACCGGCATGGATATCGGTTTTGCCCGTCGTGGCAATCTTGCCGTGACCAACAGCCCGGACAAGATTGCGGCAATGCGGGAATGGATCGGCGTAGCGGCGGAACATGGAATTCACTCGCAATTACTGGGCCCGGACGAATTGCGCGAGCTGGTGCCGAATCTTTCCGCCAGATTTCTCGGTGGCCTCTATACCGCCAGTGATTGCCAGGGCGAACCCTTCCTCGCAGGCGCCTCCATAGCCCGGTTTCTTGCCGCATCCGGCGTCCATCTGCTTGACCATTGCCATGTCCGCGAATTGCTCACCGAGAATGGCAGGGTGTGCGGGATCCTTGCCGAATGCGGAGAGATCCGGGCAGACCAGGTCATTCTCGCGGCGGGGCTTTGGAGCGCGGCCTTTCTGGAGCGGCACGGCGTCCGCCTTCCCGTCGCCGACCTGCGCATTTCCGTCGGCAGGACAGCGCCATTCGATCATGGGCTGACCGTGCCGGTGTGGACTCCGCGTGTCCTGTTGCGGCCAAGGCAGGATGGCGGGCTTACCGTCGCGCTCGGCCAGAATGGGCCCGCCGATCACGACGTGACATGGCAGCAGATTCGCCAGGGATTGCGCTTTCTTCCGAACTATCTCGCCAATCGCAAGAGCGTCCGGGTCAACCTCTTCGGGAGACATCGCCACAACCGCCGCTATCGCCGGGCCTATCGTGGCGGCAATCCGGCAGAGCTGGCGGAAATCCGTACCGAACCGGTCGTGCCGAACACGCATGAGCTTGCGCGCTGCGTTGCCGCGGCGAGCGAGGAATTCGCCTTCGGGCATCCGACAAGCCTGATCGAGAGCTGGGCCTGCCGGGCCGACATGACGCCGGACGGAATCCCGATCATTGGCCCGTTACCTGATTTGCCGGGCATGATGCTGGTGACGGGCATGAACGGGCACGGATTCGGCATTTCCATGGGAGTTGGTGAGGCGGTGGCGCTTGCGCTTGCCAGGGGAGCCCTTCCGGAAGTGTTGAAGCCCTTCGATTTTTCCCGCTTCACCAGGCGGTATTTTCACAAGCCGATGAATGTACTCTGATTCCGCTCGCTCGCCCTAATAGCCCAATTTCCGATCGACGACATTGGCCAGTGGCCGGCCGGCCTCATGATTGTCCATCTGATCCAGCATGACCGGGACCAGATGCGCGGGATCGGATTCGGCCGCGACGTGCGGCGTGATGAAAACCCGCTCATGCTGCCAGAGCGGGCTTGCGGGGTCCAGCGGCTCCTGCTCGAACACGTCGAGACTCGCTTCGTGGAGGGTTCCGTCGTCCAGCGCGCGCAAGATGTCTGCTTCCTTCTGAAGCTTTCCCCGCCCCGCATTGATCAGCACCGGACCGCCAAGCGGGCCGTCGCGCCGCAAGCGCGACAGAAGCGCGTAATCGATGATGCCTTCCGTCTCCAATGTGTGCGGCAGGAGCACGACCAATATGTCAGTCATGGCAAGGAAGGCGCCGAGCCCGTCCGCTCCGGCATGGCAGTCGACACCGGCGAGCTTGCGGCCCGTCCGGCTCCAGCCGGCCACCCGATAGCCCAGCCCCAGCAATCTTTCCGCCGCCGTCCGCCCCAGCTCGCCCATCCCCATGATGCCGACGGTTACCGCCCCGGCAACCGCCTGGAGATGCTGGCGCCAGATCCCGGCTGCTTGCTGCTGCCGGTAGAGCCGGCCCTTGCGATGGTGGTCCAGCACCCGCCAGCAGACATAATCCGCCATATGGGCCGCCAGATTCTCATCGACGACCCGGATGACGGGAACGTCCGGCACCGTTTCGTCGAACAGCAGATGATCGACCCCCGCGCCGAGGGAGAAGATCACTTTCAGTCCCGGCAGCCTGACAAGAAATCCGGGCTCTGTGTTCCATGCCAGCGCGTAATGGACCGTCGGATCATTCTGCGCGTGTTCCATGGTGACGACTTCGCGACGCGTCTCCAGGAGCCGCTGCCACTCTGTCATGTCCAGGCCGTTTACCGCCATCACGACCTTGCCCCGCGAATCGCGCCTTACCCCCTCGCTTGCCATCCCCACCTCATTGACTGACGATGCCCTCCGGCGCCGCCTCGATATCGAAGGCTGCCGAAATCAGCGCTCTTGTGTAATCCGTTTGCGGATTTTCGAAAATCTGATCCGCCGGACCATGCTCCACGACCTTGCCATGGCGCATGACGATTACTTCATTTGCCAGCGCCCGCACCACCTTCAGATCGTGGCTGATGAACAGATAGGCCAGATCGTGGCGCTTCTGCAATTCCCGCAGCAGGTCGACGACCTGTGCCTGCACGCTCATGTCGAGGGCCGAGGTCGGCTCGTCCAGCATGACGAATCTGGGATTGAGCACCATTGCGCGGGCAATGGCGATGCGCTGGCGCTGGCCGCCGGAAAATTCGTGCGGATACCGGAAGCGCGTTGCCGGATCGAGCCCCACTTCGCCGAGCACATCGACTACCCGCGCGTCGCGGGCCTCGGCATCGAGAGTCGGCTCATGGATCCGCAGGCCCTCCTCGATGATCTCCGACACCGACATTCGCGGGCTGAGCGAACCGAACGGATCCTGGAAAACGATCTGGATCTCGCGCCGCAGGGGCCGCATGTCGGCAAAGGAATAGGCATCGATGCGCTTGTCGGTAAACCGGATCACGCCTTCGGAGGAGATCATGCGCGTCAGCGCCAGGCCCAGCGTCGTCTTGCCGGAACCGGATTCTCCGACAATGCCGAGCGTCTGGCCGGCCCGCACCGCAAGGTCGATGCCGTCGACCGCCTTCACATGGTCGACCGTCCGGCGCAGGAAGCCTTTCCGGATCGGAAACCAGACCTTGACATTCTCGCCCGCCATGACGGTTTCGGCTGTCGGGTCCGCTTTCGGCGGCATGCCCTTTGGCTCGGCTGCGAGCAGCATCCGCGTATATTCTTCCTGCGGATTGGAAAAGATTTCCGCCGTCGGGCCAGCTTCAACGATCCGGCCCCTGGTCATCACGCACACCCGGTCGGCAATCTTGCGCACAATACCGAGATCATGCGTGATGAAGAGCATGGACATGCCCTTGTCGCGCTTCAGCGCGGCGAGCAGCTTGAGAATCTGCGCCTGCACGGTGACATCGAGCGCCGTGGTCGGCTCGTCGGCAATGAGCAGGTCGGGTTCATTGGCGAGCGCCATCGCAATCATGATCCGCTGGCGTTGCCCGCCGGAAAGCTGATGCGGATAGGCCCCGAGGCGCTTTTCCGCATCATGGATGCCGACTTCGTCGAGAAGCTCGAGGATGCGCCGTCGCGCCCGGCCGCGATCCATGCCCTGGTGCAGGCGCAGAACCTCGCCGATCTGCTGCTCGACCGTGTGCAGCGGGTTGAGCGAAGTCATGGGTTCCTGGAAGATCATGGTGATGTTGTTGCCGCGAACGCGCCGCAGGTCGGTTTCGTCGCTGTCGAGCAGATCCTCGCCCCGGAACAGGACCTGGCCGGAGGGATGGCTGGCGGCGGGATAGGGAAGCAGCTTGAGCACGGACAGCGCGGTAACCGACTTGCCCGAGCCGGATTCTCCGACCAGGGCCACGGTCTCGCCTTCCGCAATGTCGAAGGAAACCCGGTCCACCGCCAGCGTCTGCTGCTGGCCCTGCGTGAACAGGACGGACAGGTCGCGGACGGAAAGGAGGGGAGCCACGGACAATTCCTTTCTCAGTTGAAGGTCTTGCGCGGATCGAAGGCGTCGCGGGTCGCCTCGCCGATGAAGATCAGGAGCGACAGCATCAGCGAGATGCTGGCAAAACCGGTGAGGCCGAGCCACGGCGCGCGCAGATTGTTCTGGCCCTGCTTCAGCAATTCGCCGAGCGAGGGTGATCCCGGCGGGAGGCCGAACCCGAGAAAGTCGAGCGAGGTCAGCGTCGTGATCGATCCGTTCAGGATGAACGGCAGGAAGGTCAGGGTCGCCACCATGGCATTGGGCAGCAGATGCCGGTACATGATGGTGGCATTGGAAACGCCAAGCGCCCTGGCGGCATTTACATATTCGAAATTCCGCGCGCGCAGGAATTCCGCCCGGACGACGCCGACAAAGGCTACCCAGGAAAACAGCAGCATGATGCCGAGCAGGACCCAGAAGCCTGGCGGCAATACCGCCGCAATGATCAGCAGCAAATAGAGTACCGGGATCGAGGTCCAGATCTCGATGAAACGCTGGAAGAGCAGGTCGGTCCAGCCGCCGAAATAGCCTTGCACCGCGCCTGCGGCGACCCCGATGATGGCCGAGAAGAAGGTGAGGACGAGGCCGAACAGCACCGAGATGCGGAAGCCGTAGATGACGCGGGCGAGCACGTCG
>CAYLGY010000097.1:0-9198 GCA_964383325.1 uncultured Rhizobiaceae bacterium
CGAGCCCCGCCGAGATCGAGGTCGAGGACTGTGCTGCGCCGAACGGATCATATTCACTCTCGTCGCGCTTGGTGAAGCCGGAAAGCCCGCCTTCCTGGCGCAGCGTGCGGATCCGGTCGCGCCGGCCGGTGAGGACCTTGTGCGGGTAGCATTGATGGCCCACGTCCCAGATCAGTCGATCGTCGGGCGTGTTGAAGACATAATGGATTGCGACGGTCAGTTCGACGACGCCCAGCCCGGCGCCAAGATGACCGCCTGTTTGCGAAACCGCGTCGATGACTTCCGAGCGCAATTCATCCGCAACCTGCTGCAGCACGCTTTCATCCAGCTTGCGCAGATCCTCGGGGATGCGGACCTTGTCCAGCAGCGGAGTACGGGTTTGTTCAGTCACGTTCGGTTCCCGGTCGGAATCCATTCCAGCCCTTGACGAAATAGGCCGGCATGGCAGCAAAGTAAATGAGGCGGCAGGGATCCTTCGTCACTCGGAATCGAGCGGCTCGACTCCCTGCGGCTCCCCTTCCCTCGACAGGCGGATCTTCTCGACACGAGCCTCGGCGGCCCGCAAAAGCTTCTCGCAATGATCCTTCAGTGCCTCGCCGCGCTCATAGATGCGGATCGACTGATCCAGCGGCACATCGCCACGCTCCAGATCGTCGACGATCTTCTCGAGCATGGCCAGCGCCTGCTCGAAGCTCATCGCCCCGATCTCCGCAATGTCGCCGGCATCGTCCTTCGCCTCTGCCATCGCCCTATCCCTTCATCAGCCTGCGGACATGGGCGGCAACGGATTCTGCCAGCCCGCGCAGGTCATACCCCCCTTCGAGCAGGCTGACCAGCCGGTTGCCGGAATATTGATCGGCAAGCTCGAGCAGGTGGCCGGTCGCCCAGTCGAAATCATTCCCGGTCAGCCGGATCTCGGCGAGCGGATCGCGGTGATGCGCGTCGAATCCGGCCGAAATCAGGATCAGGTCCGGGCGGAAATTGTGGATTGCAGGCAGGACGCGATCGCGAAAGGCCTCCCGGAATGCCTCGCTGCCGTCTCCCGGCGACAGGGGCGCATTGACGATATTGCCGACCCCGGTCTCCGATTTCGCACCCGTGCCGGGATAGAGCGGCATCTGGTGCGTGGAGCAATACAGGACCGAGCGATCCTCCCAGAAAATGTCCTGGGTGCCATTGCCGTGATGGACATCCCAGTCGACGATCGCGACCCGCTCCACCCCATGGACACGCCGTGCATGAAGGGCCGCAATGGCGACATTGTTGAACAGACAGAACCCCATCGGCGTAAGCCGCTCGGCGTGATGGCCGGGCGGGCGCGCGGCCACGAAGACATTGTCCGCCTTGCGGGAAAACACATCGTCCACCGCCGCGGTAGCTGCACCGATGGCAAGCAGGGCCGCCTCGTAGCTGCGCGGGCTCGCCGTCGTGTCCGCATCGATGCTGGCAATGCCGGTCTCGGGGACCTGCGATACTACCCGGTCGCGATATTCCCGCGGATGCGCCAGCAGGATGAAATCCGGATCGGCCGCGCTGGCCTCCACCCGGTCGAGCGTCGCGAACGCCTCGTCCTCCAGTACCTTGCCGATGGCACGCAATCGATCCGGCCGTTCCGGGTGGCCGGGCGGCGTGAGGTGCTCGAGATAGAGCGGATGCGTATAGAAACGTGTCGTCATGTCCGTTCCCGCCTTCGGGCCCTCGAACTCGCCCGCCTCGACGGCCAGCCCTTGTCGCATGAACGCCGCGAACCCTGGATGCAGCTTCGCCGGTTCAGCTTCCCTGCGCCTCGCCTCGCTTTTTCGACTTCAATCCCGTTCGAGCAACTCCGTGCGAACGATTTCGATGCCGAATCCATCGAGGCCGATATAGTGACGCTCGCGCGATGCGAACAGCACGATCGAACTGATCCCGAGATCCCGCAGGATCTGCGCCCCCAGCCCGATCTCGCGCCATTCATCCTCGCGCTGCTGGGCCTCGGCATGATCCTCCCCTCCGCTACGCCGTCGATGGGCCTTGCCGACTCCCACCGAACCTTCGCGCAGATAGATGATGACCCCACGATCGCCGCGGGCAAAGCTCTCCATGACCGAGGGCAGCTCGCGTCCGGAGCCGAAGACATCGCTGACGACATCCTCGGTATGGAAACGCACCGGCACTTCGGTGCCGTCGCGAATGTCCCCGAAGACGATCGCCAGATGATGCATGGTGTCCCATGGCAGCCGGTAGGTCACGACTTCGGCCGGCCCGGCTGCCGTCTCGACGGGGAAGCGCCCGAGGCGCTCCACCAGCTTTTCCTGCCGCTGGCGATAGGCGATCAGGTCGGCGACGGAAATCTGCTTTAGCCCATGGGTTGTCGCGAAGGCGGCGACATCCTCGCCGCGCATCACCGTGCCATCATCATTGACCAGCTCGCCGATTACGCCGACCGGCGGCAATTTGGCGAGGCGGCAGAGATCGACCGCCGCTTCGGTATGGCCCGACCGCATCAGGACGCCGCCTTCATTGGCGATCAGGGGAAAGACGTGGCCGGGACGGACGAAATCGTCCGGGCCGGCATTTGGATTGGCGAGGTTGCGAACCGCAAGCGTCCGGTCCTCGGCGGAAATTCCGGTCGTCGTCCCGTGCCTGTAATCGACGCTGACGGTGAAGGCCGTTGCATGCGGCGCCTCGTTCTCGGCGACCATTGCCGTGAGATTCAGCCGCTTCGCGTCGGCCTTGAGCATGGGCGTGCACACGATGCCGGAAGTATGGCGAACGATGAATGCCATTTTCTCCGGCGTGCAGTGCACCGCCGCCACGATCAGGTCGCCCTCGTTCTCGCGCCCACCATCATCGGTGACCACAACGATTTCGCCATGTTCGAAAGCGCGCAGCGCCTCCACCACCTTCTTCTGCTCATAGGCCATAGGCTGGAATTCCCGTTCAGATGCGGCCGGTCTGGCCTCTGTGCCTGAGATAGTGGTCCGCAAGGGCGCAGGCAACCATTGCTTCGCCCACCGGCACGGCGCGAATGCCGACGCAGGGGTCATGGCGGCCCCGCGTCACGACTTCGACTTCCCTGCCCGTGACGTCGATCGAGCGCCGGGGCGTCAGGATCGAGGATGTCGGCTTGACGGCAAAGCGTGCAATCACCGGCTGGCCGGTGGAAATGCCGCCGAGAATCCCGCCAGCCCGGTTGGAAAGAAAATGCGGCCTGCCGGCCTCGTCCGCCCGCATTTCATCGGCATTCTCCTCGCCGGTGATCCGGGCAGCCTCGAAGCCATTGCCGATTTCCACGCCCTTGACCGCATTGATCGACATCAGATTTGCGGCAATGTCCTGGTCGAGCTTGCCGTAGATGGGCGCGCCAAGCCCGGCTGGCACGCCCTCCGCCACGATCTCGATCAGCGCGCCGACGGAGGAGCCTTTCTTGCGGATCCCGTCCAGATAGGCAGAAAAGACCTCCACCGAGCCCGGGTCCGGCGTAAAGAATGGATTGTCCGGATGATCGACGAACTCCCAGTCCCAGCGCGAGCGATCGATTTCCTTCTCGCCCATGGCGACCAGGGCGCCGCGCACCCGCACTCCGGGAACGACCCGCCGGGCGAGCGCGCCCGCGGCAACCCGCGCCGCGGTCTCGCGCGCCGACGAACGTCCGCCGCCACGCGGATCGCGCAAACCATATTTGACGTGATAGCTGTAATCGGCGTGGCCAGGGCGGAACTGGTCGGCGATCTGCGAATAGTCCTTCGAGCGCTGGTCGACATTGCGGATCAGCATCGAGACCGGCGTGCCCGTCGTGACCAGATCCGCGCCATCCTCGATGACGCCGGACAGGATTTCCACCTGATCCGGTTCGCGGCGCTGCGTGACATAGCGCGACTGGCCGGGACGGCGCCGGTCGAGACAGGCCTGGATCTCTTCGCGTCGAAACCGGATTCCCGGAGGGCAGCCATCGACGACGCAGCCGAGCGCCGGACCGTGGCTCTCGCCCCAGGTGGTTACGCGAAACAGGTGGCCGAAACTGTTGTGTGACATGTGCGCTTCCCGGATCTCCGTCAGCGGGTTGTAGTGTCTTTCCTGAAAAATGGAAGCGCTTCCTCCCGGCGCTGACGTTTCGCCATATTCACCCTGTTCAATACAGGCTACACGGAGGCGTTGGAGGGTCGGGGGAGAATGGGATGCAGATGAAGGTACATATGAGGAAATTACTCGCTGTTCTGGCCGTTGGAAGCTTGCTCGCCGGCTGGGCGCAAGCTGCGGAAACCGATGGCACGATCACCGCCATCGACCGCGAGGCGATGACGATCACGCTGAGCGACGGCAATGCCTACAAGCTGCCGGGCGAATTCAACCTCGAGGGGTTCGAGCCGGGAATGGAAGCCCGGATTGCCTATGAGGAAGTGGACGGCACCCGCCAGATCACCGACATGGTGGTTTACGAATAGGCGAATTCGATCATGATGCCGTATTCATCGGACGGCATCATCACCTAGATCCATTCGACCTGGCCGCCTTCGAGGCGCAGGATCCTGTCCTGCGGAATCTCGAACCGCACCGCCCGCTCCGGACGCCAGCCGCCGGCCAGCACGAGGAGGCAACGCAGGACCCCGCCATGGGAAACCTGGATCGTGGGGCCGGAGATGCCGGCCAGCCATGCCTCCACCCGCCGGGCCTGCATGGCGTAGCTCTCCGAACTTGCGCCGGGTGGCGCGAAATTCCATTTGTCGCGCACCCGCGCGGCATGAAGCTCCGGGAAATCCTGACGGATCCGCGCTTCGGTCAGTCCTTGCCAGTCGCCATAGTCGACTTCGACGAGCCGCGGGTCCACGGCATAGCCGCCCGGATCGAGTCCCAGTTCCGCCCGGATGATTTCCATGCTCTGGCGCGCGCGCATCTGCGGGCTGGAAACGAAATGGAAGGAGCGGACGGCGCCGGCTTCCAGCACCTCACCGAGACGATGGCCATTGCGCCGCGCCTGCGCCCGCCCGGTCGAATTGAGTGCGATCTCCTCCCGGCCCTGAAAGCGCTGCTCCCGGTTCCAGGCCGTTTCGCCATGGCGGATGCAGAACAGCACCGGAATCAATGGCCGCCGAGCTGGGCAGCGATTGCGTCCCCGCTCATTCCTTGACCACGGAGATGTCCGGCGCATCGACCGACTTCATGCCCACGACATGATAGCCGGAATCGACATGCAGGATTTCGCCCGTGACTCCACGCGACAGGTCCGAGAGCAGGTACATGGCCGAATCGCCGACCTCGTCGATGGACACCACCCGCTTCAGCGGCGAATTGTACTCGTTCCAGCGCAGGATGTAGCGGAAATCGCCAATGCCGGAGGCTGCCAGCGTCTTGATCGGGCCGGCCGAAATGGCGTTGACCCGGATTCCCTTGCCGCCAAGATCGACGGCGAGGTAGCGCACGCTCGCCTCGAGCGCCGCCTTCGCAATGCCCATGACATTATAGTGCGGCATGACCTTCTCCGCTCCATAATAGGTCAGGGTAAGCAGCGAGCCGCCCTCCTTCATCAGCGGCTCGGCATGGCGGGCGATCTGGGTGAAGGAATAGACCGAGATATCCATCGTCCGGTTGAAATTGGCGCGGCTGGTTTCGACATAGCGGCCGTCGAGCTCATCCTTGTCGGAGAAGGCGATGGCATGAACGAGGAAATCGATGCGGCCCCATCTTTCGGCAAGCCCTTCGAACACGGCTTCGACGGAACGATCGTCGGTAACGTCGAAATGTCCGGCGAGATGGGCGCCCAGCTCCGCGGCCAGCGGTTCCACCCGCTTCTTCAGGGCGTCGCCCTGATAGGTCATTGCGAGCTCCGCTCCCTGAGCTGCGCAGGACCGTGCTATGCCCCATGCGATCGACCGGTTGTTCGCAACGCCGAGGATGAGCCCGCGCTTGCCTGCCAGGAGACCTTGTCCAGATGCCATTTTCAACAAACCCCGCAATGTCTTGAAGGTAGTCAGCCTATCGCACAGGCCCGGCCAGCCTTCAAGTCTTGGCGGAATTTCAGGTCAAGCGCCCGAACCATGATGCTGAGGGCGCAAACAGGTCCCGGGGATCCCGCTTCCGGAAAGAGGGCGGGCCATTTTCCGGGCCCGGAATCATGATTTGCGACGCATTAGGGCCTCAAGTTCCGTATCGTTGCGCGGCAGCCGGATCTGCAGATGCAGGTAGAGATCGCCCCGCCCCCCCGAGCGGGTCGGCAGGCCGCGGCCCTTGAGGCGGAACCGCTTGCCGGAATCCGACCCTGCCGGAACATTGACGGCGACACGGCCCGTCAGGGTTTCGAAAGGCACCTTCGCGCCCAGTACCGCGTCGGCAAGGTCCACGGTCAGATCGGCATGAAGATCCCGGCCCTCGACGCGGAAACGCGGATGGCGCTTCAGGCGCAGGGTGACCAGCGCGTCGCCGGGCTCACCACCGAAGATGGACGGCGAGCCCTGCCCCTTCAGCCGGATGACCTGCCCATCCTCGACATAGGCCGGCAATTGCACCGCAAGTCGCCGCCCGCCGGGAAAGATCGCCGTAACGCGGGCCGAACTGGCCGCATCCTCCAGGCTCACTTCCAGAGTAGCCGCAATATCCTCGCCTTTCGGAGTCCGGCGCTGCGATCCCCGGCCGCCGCCGAATGCATGGCCGAAAATATCGCCGAAAAGGTCGGCGGCGTCGCCGGAGGTGCGAAACTCGAACTGTGTGCGGCCCGGCCCGGCACCGGCGCGAAAGCCGGCAAACGGATCGGCACCGGCGCCGTCGAAGCCCTGGAACCTTTCCTTGCCCTCGGCGTCGATCTCCCCGCGATCGAAGGCAGCGCGCCGTTTGGCATCGCCGACAATCTCATATGCGCGGCTGATCTCCGAGAACTTCGCCTCGGCATCGGGATCGTCCCGGTTCTGGTCGGGATGGTAACGTTTGGCGAGCTTGCGATAGGCAGACTTGATCTCCTTTTCGCTGGCGCCCCGGGCAACGCCGAGCACGCTATATGGATCGCGCATGTTCCTGATTCCGTGATGAGAAGTGATCTGCCGGAAATATGTGGTCTGGGCCCGCATTTTTCCAGAGCGGAGCGCGGACGGGGGCCTGCATCCGCTCAGGCCCCGACGGCTTCGAAGCGCTTCAGGCGCCAGTGCCCGTCAGCCAGCAGGCAGGCTTCGCCGCGGTAGAGAAAGATGCCCTCGAAATTCTGCCGCGACGCTACAAAGCGGCGGCAGGGTCCCGCATCCGTGGTGACTTCGTCGATCTCCACGACATTGCCACTCGATCCGGTTTCCCGGTTTGCCCAGGCGATGCTTCCCTTCTCCAGGACCCGCAGATCCGCCGAAGTCACCGCGTGGCGAATCGTTCGCGCATCCGCATCCTCCCCCGGGTCCGCCGGCTCTGGATCGCGCAGGATCGAGCCGGTGCGAATCGAATCATCGATGCCGAGACTTGCAGCGCTCATCTTGCCGGCACATCCTGCGGCCAGAACGCTGAGCACAAGTGCAGCAAGGATATGTGACCAGCAACGAAGCGGCCCTTGCACTGGCCTCGACAATGCGCAATCTCCCCTGACAAGGAACGAATATGGAAAACATCATGGCTGAAACTCAGTTAACAGGCGGTGACTTCACCGGTGCGACCGATCCGCTGCAGCTTTTTGCCCAATGGCTTGCCGATGCGCAGCGGTCCGAGCCCAACGATCCGAACGCCGTCGCCCTTGCAACCGTGGATGGCGAGGGCATGCCGAATGTGCGCATGGTCCTGCTGAAGGGTTTCGACGCCAGCGGCTTCGTCATATTCACGAATTTCGAAAGCGCGAAGGGGCGCGAATTGCTTGCCAACCGCAAGGCGGCGCTGTGCTTCCACTGGAAGAGCCTGCGCCGGCAGGTCCGGCTGCGCGGCGATGTGGAGATCGTCAGCCCTGACGAAGCCGACGAGTACTATGCTTCGAGGCCCCGCGGAAGCCGGATCGGCGCCTGGGCGTCGAAACAGTCCCGCCCGCTCGAAAGCCGTTTCGCCCTCGAAAAGGCGGTGGCCGAATACACCGCCCGCTTCGCCATTGGCGCAATCCCACGACCCGAATACTGGTCAGGTTTCAGGATCGTGCCCCGCCAGTTCGAATTCTGGCACGACCGGCCCTTCCGCCTGCATGACCGTCTGCAGTTCACCCGCGATGGCCGGGGCGGCTGGACGTCTTGCCGGCTCTATCCCTGATGGGTCTCAGGCCGTCAGGAGACCCGCGGCCTCGGACAGGCTGGCTGCGCCGTTTTCGACCTGCCGGCGCAATGTCGCCGTTTCTCCCAGCAGGTTCTCGGTGAAGTACCGGGCAAGGAGAAGCTGCGCCTCGTCGCGCGATGCCGCCGCGCCCTTCGCCAGCATGGTTCCGGCGGCGGCCAGCGCAATCAGGCGCAGATAGGGTGTTGCGCCTGCCAGCGCCTCTTGCAGGCGCCCTTCGCGAAGGGCCCGGGCAAGCCATCCGGACGCAGCAGCGAGATCCCCGAGCGCCGCGTCCAGCCGGTCGGCAATCCCGCCGATCCCGGCCTGTCCCGAAGACCGGACCTCGCCGGACATTGCCCGAAGCTCGCTGATGAATGCGTCCAGATGCACGCCATCGTCCATGGGCAATTTGCGCGTCACGAGATCGATGGCCTGGATGCCGTTCGTTCCCTCGTAGATCGGAGCAATGCGCGCATCCCGCAGCAGAAGCGCCGCTCCGGTCTCCTCGATATAGCCCATGCCCCCATGGACCTGCACGCCGAGCGAAGCCACCTCGACGCCGATATCGGTTGAAAATGCCTTGGCGATCGGGGTCAGCAGGTCGGCGCGCCCCCTCCAGCGTGCGTGATTTTCCCTGTCGAGTTGCGTCATGTCCAGCGCATGGGCGCAGGAATAGGCCAATGTCCGCGCCGCCTGGGTCAGCGCCTTCATGGTCAGGAGATTGCGCTGCACGTCGGGATGCTGCACGATCGGGGACATGTTTCCGTCCCGGTCGGCTGCGGCCGAATATCCCTGCCGGCGCTCCAGCGCATAGGCATGGGCAAGCTGGAAGGCAGCCTCGGCGACCGCGATTCCCTGCATTCCGACCGCCAGCCGCGCATTGTTCATCATGGTGAACATGCAGGCGAGGCCGCGATTCTCCTCGCCGATCAGCCAGCCGATCGCGCCCGGCTCCAGGCCCTTCACGAAGCCGTCGCCGTAGATCATGGTGCAGGTCGGCGAGGCGTGGATGCC
>CAYLGY010000098.1:0-9136 GCA_964383325.1 uncultured Rhizobiaceae bacterium
CATCGGAGTCGCCATCCTCCTCGATGGAGAGAGCCATCATCGGCACGGTGTCACCAGCGAGAAAATCCTCCCCTGGGGCGTCCTGAACCTCGACCTCGATGTTCAGCTGGGCACTGACCTCATCCGTTCCATCGCTCACCGTGATGGTAAAGCTGTCGACCGAACCAGCCGGCGCATCGATATTCGGCGTGTATACGTACTCGCCATTCGCATCGATCGTCAGCGAACCGTACTGCCCGTTGAAGGGGCCTTCACTGAGCAGATAGGTCGTACCATCGATCTCCACCGAGACGACTTCCAGATCAGTCAGATCGCCACTTGCTGCTTCCGTGATGAAATTGCCTTCGGCGGTTGAACTGACGGTGATCTCTTCAGTTTCGATCAGGTCCGTCGCTGTGACGGATAGATTGCGGGTCAAGGCTGCCCCGACCGAAATCAGCCCCGGATCCGGGACCAGTGCGGCCCTGTATTCACCGGCAGGAAGATCCTCCAGAGTGACCTGACCATCTGTTCCGCCCAGGCCCAGAACGGTCAGCGACAGAATCCCGTTACCATCGACATCGTTGCCGAGATCGCCTGCCCGAACCCACTCGTCATTCTCGAATCTTTCGATGATGAGCACATAGTCGCTCAGCACACCGATCGACAGAGCGCCACTTATTTCAAGATCAAGGACCGCTTGGTTTGTACCCTCATCAAGATCAAATTCGACGAGCGGGTGACCTGAACCAATATCCAGGGTCAACAGATTTCCAACATTGAGGCCCAGAAGATCAAATCGACTGGCTTCGTCAATTGAAGGCGTTGCCTCCGGTACGAAGGTAACGGAACTCTCCAGAACTGCGATGTCATCGACATCGTTCAATTCAAAATCGGCATCCGAGTCAGAATCGGCATCTGCGTCCGCATCCGCGTCTGAATCAGAATCGGAGTTGGAATCGTCGGCGCGAGATCTGCCGCTTCCCGCCGCGGCGCCGGCAACCGCCGCCCCGCCTCCCAGTGCAAGTAGGCCGAGCAGCAGTGGCGACAGGCCCGTCGCCGTGGCCAACTCGTCAACCGAGGCGATCTCGACAAAACTGAAATCTGCAAGTCCGTCGCCAAACTTGCCCAGCCAGAGGTTCCCATCATCATCTTCGAGAATCAACTGGCTTTCCTGGCCCTCTTCATTGACGTAGAAGTTCTCAATCCGAATAATTTTTCCGGTTCGAAGATGAAGAACCAGGTCATCTCCGTGGCGTTCAAACTTGAGAATATCTCGAGGATATAGGAACAATTTAACTACGCTCGGGTCCTCCAGCACGATCCCATCGGAAGGAGCTCGGGCAGTGGCGCCGGTGAGCTTGTTGGTGATCATTGCGTACATGATTTTCCCCTCGAGATTCTGGAACGTCAAAAACCGAACGACGCTTCGGCTGGCCGCAACCAACACCAAAACGCGACTACACTGCTTACGCGACAACTTCCCCGCGCCGCACGACTTGGCGGCGTGAAGTCCACCCAAGATTTCACTACTTTACAGGTTAGAACAGATTGCTTTTCTGAGAACACAGATCTGGAAGAGTCGCCCAATCGGCACAAACGCTTTAATGTTGATTGAGTCATTTCATCACAAGCCCAACAACCCTCTGATAGCCCGCGATTCTGAGGAATGGGACACAATTCAAATGGAAGAAGAATCCCTATCCCGCACTTGCCTTCTTGCCTTTAGACTCACATTATACTTTCAGGTCTGTCGACTACCTGGCTCGCCAAGCAAAACGTTCCACAAAACCTTGCACGACCTGATTTGCTTGCCCCGCAAACACAGAGAATCCTTCGGTTTTCCTGCGTTCAATCCGGTCCGGCGCCAAGGGGCATAGGCGTAGATCTCACAAAATTTAACATCGTTAACAAATATTGAAGATACCGGGATCGTGGCTTTACGCGGCCTGGCGCGTGGGTCGAGCGGTCCTGCCGCCAAAGATTCATCAGAACCGAATCCCCCGGAAAGACGTAGGTTCGGGAAATGGAGAGCAGCGGTCAGGACGGTGGATGTGCCAAGAATCCCAGATCACCGATCGCAACAGGCCAGCAAAGACAAGGGCAAGCCGGCCCACGAAGCAATGCCCGATGCCGTCCATGCTGAGGATGTCTCCCGGCCGGAAGGTAAAGGCGGTCGGGCGGGGAGGAACCGTCTTCGCTATACGCGAACTTCTCTGCAGGGCGAAGGACAGACCAGATCGTTATGGACCTGGAAGGAACAGGTTCCCATACTGTCGTTGCGCCTTCCCTCTGGCAGGACATCACATCAGGTCGCGACCGATGGTCCTCTGCCTCTGACGCGTGAAAACCTGCCGGCCATTCTCGAACGCCTCGACGGAGGCGGTAATGATCCAGTCCGTTTCTGTACAGGAAAGCTTCGAGACCGTCACGGTCTTCACGCTCCAGCCTTGGCGCTCGGTAATGCAGGTCCAGTGACAGGAACCGGTTGCGGAAAGGGGATCGCCTTCGGCAATGGACCAGACCTCCTCGCAGATCTCGCGCATAGCAAGCCCATTGCCTGGATGGCGGTTGAGTCCCGTATCCTCGAGCGTACGGTAGCGCGTTATGCCATTTGCGAGGTCACGTTCGACCTTTCGCTCCGTCCGGCCCGGCTCCAGCGCTTCATATTTCGGCAAGGGATCGGGATTGGCAGGCTCCGGGATGTCAATACGGTCATGCGCCCCGAGAAGCGGCAGGCCGAGTTCGATCGACGCCGGATCCACTGTCAGCGACGCGTCATGGGGTGGCGGCAAGATGATCGGCCAATAGGATGTGGACAAGGCCAGCCGGAGCCGGTGGCCGGGGGCAATGCGGTAGCCGCAAGCATCGAGAGTGAGGGAAATGTCGATCTCCTCGCCCGGCACCAACCCATGCGGTTCGGCATTGCCATTGCGATGCGCCAGATTGAGCACGCCGAAGGAAATGCGTGTCGCCGTTCCATCCGGATGCACGTCGACGATCCGCGCACAGAGATTTGCAAGCGGCGCGTCTGAAGCAACCCGCAGGGCGAGCGCCGGCTGGCCAAGCAGCACGGTCTCGTGCTCCAGAGGCGCGGTCTCGAAGATCAGCGAACCTGCATCATCAATCCGCTGGTCGCCAGGCAGTTCCGCATCCGGCTTGAGGGTAAACCATTCTCCGGCGGCCGTGCCGGTATCCAGTGGCGAACGAAGCAACAGCCTGCCCTGCGCCGGCGCATCCGGCGCCTGAGCGAGACGGCCATCCCCACCAACGCGCAGTGCCAGCATTTCGGGCGCCTGCCATTCCCGGCAGGCGACCCAGTAGCCCGGATCGCGGTCTCGCCAGCGTTGCGGCCTCGGCCCATCGAGTATGAAGGCTCGCATGGCTGGCAGTTCCTCGCCCTCCTCTTCGCGCAGCCAGCGATTCCACCAGGCAATGGCCTCGGCGTGAAAATCGGCGCGGGGCTTCGGGTAGGCAAAATGCGGATATTTGTGGATCCAGGGACCGACGATGGCCTTTGCCCTGTGCGGCATGCCTTGCACAGCCTTGAATGGCGTGTTGCGGTACCCGTCGGCCCAGCCGGCAATGACCAGGGCCGGAACCGGAAAACTCTCGAAATCCTCGCAGATGGAACCGTGACGCCAGAAATCGTCGCGGCGCTGATGACTCAGCCATTCCTCCATGAAGAAGGGTTCCTGATCGAGTCTCTCCAGCCACATTTCCCGCCACCTCTCGCCGACAAGTTTCGGGTCCGGGGAACGCGACTGATAGGCAAGCATGGTCGCTGCCCATGAGAGCTGCGCGGAGAGATGCGTGCCGTTCTTGTAGTGAATATCATCATTGTACCGGTCGACCGTCGAAGCGATGGAGATCACGGCCTTCAACGCCGGCGGCTTCAACGCTGCAACCTGCAGGGCATTGAACCCGCCCCAGGAAATGCCCATCATGCCCACATTGCCATTCGACCAGGGCTGGCGAGCGATCCATTCGACCACCTCACAGGCATCGGACAGTTCGCGCGGCGTATATTCGCCGTCGATGACCCCCTCCGATTCTCCCGAGCCGCGAATGTCGACGCGAACGCCGGCAATTCCCGCCGAAGCGAAGACGGGATAGGTGGATTCGTCACGCGGCGCCGTGCCGTTTCGCTTGCGATAGGGAAGAAACTCGAGCACGGCAGGGACGCGTACTGTGCTCGCGGCTTCCGGCATCCAGATGCGGGCAGCAAGACGGGTCCCGTCGCCAAGGGTAATCCACTCATTCTCCAGTACTGAAAACTTCTTCTGGTCGTTCACTTCAAACCCTCATCCGCAGGAAGACGCTGCCGCTCCCGCAGTGGGGAGCGGCCGAGATTCGCATAACGTATCTCCGGCTTTCCTATGACTCGAGCCAGACGCGGCTGGCGATCTTGCCGTTGGAAATGTCATTGCCGATATCGTGCACGAAGCCTTTCATCCGCGCACTGCACGCATTGACGTAATCGTTGAATACAGGAAGGATGAGCCCACCCTCGTCGCGCACGATCAAAGCCATGCGGCGGTAGAGATCGCGGCGCTTTTCCTCATCCAGTTCCGCACGCGCCTGCACGACCATCTCATCGAAATCCGGACGCATGAAGCGGGTGTCGTTCCAGTCCGCATCCGTGACATAGGAGGTGGAATAGCGCGAATCCTGGGTCGGCCGGCCGCCCCAGTACGATGCGCAGAAGGGCTGCACGTTCCACACCTCGGTCCAGTAACCGTCGGCTGGCTCCCTGCTGACCTCGATCGGGATCCCTGCCTCGGCTGCACTCTGCTGGAAGAGCAGGGCTGCGTCCACCGCGCCTGGGAAAGCCGCTTCCGACGTACGCAGCAGGATTGGCTGATCGTGCCCCGACTTCTTGTAGTAGAAGGCAGCCTGCTCCGGATCGTAGACCCGCTGCTCGATATCGGTCGGGGCATAGGCATAGTTTTCGTTGACCGGATAATCATTGCCGAGCGTGCCGAACCCATGGAGGATCTGATTGAGAATCGCCTCCCGGTCGACTGCAAGCTTCAGCGCCATGCGCAGGTCGTTATTGTCGAAGGGCGGCGTGTTGCAGTGCATCAGGAATGAATAGAAGCCCTTGCCCGATGTCTGCAGGATCTCCACATTGCCCGCATTCTGCAAAAGGCTGACCGTCTTCGGTTCCACGGAATTGATGAAATGGACCTGGTCGGACATCAGCGCCGTCATGCGCGCGGTCGCATCGTTCATGACCAGGATCTCGAAACTGTCTACCCAGCCGCGATCATCGCGCCAGTCATTTTCGTTCTTCTCGAAAGTGGCGCGCAAGCCCGGTTCGAAGCTGGTCAGCTTGTACGGCCCGGTGCCGATTGCCGCATTCGGATCGTCCAGCCCGCCATTCGGCTGGATCTGCAGGTGATAATCCGTAAGGAGAAGCGGCAGGTCCGCATTGCCCTCCTTCGTCGTGATAACGAGGTCGCCGCCGCTTTCCTCGATGCGTTCGATTGCCCCCAGCAGGCCGAGCGCGCCCGACTGCGACTTGTCGTCGGCATGACGGCGCAGGGTCGCGACCACATCGGCCACCGTCATCGGGCTGCCGTCATGGAAGGAGACGCCCTTGCGGATCTTGAACGTCCAGACCTTTGCATCGGCGGATGCAGACCAGGATTCGGCAAGATTGGGCAAGGCCTCACCGGTTTCCGGATGCGATTCGACCAGCGTGTCCCCCCAGCTGTGGGCAATCGTGAATGCCACGGTCGCACTTGCCAGCGCCGGATCGAGCGTATCGGCCGATGCGCCCCCGCCAATTCCGAGCTTCAGGTGACCGCCTCGCTTTGGCGCCTGCGCCCTGGCCGGGCGAAGACCGAAAGCCGTCACGGAAAGAAGCGCACTACTACCTTGTACGAAACCGCGACGGGAAAGCGTGAGTCCGGAGTATCTCTTGCGAAGACCAAACATGTAACCCGCTCCTCTAGCTTGTTTTCTCATGATCTGAACCAATCAGATCCACATGTTCAAGTTCACGACTTGACGCGCCTTTACGCTGGTTTACGCTAGACAGACCGAAGGGAACGAGGGGAAAGCAATGGCCGAAGAAGGGCAACGTAATTTCGCGCACAACCTGCGCGAGGCTTGCAGCACGCGCACCTCCATCTCCGAAGTATGCCGCGAAATCGGTTTCAACCGCCAACAGTTCAACCGCTACATCAATGGACAAGCGCTCCCCTCTGCGCACAACCGGTTGAGGATTGCCCAGTTTTTCGACATTCCGCCCGAAGATTTCGAATTGCCGCGAGAGGCCTTCCGAAAGAGGCTGGCGCCCCGAAGCAGGCATGATGATCCGGACACGCTGATGGAAGCCTACCCCGGAGACCTGTCCGTGCTGCAGCGCTATCTGGGCTTTTACCAGAGCTATCATCTTTCAATGTCCTGGCGCGGACGCGTTGTATGCGGTTGCGCCCACCTCCGGATTCGGGACGCGCAAGTGCGGGTTACCTCGCGTGAGCGCATCACGGAGGCTGAAACCGGGATCAGCATGCATTCTCGCTATATCGGGCTTGTCTCTTGCCAGCGCGACCGCATCTTCATCACGGAACGCACGACCGGGGAGAATACAACCCTCGGCCACACGATCCTGATGCCATTCGAACTGCATCAGCGCCTGTATCTGCGCGGCGTGACCATGGGCGTCTCGTGGCGCACGCAAAACATGCCCTATGCCGCCCGCACGATCTGGCGCTATTTCGGACAGGACGCTGACCGTAGGGCTTTGCTTGCCCGCTGCGGTGTATACAGGCTGGATGAGGGCAGTTTGCCCGCGCCGGTGAGGCGTTACTTGTCTTCATCCGAATCCAGGCTGGTAACGGTCCCGCCCGCAGCAGACGACGATGGCTAGAGAGTGGAGCCGGACCTATTCGTTGCCGAAATAGCTCGCCCGGATTTCCGCGAGTTTCCCGCTTTCATGCAGGCCGATGATCTCGACTGACAGCGGGCGGGTAAGCTCGCTGTCTTGTGGCAATCCGAAAGCATATTTGTCCGGCGCGAAGATCGGCCCGACCACTGCCAGCCCCCGCCCCGGATTATTGTGCGCATAATATTCCAGCACCGGGGCGTCCCCCAGAACGGCATCCACACGGCCTTCCAAAAGCGCATCCGCGGCTTCCTCGATATGCGAGAATGGACGTGTGTTGAGACCCACATGTCGCGCATAATCTTCCGAGACGCTGCCCGGCTGCACACCCACGATACGACCGGGAAGATCGGCCACTGAATTGATCTGATTCGTCAGCGAGAGGGTGGTCATCACGCTGGTTACCGACGAGGTGACATAGGCGAGCACCGCAATGCCACAGACAAGCCATAGGCCCTGCCAGATCCGTCCTATCCATCCAAACAGGTTCTTGCGCGCCGGAGATTTGCCCGATGTAACCACTGACATGACAGTATAGAAGCTTTCGGCGATGCCATCGCGCCAGCGCTTGGGAAAGTCGCGGTCGAATTTCCGATCGAACAGCGTCACCAGAACGGTCGCAAGAACGATGACGAATGCGATCCATGCATATGCCCGAAGATGACCCGAATCACTCAGTCCACGCCAAAGGTCGCCCGTAGCTGAGCCACCGTCCTTTCGCACCATCACGCGCTGTCCGGCGTCGAACCACGGATGCGTCAGGTCGATACTTTCGGCGCGCTCACGTGTGGCGGTCATATTGGTGACGGCCGCATCGATCCTTCCTGACGCCGCAGCACTGACAAGCTCGCCGACATTTTCATATTCGATGTATCTGCTGGTAATCCCAAGCTGACCCGCTGCCAATTCCCACAGGTCAATCGCCATGCCGCCATAGCTGTCGCCGGATTTTGTCACGAAGGGCGGATGAGCATAGACGCCGACCCGCACTACCCTTTCATTGTCCTGCTCTGAAACCGGGCCCTGCTGAGCCGAGGCGATGTTGCAACCGACCAATGCAACGAGCAGAATGAGAATGCGTGAGACATATTGCAAAAGGTAAAGAGGCATCAGTCTTTGACGGTTACCAGTCCAAGGAATTCTGCAGCCTTTCACAGCTGCTATTGAAAGCCAATAGCAACAATTCGTGTCTGACTTCCATTCGGCTTCATTCGCCAAAACCTGTTCGAGACAAGCCTGCTGCAACCGGCAGCAGGTCAAGATCGGCAATGGCCTGGCGCGAAACGGGTGAACTCCAGCCTGGCCATGGTGCTGGCGGCGATTACAAAAGCCTGAATCCGGGCATCTTGATCCTGCTGTGCCGCAAAGCCAAGCGGATTCTCTCGATAATAGCGATGCAACGCCGGATTGAACTTGTCTCCGGCTATCTGGCGCAATTGGCTGAACATCACCAGGCGGACCCAGTATTCGTCCTCGCTGTCAGGCTCAAGACGCATCTGCTTTGAACCCGTGAAATCGCGCTTCTTGCGATCCAAAAAAGCGCTTGGCCAGATCGAGCGGGGTCTTGCCGGTTTCCTCATCGCGTGACCTCAGGCGCGAAGGAAGGCCCTGCCGGGCCTGCGCTTCAAGGGAATAGATATTGACCGTGGTTTAACAAGCAAACGCTCAAATTCTCGCCAGGCCTGCCGACGAAATATTTGGTAGCGTACATGAAGGTCTTCCAGCTACCTGCTTGGCTGGCTGCGCAGCTGTGCTAATACTGTCTGTAGCCGTTTCATGGTGAGGGCATCGTCATTGCGGCATGATTGATACGAGGTAGCCATCATGCGAAAGTCTTTTCTGGGAATAGCTACGGCAATGCTGGTAGCGTTCGCGGCTCCGCTGCCTGCACTCGCCAATCCGGTCACCGAGATGGACCGCACGCTTGATGCGCTGTTCGGCGACCATGCTCGCTATCGCACATTCTTTGAGAATCTGAAGAAGGCCGTGGCTGCAGGCGACAAGTCGGCAGTCGCAGGGATGATCGATTATCCGTTCCACGCCCGCATTTCGGGAAAGGCGCTCAAGATTCGTGACGCTGCACATTTCGTTGCCGAGTACGACCGGATCATCACGGTCAAAGTGAAAACTGCCCTGCAGGCCCAGACATATGAGACCCTGTCTGCCAACTGGCAGGGAGTGATGGTCGGCGACGGGGAAGTCTGGTTCTCCGGCGTAGGTGATGCCGACGTGATCAGGATAACGGCGATCAACGACTGATTG
>CAYLGY010000099.1:0-8814 GCA_964383325.1 uncultured Rhizobiaceae bacterium
AGTTCGGCGGCCTTGCCGAGACGATGGAAGAGGCGATCCGCTACAATCTCGTCACGCCGCGGGATGGCGAGGCGACAGAGCCTTGCGTCATTGCCGGACCGACCTGCGATTCGGCCGACGTGCTGTACGAGAAGACGCCCTACCCGCTGCCGGTTTCGCTCACCGTTGGCGACGAGATCCTGATCGGCGGCACGGGCGCCTACACGACGACCTATGCAAGCGTCGCCTTCAACGGTTTCGCACCGCTGAAAGCCTATGTGATCTGAAGCTCGATTCTGCTGAAAATCCACGCGGATGGGCGGCAAGGGCACTTGCCGTCCCCTCCGTGCCTTGTCGTTCAGATGGCACTGGTGAGCGCCATTGCGGCAGACATGTCGCCATCGATCTGGATCCGCCCCGACATGAAGGCCGAAACCGGATCGAGCTCACCGGCAATGAGCTGCTCAAGATCGGCACGCGACAGGGTAATGGTGCACTCGGCTTCCCCATCAGCGGTGCTGATCGTGCCGCCATCGATCAGGATCACGCCATCCTCGCCGAGATCCAGCTTCACGGACCGATCGAAGCCGCCCTGCTGCAGATGTTCGCGCATCTTCCCGACAATTGCTTCGACGCTCATGGCTGGCTCCCTCTCCAATGCCCGATCTTCAAGGCCTTTCCTCCTACATAGGCAATGCAGGATCGCATGGGTAGAAGCTCCGCCAGAAAAAGCCGGTCGCGAGCACCCCTTTCCGGCAAGCGTGGCAGGAGGGCGCAGAGGCCGGAACTGCATCCAATTTTTCTTGTATTCTGCAACACCTTATGCACGATATCTGCGGTCCAGAGGGAGACAGGGAAGAAATGTACAAGCACATTCTCATTGCCACGGATGGGTCGGACTTGGCGCGAAAAGGAATCGAGCATGGCCTTGCGCTGGCATCAAAACTTGGCGCGAAAGTCACGATCCTGACCGTGACGCAGCCGATGCGCCCCGAAGCCATTCGAGCGGCGCAGCTTGCCGGCATCGATGATCCGGTGGTGCGCTACGATCAGCAGATCGATGCCGACATGGCGAAGCGTTTCGCCGAGCTGCGGCTGGAATCGAAGAAACATGTCGAGCAGGTCGACCTTCTGCACGAGATCGACGAATATCCTGCAGAGGCGATCATCCGTGTCGCCGAACTGCGCGGCTGCGATCTCATCGTCATGACTTCGCATGGCCGCCGGGGTGCCAAGCGTCTCATTCTCGGCAGCCAGACCGCCGAAGTGGTCACGCATACGAAGATTCCGGTCCTCGTCATCCGGTAAGGATCAGCGGCAATCCGCCGCAATCGCGGGTCAAGCCGCGCCCCGGGTCGATGCAACCGTGAGGTTTCCTTGACCCGGACACCATCCGGTTCCGCACTGTCAACTCCCTGATGACGGGCAAGCGCTTGTCCGGCGGATAGTTCATACATAAATCAAATTCATTCGATCATCGCGCCGGCGGCGGATCCGTCCTCGGCATTTTCCAGATTTTTTTCGCCTGTCAGGAGAGAGCAGAATCATGTCCAGACCGAAGATTGCCATCATCATCGGCAGCACCCGCGATACGCGTTACGGCATCAAGCCGGCGCAATGGGTCCACGCCGCCGCGTCGAAGCGCGACGATATCGAAGTCGAGCTTGTCGACCTGCGGGATTTCCCCCTGCCCTTCTTCAATGAAGTCGCATCCAATGCCTGGGCACCTACCCAGGATGAGACCGGCCGCCGCTGGCAGGAAAAGGTCGCGGAATTTGACGGCTACATTTTCGTCACTCCGGAATATAACCGCTCCATCCCGGCCGCGCTGAAGAACGCGATCGACTTTGCCTATCCGGAATGGAACCGCAAGGCCGCGGCCATGGTCGGCTATGGATCGCTGGGCGGCGCGCGGGCGGTCGAGCATCTGCGCACCATCGCCGTCGAATTGCAGATGGCGCCGACGCGCACCGGCGTGCACATCCAGGGCGCCGATTTCATGGCCACCTGGCAGCAGGGCAAGGAGATCGCCGAACTCGAACATTTGCAGCCCAATCTCGACGCGATGCTGGACGAGCTTGCCTGGTGGTCCCGCACCCTGAAGGCCGGGCGCGAGAACACCGCCCTTCTGCAGGCCGCAGAATAGGATCATATGTCGCATCCAGGAACGGCCGGCAGCGGCCGTTCCGCCCTTTAAATGCCCGCATACGTGAATATATAGATGATATGTGCATGAATATTTTCGTTCGAATCACGAGGTTGACCGGGGAAGCAAGCAAGCTTGCCTGGGCGGCGCTGGTTTGAGCTAGAGGACCGCACGTTCATCGCCGCACAGGCTACCAACAGACAAGTAAAAGTTGCGGTTCGTCTTGAAGCCCATTACGGGCCGATGAACGGAACCTGTCCATGTCTCTTCAGTCTGCCCTGATCTGTCCATCCTGCAGCCGTCGCATGCCGCGCGCGGCGCTGCGTTGTCCCTGGTGCAACCGGCCCCGGCAAACCGGCGAACAGGGACGCCACCGCCTGCGCCGCATGCTCGAACTGCGCGCGCAGCCGCGCAGCGGCCGCGGCGAGCCGCGTCCGTAATTCCTTCCTGCTTCCCGGGCCGGTGAACTACCGGAAAAGGCGCTCCCAGGGCGGCTCGGCAAAGGAAGGCAGCGGCACCTCGGCAAGCTCCTCCGTCATGTCCGGCATGCCGGTCGGCTCCGGCAGCAGCGAGAGAATCCGCTGCGCGAGCAATGGCGCCAGCGCCAGCTTGGTCGGCCAGGCGACGACGAACTTTCCCGCCGCCCCGGCAAACGGGCCGTTCGGGCGAGCCTTGCCCGGCCGCGCAACTTCTGCCCTGTCGATCCTGAAACTGCGCCAGCGGCGGCGGCGAAGGTTGATCCAGGGCACATAGCGAAGCAGCGCGTCCTTTGCCGCCTCGATCTGTTCCTCCGGGCTCCGCGCAACGCCTTCCTCCGCCAGCTTGCCGCCCAGATACCACACATGGCGGCCATCGCCGCGGGCATGGCTGGTCACGGTAAGCAGTGGCTGTTTCGAATGACCGATGCAATGGCCGAACAGCGGGATGTCCTGATCATGCTCGACCATGACCATGTGCAGGGGCCGGCGCTGCTGCATGAAACCGGTCAGTCCCGGCATGCGCGTCAAATCCTCGAATCCCTGGCCGGCGGTCACGACGATGCGCCGCGCCTTGATCGAGACCCTGCCGGCAGGGTGATCCTCCCACTCGATCGCGCCATCGGGACCGAATTCGGCACGGGCGGCATCGAGGCGAAAGATCCGCCCGGCATGGGGCGCGGCAAGGGCGCGCACCAGTGCGGGCACATCGAGCACGGATTCGTCCAGCCGGTAGACCGTGCCGGCAAAGCGGTCGCTCGCGAACAAAGGCGGCCGGTCCTGCGCGCGCAGCGCCGCGACATGCGAGCGCAGCACCCGTGAGGCGAGGAAGGAAACGGCGCGCGAGGCCAGCGAGCCTTCCGACCACATATAGGTTGCATCCGCGATCACCGGCACGCCGGAGAGATTGATCTCGCCGCGACCTTCAAGGCATTCCTGCCAGAGGGCGGGCATTTCCGCCAGGGCATCCGTGTCCTGCGGGTCCTGGCGCGCCAGCGAATATTTCTTGCCGCCATGAATGATCCCATGCGCCGTCAGCGTCTGGCCGCCACCCAGCTCGCCCTTCTCGATCAGCGCGACCGTATAGCGCCGGGCAACGAGCCGGTTGAGCAGCCAGAGGCCGGCAATGCCGCCGCCGACAATCAGCACGTCGATTTCGGCATGGATGTTCCTGCGCTCGCGCATGTCCCGTTCAGACGCCCTTCCCTCGCTCCTCAAGCAGATGCGGCCATCAGAAGAATGGATGCCGCCTCCCCAAGATCACCGGCAATCCGGCAATCCTGCGGCAAGCCGCCCCGTTCCGCCAGCTCACTGCCCCTGCCCGTGCGCACCAGGACGGGAGAAAGACCCCGCGCCTGCCCCGCAGCCAGGTCAGAGAGCCGGTCCCCGATCATCCAGCCTGCGGCCGGCCGGCCAAGGCGGGCGAAGATCTCGTCGATCATCCCCGGCTCCGGCTTGCGGCAATTGCAGCCGGCATCGGGAAGATGCGGACAGATTGCAATATGCCCGATCCGTCCGCCGGCCGCCTCGATCGCTTCCAGCATGCGGCTGTGAATGGCATCGAGCACGGAACGGTCGAACAGGCCTCTGCCAAGGCCGGACTGATTGGTTGCAACGGCAAGGACGAAGCCGGCCCGCGTCAGGGCCGCAATGGCTTCGAGGCTACCGGGAATCGGCTGCCATTGCGCCGGCGATCGGATGAAATCAGGCGAATCCTCGTTGATGACGCCATCCCTGTCAAGGACGATCAGCTTCATGGCGCGCCGAAGATCCGGTCCATCTCTTCGCAGAGCCAGTGACCGATGAACAGATGCGCTTCCTGGATCCGCGCCGTCTCCGTGGCGGGAATCGCCAGCAAGCGGTCGCAATGCTCCGCAAGGCCGGCGCCGCGGGCACCGGTCCATCCCCAGGCGCGCGCG
Organism: uncultured Rhizobiaceae bacterium; assembly: GCA_964383325.1. Taxonomy (GTDB): domain Bacteria; phylum Pseudomonadota; class Alphaproteobacteria; order Rhizobiales; family Rhizobiaceae; genus CAYLGY01. The sequence continues at coordinate 4,521 of CAYLGY010000099.1, forward strand.
CCGGTCCGTCTTGCCGCCTTCAACCCCTCGATGACATTGCGGCTGTTGCCGGAAGTGGTGATGCCGATGACCAGATCGCCGGCTCGCGCCAGGGCCTCGACCTGCCGGGCGAAGACCGAATCGTAATCGTAATCATTCGCCTGCGCCGTCAATACGGAACTGTCCACCGTCAGCGCCAGCGCCGGCAGCGGCCTTCGGGCAGCCGCATAGCGCACGACGAATTCGGCCGCCAGATGCTGGCTGTCCGCGGCGCTGCCGCCATTGCCGAAGAACAGCACCTTGCCGCCGCCCTGCAGGGTACGGCCCAGATCGCCCGCCAGATCGGTGACCGCCGGCTCCAGATCCCCCAGTCTCTCGAAGAGATCGCAGTGTCGTTTCAATGCGTTATGGAAGGACATTACTACAATGCTTCCACGCATCAAAGGGATTTGCCGTCATATTTGATGCCCTTCCCCTCGCGATCGGCCCAGTGCAATAATTTGCGGGTGATGAAATTGTAGACCTGCTTGCCGGACGACCGCCAGATCCGGTTCGGCCAGGAACGGCGCGCATAGAGGCGCCGCGCCGTCGGCGTCATCATTTCCGGCGCATATCGATGCATCTGCTTCAGGAGATGGCGGAAATCCTCATAGGCCATGAAGCGGTAGAGCGGCCCGCGCCGCCGATGGCGCCAGGCAAGCTGGAAATCGATCAGGGCCGCGCGCCCGTCCGGCATGCGCAACCAGTTCTGCGGCTTGGCAAGATCATTATGCGTGACGCCATTGCGCCGCAGGATCCGCAGCAGGCGGAACGCATCGCGATACCAGAGCCGGTCGGCCGGCCGGGCCACGTCGAGCGGCTCTCCCTCCACCCAGCCGCGGTAATGTCCCTCGCAATCTCGTCCGAGCGGCTCGGGCACTACGCCCTGCAACGGACCCGCAATGGCCTCCAGGCTCGCATATTCGCGTCTTGCGAGGAGACGCCCCAGCGGACGCGACCACCAGGGCGTGGCCGTCACGACGCGGCGGATCACGATTCGCTCCGGGGCGCTCTCCATGTGGCCGCGGTGAATCTCGGACAGGAGGTCACGCTTGAGCAAGGCGACGGATACGAATTCCGGCATTACGGTTCCATGTTCAGGGCAACTCCCGGCCATGGCGGCCCGGAGAAATTGCGTGATGCGTGCGGGCGCTCCGCCAGCGTGCAGGCGGGCGCTTCAGGCCGCCCCTATAGCCTGCATTGCCGGAATTGGCAAAGCGGAACGCGCCTCCGCGAGCAATCATGCGCCGGAAGGCGTCAGAATCATGACGACTCCCGATCGGCGCCATGAAGAAGGCGCGGCCCGGCCCGCCACGGCATTGCCGCCATGGCACAAACTCCGGACCGCGCATGCCATTCCTCAATCCGGAAGCTGGTCGTCCACGCCCTCGACATAGAAATTCATGCCGAGCAGGGTCTGCGTATCGGCCTTCTCGCCTTCCTTCAGCCACTCGCTGCCGTCCTGGCGGTTGATCGGCCCGGTGAAGGGATCGAGCTCGCCCGACCTGATGCGGGCCTCGACGGCTTCCGCGGCCGCCTTCACCTCATCCGGCATGTTGGTGTAGGGCGCCATGACGACATGTCCCTCGGCCATGCCGCCCCAGACATCATGCGATTCCCAGGTGCCGTCAATGACCGCGCCGACCCGCTCGATGTAATAGGGACCCCATTCGTCGACGATCGCGGTAAGCTGCGTTTCGGGACCGAACTTGATCATGTCGGAAGCCTGGCCGAACGCCTTGATGCCGCGCTCGGCCGCAACCTGCATCGGCGCAGTCGAATCGGTATGCTGCGTGATGATGTCGACGCCCTGGTCGATCAACGCCTTGGCGGCATCGGCCTCGCGACCCGGATCAAACCAGGTATTGGCCCAGACGACCTTGACCTGGAAATCGGGATTGACCGATTGCGCGCCGAGCATGAAGGCGTTGATGCCCATGACGACTTCGGGGATCGGGAACGAGCCGATATAGCCGGCTACGCCCGCTTTCGACATGTGGGCGGCGATCACGCCCTGCACGTAGCGGCCTTCATGGAACTTGGAATTGTAGATCGCGACATTGGGATAATCGCGCTTGTAGCCGGTCGCGTGTTCGAACTTCACGTCCGGGAATTTGCCGGCGACATTGTTGGTGGCGTCCATGAAGCCGAAGGAGGTGGTGAAGATGATGTTGCAGCCTGACCGCGCGAATCGCTCCAGCGCCCTTTCGGCATCGGCGCCCTCGGGCACGCTTTCCAGATAGGCCGTCTCGACGGCGTCGCCAAATTCCGCCTCGACCGCCAGCCGGCCCTGGTCGTGCTGGTACGACCAGCCGAAATCACCGATCGGGCCGACATAGATGAAGCAGGCCTTGGTCTTGGCGTCGGCGGCACCGGCACCGAAACCGAGGGACAATACGGCCGCAGACAATGCGGCGGTGAAGAGGTTCTTTCTCATCGGTATCCTCCGTTGGGTAATTTCATCGATCCGGCACGAAGGGTCTGCCCAGCGAGGCCGGTGTATTCATCATGGCAAGCCGCCGATTCCGCGAGATCAGCACGAGAACGAGGATGGTGGCAAGATAGGGCAGCGACGACAGGAACTGCGCGGGAATGGATTTCACCAGCGAAGCCACCCAGAACAGTGGCTCGGGCAGCACGCGCAGGTCGGACAGGTTGGTGGCCTGGATATGGAGCTGGGCGATGGTGATGGCGCCGAAGAGATAGGCGCCGGCCAGCACGCGCAGCGGCCGCCAGGAGGCAAAGACGACCAGCGCGAGCGCGATCCAGCCGCGTCCGGCGGTCATGTTCTCCACCCATTGCGGCGTATAGACCAGCGCAAGGAACGCCCCTGCAAGACCCGCGCAGGCCCCGCCGAACAGAACGGCGAGATAGCGCACCTTCAGGACGCTGATCCCCAGCGCATGGGCCGAGCCATGGCTGTCGCCGACGGCGCGCAGAACCAGCCCGGCGCGGCTGCGGAACAGGAACCACATCACGGCAAGCGTCAGCGCGATGGAAACATGGAAGATCGGATTCTGCGCAAAGAGGAACTTGCCGACAAGCGGCAGGTCGGAAAGCACCGGAATATCGAGATTGCCCAGCTTCACGCCCGGCTGGCCGATGAAGGCTTCACCCAGCATGCCGGAAATGCCGAGGCCAAGCAGGGTGAGCGCGAGACCCGTCGCCACCTGGTTGGTCGCCAGGGTCAGGACCAGGAAGGCAAACAGCAGCGAGAACAGCGCGCCGGCCAGAATGCCGGCGGCAACGCCGAGCCAGGGCGAGCCGCTGAGCCATGCGGCGCCGAAGCCCGAGACGGCGCCCATGATCATCATGCCCTCGACACCGAGATTGAGCACGCCCGAGCGCTCGACCACAAGCTCGCCGATCGCGGCGATCAGCAAGGGCGTGGCGGCCGTGGCAATCGTCAGCAGGATGGCTTCCAGCATGCCCATGTCTACTCGGCTCCCACGGCCTGGCTGCGCCCGACAATGCGAACGCGATAATGGATCAGCGTATCCGCGGCCAGCACGAAGAACAGCAGCATGCCCTGAAAGACGCGCGCCGTCTTGTCCGAGACGCCGAGCGAGATCTGCGCCGCTTCCCCGCCAAGATAGGAAAGGGCCAGCACCAGCCCCGCTGCGATGATACCGAGCGGATTGAGCCGCCCGAGAAAGGCAACGATGATCGCCGCGAAGCCATAGCCGGGAGAGATTGCGGGGCGCAACTGCCCGATCGCGCCGGCCACCTCGCTGATGCCGGCAAGGCCCGCAAGGCCGCCGGACAGAAGGAACACGAACACGATCAGCCTGTTGCGCGAGAATCCCGCGAATCGGCCGGCACGCGGCGACTGGCCCATCACCTGCACCTTGAAGCCCTGCAGGGTCCGCGTCATCAGGAACCAGAGCAGCAGCGCCGCCACAAGCGCGAAGATGAACCCCCAATGCGCCCGTCCGGAAGCGGACATGATCTCGGGCAGCACGGCATATTCGTGGAAGCGCCGCGTCTCGGGAAAATTGAACCCGGCCGGATTTCGCCAAGGGCCACGCACGACCCAGTCGAGGAAGAGCTGCGCCACATAGACCAGCATGAGGCTGGTCAGGATCTCGTTGGTGTTGAACCTTGTCTTGAGAAGCGCGGGAATGGCGGCATAGGCGGCGCCTCCGGCCATGCCGAGGAGCAGCATCAGCGGCAGGACCGTCCAGTGCTGGAACTCCGGAAACACCACCGGCAGCGCGCCGCCGGCAATCGCGCCCATGATGAACTGGCCTTCGGCGCCAATATTCCAGTTGTTGGA
>CAYLGY010000100.1:0-8624 GCA_964383325.1 uncultured Rhizobiaceae bacterium
GATGCCTCAAGTACAAGCTGACAAGCTTCGGGGATAGTCATAAAGAATCGTGTAAGCCCGACCAGCTTGACCAGCGGCGAGACCTGATGGCTGGCCGAGATTTGTGTAAAGCCCGCCGCCTCGCAGAGCCGCGCCACTTCCTGCTCATGAGCGGGATAGTTCCAGGCATGCATGAAGACGATGGCGACGGCCTCGATGCCATCGGCGCGCGCTTCTGCGAGGCAACGCTCGATCGCACCCGCATCCGGCGCCCGCTCGATGGTGCCGTCGGCCCGCACGCGCTCATCGATCTCGACGACGCGTTCGTAAAGCTGCTCCGGCAACCGGATCTGCTTGGCGAAGATGTCGGGCCGGGCCTGGTAGGCAAGGCGCAACGCATCGCGGAAGCCTTTGGTGATCAGCAACAGCACGCGGTCGCCCCTGCGCTCCAGCAGGGCATTCGTCGCGACCGTCGTGCCCATCTTGACCTCGCCGATCCTGCCCGGCGCGATCGCCTCGCCATTCTTCAGTCCGAGGAAATCGCGGATGCCCTGGATTGCCGCATCGGCATAGGCTTCCGGATTGTCGGACAGCAGCTTGCGGGCATGCAGGCCGCCCTCGGGGTCGCGGCCGATAATGTCCGTGAAGGTGCCGCCGCGGTCGATCCAGAAATCCCACTTGCCTGCCATGATCCAGTCCCCTCATTCGCGCCACGCCCCATTTAGCTCTAGGGGATTCCCTGAGCCCCTGTCCATGCCGGTTTGCTTCCTTTTTGACGGGAGCTGCTCTAAGAAATCCTCATGTCGATCTGGACGCGAATCGGGGAGTTCGTCTCCCGAATTTCCGACACGGCGCTGTCCGGCATGATCGAGGCCGTCCGCACGGTCTTCGAAGGCGATCCCGAAACGCGCCGGCGCGTCGCCTTCTCCGTGGCAATGATCGCGCTTTCCGCCAAGATGGCCAAGGCCGACGGCATCGTGACACCCTCCGAAGTGCAGGCCTTCACGCGGATCTTCGAAGTACCGCGAAAGGAAGCGCGCCATGTTGCGCGACTCTACAATCTCGCCAAGGGCGACGTCGCCGGATATGAGACCTATGCCCGGCAAATGGCGGCGCTGTGCGGCTCCGGCATGCCCAACTGCGCCATTCTGGAGGATATTCTCGACGGGCTGTTCCACATCGCCAAGGCCGATGGCCTGCTGCATGACAAGGAGCTGGCCTTCCTGCGCCGCGTGGCCGAGATCTTCGATTTCGATGATGTGCATTTCAATCGGCTGCTGGCGCGGCACGTCGCCGGGGAAGGCGACCCGTGGGCGGTCCTCGGAATGGAACCGGACGCCGATTTCGCCGCCGTGCAGCGCCGCTACCGCCAGCTTGCGGCGGAAAACCACCCGGACCGGCTGATCGCCCGCGGCGTGCCGGAGGAATTCCACGCCATTGCAAATGAGCGGCTGGCCGCCATCAATGCCGCCTACGCGGTTCTGAGGGCGAGGTTGCGAGCGCGATGACATTGCCGGACCTGCCCGTCGGCCGGTTTCGTGCCTCGCCAAATTTCGGCGAGCGACGCGACGGCATGCGCCCGCATCTGTTGATCCTGCATTATACGGGCATGGAAAGCGGCAGCGCCGCCGAGGACTGGCTGTGCGATCCGCGTTCCGAGGTTTCCTCGCATTATCTCGTATATGAGGACGGAAGCATCGTGCAGCTCGTCGCCGAGGACCATCGCGCCTGGCATGCAGGGCGCAGCCAATGGCGAGGCATTTGCGACATCAATTCGGCGTCCATCGGGATCGAGATCGTCAATCCGGGACATTTCCTCGGCTATCCGGACTTCCCGGCGGAACAGATTTCAGCCGTCACCCAGCTGTGCCGGCAGATCGTCGCGCGCTGGCGCATCCGGCCGCAGGACGTGCTGGCCCATTCCGATGTCGCGCCGGGCCGCAAGATCGATCCGGGCGAGAAGTTTCCCTGGGCCGAACTCCATGCGGCGGGGATCGGCCACCTTGTCGCGCCGCTGCCGCCCGATCCGGAGCCTGCCCACCCCTCGCCGCAGCAGTTGGAGGAAGTGCGTTCCATGCTGGCGAGCTATGGCTATGCAATCGAGCGGGACGGGAGAAGCGACCGGATCGTGATCGAGGCCTTCCAGCGCCATTTCCGTCCAGCGCGGGTCGATGGCATTGCCGATCGCTCCACCATCGAGACGCTGCGCGCGCTGCTGGGCGCACTTGCCTGAATGGCGCGCCGCACCCATATGATCCACACGCGCAACGCGCGCAGAGCCTTCCATTTCCATGCGAAAGGCTCTAGGGAAGCGGAGCCAGCTGGCCGGGCGGCCGCGCCGGTCAATTGCGGAAACGCGACCGGCGAGGAAAGTCCGGGCTCCAGGGAAAGACGGTGCCGGATAGCGTCCGGCGGGGGAAACCCCAGGGAAAGTGCCACAGAAAGCAGACCGCCCTCCATCGGGGGGTAAGGGTGAAAGGGTGGGGCAAGAGCCCACCGCGCTGCCGGCAACGGGAGCGGCACGGCAAACCCCACCGGGAGCAAGACTGAATAGGGATGGCGAGGAAGTTCACTTCCGGCGTTTTCTCCGCCAGCCATCCGGGTAGGTTGCTTGAGGCGGGCAGCAATGCCCGTCCCAGAGGAATGGCCGCCACGTCGGGGCCCTTCGGGGCCCAGGCCATACAGAACCCGGCTTACAGGCCGGCTGGCTTTCGCATCTCCCTGTCATTTTTTTTGATTCCTGCGCGAATTGTCGCGCCAGATCTTAACCTTCCGCAAGGATGCTTGGCTGGTCGAGGCGGCGCGGGCCAGGCCTTTCCTTCAGTTCTGTGTAATGCATTCCCGTTGACGCCCACATCTTCCCATGATATCCCAAATACCAGTCGTTCCTTCATGATTACGGGCTTGGCAGGGCGGTCGCCGATGGCCGGCCGTTCATGACCGGAATCGCTCTCGTTTACGGGGACAGAACTTGTGCATGGCGCTGGAGATGGAAGCGGTGAGGGTGTCTGATGGACCGTTTTCTCTCGAGCGCAGTCAACCGGATCGACGCCAAGGGACGGGTTTCCGTGCCGGCAAGATTCCGTCAGGTCCTGCAGAAGCGGGGCTACCAGGAACTCTATGCGCTGCGGGCGCTGGATACGCCGGCGCTCGATGTCGGCGGCCCGGACCTGCTGGATCGCTACGAGCAGCGCATGGCGTCGGAAGATCCGTTTCTCCAGCTCGCGGACGATCTGTCCTTCTATGTGCATGGCGACAGCGACTTCCTGAAGCTGGACCAGGACGGGCGGATCATGGTGACCGATTTCGTGCGCGCGCATACGGGCATCGTCGATCAGGTCGCCTTTGTCGGCAGGGGGCATTTCTTCCAGATCTGGCATCCGGACAATCTTGCCGCCCATGCGGAACAGGTGCGCGAGCGCTTGCGGACGCTGCGCCGCAATGCGGCAATTTCGCCGGGAGAATCGGGATGATGGCGGACCCCGGCAGCGATGCGCTGCCCGGTGGCGGACCGGTCCGTCACGTCCCGGTTCTGCTCGGCGAAGTCCTGGAGGCGCTGGCGCCCGGGCGCGATTCGCTGGTCATTGACGGCACGTTCGGTGCCGGCGGCTATTCGGCCGCCCTGCTCGATACCGGCGCCCGCGTCCTTGCCATCGACCGCGACCCGGAAGCCATTGCGGCGGGGAGGGTGCTGGAGGCGCGCTCCGGCGGCCGGCTGCGCCTGGTCGAAGGCCGCTTCTCGCAGCTTGACCTTCTGTGCGGCGAACCCGCTGACGGGGTCGTGCTCGACATCGGGGTCTCTTCCATGCAGCTCGACGAGGCGGAGCGGGGTTTCTCCTTCCGCCAGGACGGCCCGCTGGACATGCGCATGGGCCGCACAGGCCCGAGCGCGGCCGACATCGTCAACCGGTTCAAGCCGGGAGATCTTGCCCGCATCATCGGATTTCTCGGCGAGGAGCGCCATGCCGGCCGCATCGCCCGCCTGATCGAGGAAAGGCGGCGGCAGGCGCCGTTCACCCGCACGCGCGACCTGGCCGGCCTGATCGAGCGCCATCTGCCGGCCCGGCCGACTGACCGGATTCACCCCGCGACCCGGACATTCCAGGCGCTGCGGATCTTCGTCAATGGCGAGCTTGGCGAACTCGCACGGGGCCTGTTCGCCGCCGAACGAATCCTGCGGCCCGGCGGCAGGCTGGCAGTGGTGACCTTCCATTCTCTGGAGGACCGGATCGTCAAACGCTTCCTGGCAGCGCGCAGCAGTCCGCCGGCAAGATCGCGCCATCTGCCGGAAGCAGACGCGCCGCCGCCGAGCTTCGCACGGCCTGCGCGGCCGGTCACTCCCGGCGAAGCCGAGGTCGACGCCAATCCGCGCGCCCGCTCGGCACGGCTGAGATCGGCAACGCGCCTCGACGCTCCGGCCCATGCGCCGGACCTTTCAGCGCTGGGCCTGCCGAAACTGCCCCGGCTTGCCGAAGAAGGAGATGCGTGACCATGTTCCGGACCACTGACATTTTCCTGATCGCGCTGATGGTGTGTGCCGCAGCCTTCACCTACAAGACCAAGCACGATGCCGAGCGGCAATATGCCGAACTGCGCCGGCTCCAGGCGGAAATCCGCCATGAGCTGGACACGCTCGATCTCCTGAAGGCGGACTGGAGCCTGCTGACCCAGCCCAAGCGGCTGCAGCGCCTTGCGGAAATCTACGAAACCGAACTCGGACTGAAGCCGGTGGAGCCGCACCAGATCGTCGAGTTCACCGAACTGCCGGTCGTGCCGGTGGAACTCGACGGGTCGGGATCGCGCCCGCTGGGCGGTTTCGCGGCGACGACGGACCCGATGACCACGGGCGGCACCGGACAATGAGCGACATGCTGGGAGAGAGCGGAACGCAGACAGGCGCCGGGTGGCGCCGCAGCCGGGATGGCTCGCGCCTGCGGGCATTGATGGCGATGTCGATCTTCCTCGTCCTGTTCGGCGCAATCGGCACGCGCCTGGCATGGCTCGGCATCGCCGAACCCGAAAATTCCCGCTCCGCCATTGTCCAGCGCAACCTCGCGTCGCGTCCGGACATCGTTGACCGCAATGGCGAAATCCTGGCAACCGACATCAAGTCGGCCTCGCTCTTTGCCGAGCCACGCCGGATCATCGATCCGGACGAAGCGGTGGAGCAGCTCGTATCCGTGCTGCCCAGCCTCGATTTCACGCGGACCCACCAGCGCCTGTCCAGCAATGCCGGCTTTGCATGGCTGCAACGCGAGCTCACCCCCCGCCAGCAGAACGCGATCCAGAATCTCGGCATTCCCGGGATCGGTTTCCGCACCGAGAAGCGGCGTTTCTATCCTGGCGGCGCGACCGCTTCGCACATTCTCGGCCTTGTCGACGTGGACAATCGCGGCATTGCCGGCATGGAGAAATATATAGATGACCAGGGCCTCGCCGAATTGCTGGCGGCCGGTCTGACGACCGGCGCCGAGCTGGAGCCGGTTACGCTCTCCATTGACTTGCGCGTCCAGCATATCCTGCGCGACGAGCTTGCGCAGGCGATGGATCGCTACCAGGCAATCGCCGCCGGCGGCATCGTGCTCGATGTCGAGACCGGCGAGGTTGCCGCCATGGCATCGCTGCCGGATTTCGACCCGAACAATCCGTACAATGCGCTGGAAAAGGACCGCCTCAACCGGATGAGCGCCGGCGTCTTCGAAATGGGCTCGACCTTCAAGACCTTCACCACGGCCATGGCGCTCGATTCGGGCAAGGTGACTCTCAATGACAGTTTCGACGCGTCCCGGCCGATCCAGATCGCCCGCTTCACCATTTCCGACTATCGGGGCAAGGGCCGCGTGCTGTCCGTGCCGGAGATCTTCATCTATTCTTCCAATATCGGCACCGCGAAGATGGCGGACGTTGTCGGCGTCGAGGGCCACCGCGAATTCCTGAAGCGGATCGGCCTGCTTGACCGGGTCAAGACGGAATTACCCGAAGTGGCGCGCCCGACCGAGCCGCCCGAGTGGAAGAAGCTGCATTCGATCACCATTTCGTTCGGGCATGGCATGGCGACGACCCCCCTGCAGACGGCGGTGGCGACGGCGGCGCTGCTCAATGGCGGCAAGCTGATTCCGCCCACCTTCCTGAAGCGCAGCCGCGAGGAGGCCGAGAAGCTGGCAAAACAGGTTGTCAGTCCGCAGACCAGCGCGGCGATGCGCTATCTCTTCCGGCTGAATGTGGAAAAGGGATCCGGGCGCCGGGCGGAAGCGCCGGGCTATCATGTCGGCGGCAAGACGGGCACGGCCGAGAAGGTGATCAATGGCCGCTATGTTAGCGGCAAGCGCTTCAACGCTTTCCTCGCCGGCTTTCCGAGCCATGCCCCGCGCTATGTGGTATTGGTGATTCTGGATGAACCGCAGCCGGAACGGCCGGGAGTGGGTGCGACGGCAGGGCTGAACGCGGCGCCGACGGTCGGCAACATCATCCGCCGCGCTGCCCCGCTTCTCGGAGTGAAACCGGAATTTGGCCAGGATGAGAACCCCTTGCTGGTATCTACCCAATAGGCGTGTTCCCCGGACCTCACATGTCGGCATGGAAGCCGGCAGACAATTCCTTTACATCATGAGAATGTCTGAATCGCAGTGGATGCAGGCACGGCAACGGAAGAACGGATTTCCATGAAACTGGAAGCTTTCCAGGACATTCTGCCGCTAAGGCAGGCAGATTGGGGCGGGATCGAGATCGCCGGAATCACATCCGATTCGCGCAAGGTCGATGCGGGGTTCCTGTTCGCAGCGCTGCCAGGCAATCGGGCCGACGGCACAGCCTATATTGGCGAGGCGATCGGCCGCGGCGCCGCCGCGATCCTCCTCGAGGGGCCGGGTGGGAAACATGAATCGGGCGTGCCGCTGATTGGCGCAGGCAATGCGCGCCGGGCGCTGGCCCTGGCGGCGGCGCGCTTCTACGGTACCCAGCCGCGAATCATGGCCGCCGTGACCGGAACCGCCGGCAAGACTTCGGTTGCCTCCTTCACCCGCCAGATCTGGAGCCATGCCGGACACCGTGCCGCCAGCATCGGCACGACGGGCGTGGATGCGCCGCAATGGCACGAGGACGGCGCGCTGACGACGCCCGACCCTGTCGAACTGCACAAATTGCTGGCGCGGCTCGAGCGCGAGGGAATCACCCATGCGGCGATGGAAGCATCGAGCCATGGCCTCAGCCAGCACCGGCTCGATGGCGTGCGTCTGGCCGCCGGGGCCTTCACCAATCTCGGCCGCGACCACATGGACTATCATGCGACACCCGAGGCCTATTTCGATGCCAAGATGGCGCTGTTCGAATCCCTGCTGCCGCATCAGGCTCCGGCGATCCTCCATGCCGATGACGACTGGTCGGCGCGCGCCGCCGCCCGTGCCCGCGCGCGCGGCCTCGACGTTCGACTTGTCGGGCGCGAGGGGGATTTCATCCGCCTGAAGCGTGTCGAGCACGAGCGGTTCCGCCAGCGCGTAGAACTGTCGATCGGCGGGGAACTGCATGAATTCGTGTTGCCGCTGGCTGGCGACTTCCAGATCGCCAATGCGCTGGTGGCGCTCGGACTGGCCCTGTCGACCGGGGTGGCTCTGGCGCCGGCGCTTGCGGCCATGGAGGAACTTCGCGGCGCGCCGGGACGGCTGGAACTCGTCGGGCGCACGCAGGCCGGCGCTCCCGCCTATGTCGACTACGCCCACAAGCCGGAAGCGTTGCGCAGCGTGCTGCAATCGGTGCGACCGTTCACGACCGGCAAGATCGTGCTGGTCTTCGGCTGCGGCGGTGACCGTGACCGCGGCAAGCGGCCGATCATGGGCGACATCGCGGCGAGGGAAGCCGATATCGTCATCATCACCGACGACAATCCGCGCAGCGAGGCGCCCGCCGCGATCCGCGCGGAAATCCTCGCAAGTGCGCCGGGGGCGCTGGAAATCGGCGATCGGCGCGAGGCGATCCGCCATGCCGTCAGCCTGCTCGGCCCCGGGGATACGCTGATCGTGGCCGGCAAGGGACATGAGACGGGGCAGACCACGGGCGACCGGACGGTGCATTTCTCGGATCACGAGGAGGTTGAACAGGCATTGAAGGAACAGGCGACATGAAGGCTTTGTGGACGGGGGCGGAGATCGTCGCCGCCATGGATGGAAGACCGATCGGCGAGCTTCCGCAGGAAATCACCGGCATTTCCATCGACAGCCGCACCATCCGGCGCGGCGAAGCCTTCTTCGCCATTCGCGGCGACCGGTTCGACGGCCATGATTTCGCCTCGGTGGCGGCAGCCAATGGCGCTGGCCTGCTGGTGATCTCGGAGGCGAGGCTGCCGGCGCTCGGGCGGCTGAAAATGCCGATGATCGTCGTCGATGACGTGCTGGAGGCGCTGGGCAGGCTGGGCGAGGCGGCAAGGGAGCGCAGCCGCGCCCGCATCATCGCCATTACGGGCTCGGCAGGCAAGACGACGACCAAGGAGGCCCTGCGGGCGGCGTTGAGCCCCTCCGGCAAGGTGCATGCGGCCGAACGGTCGTTCAACAATCACTGGGGCGTACCGCTGACGCTGGCCAATCTGCCCGCAGACGCCGATTTCGGCATTTTCGAGATCGGCATGAACCATCCCGGCGAGATCCGGCCGCTGG
>CAYLGY010000101.1:0-8515 GCA_964383325.1 uncultured Rhizobiaceae bacterium
CGACAATCGCAGATGGTCCCCTTCGCAGCCTTGACCAAGACGGATACTCTAGCTGACGAAGGTTCAGGTCAGATGCTACCGGCCGAACTGGCAGCGCGGGCCGGAGAGACGGGTAACAGAATGTAGCTGAGACACAGGTCAGAATTTCATGCTCGATAAGGGTTGTCGATTGTCTGCACGGTCCTCTGTTCCAGATCGATATATCCCGGATCATAGTCGAGGAAACTCACGAGCCCGATGACGTCGTCCACCTCGCGCAAGACGAGCATCGGCCGGAAGATCCGGTCGAGAGGATGATCTCTCTTCCTTGCCATGCAGATTCGCCCGCAACGGGTGACCCGCACGATCCGATCGTGAAACGGTTCGTCCCGGCGGGCGATAAGTCCGCGGGGAAGGTGTATGGATTTCGCCTGGACAGCCACCGCCGAGCCCATGGTGGGAGAAAGCGGGCTCCACTTTCCGGGATCATGCGCTGAACCGTCTTCCAGCCCGGAAGGGAGCTCGCCACCGCCTTCAGACGGTCGGATGGTCGCCCTTCACCCCGCCGCAGGATCGAGGCTCGAATGGAACTAGACTCTTGCTTCGGGTGCGATCTTTTCCTTCCGCAGAGTCGCGCCCCAGCTGCGCAGAGACTGCCAGCCCTTCTTGACCGTCTCTACCCCTGACACAAGGCCGTTCTGAATCTTCTTGAACAAGGAGGGCTTTTTCCGGGGGAACGCAGTGTCAAGGACCCGGTGCCTGGTTTTCTCAAGTCGGTGATTCAGTACTTTTGCCGCGGTATTTTCAAGCTCCATCTCCAGGTAATTGTAGAACGAAGCATGTGATCTGAAATCAAACTGAATTCTGCCGACCTTGTCCCGTACCCCTGTAATGTATTCATGAAGCATGAGTCCATACAGGCCGCTATTCTTCTGAATCGGTGTCTGCCTTCCTTCTGATTCCGGAGCACGTTCGGAAATAACGGGGCTAGACAGGTCCAGTCGGTTACGCTTGAACGGAAATGTGACCAAGAAGCCTGTGCGATCCTTCAGTTCTGGCTTATGCAACTGCATCGTCACTACTTCCAGTTCGGAGAAGCAGTGCTGCGACAAGTTTTCCACCGCGATCTTCATCGCATTGCAAATTCGTTGCAAGCTCGGGTCGAGAACGTCACCAGCCAGTTTCGGATCCTGTGAGGTCTTGTCCGAGAACGGATCGATGATGGTCACGCCTTTCGTGGAAAGGAGGAGGGTGTAATATTTCTTTTGATCCTCACAATAAATATCCATGACATTCATTGCGGAATTTCCTCTTATCGCTCCGAGGGCGCTGAGGAATTCGAAGATCATCGGATCGTTTTCATCCCCGTCCCCGACTCCGATCAGTGGAATCGCGCCCAGATATCGGGAGGGGAGAAAATTGCCGGACTTCGCCTTGTCGTCAAATACCTTGCCATAGTTCTGAAGGGCTTCGAGCGAGAGGGACCGTTTGACATCGTTCTTTACAGGGGGCTGGGTCTCCGGATGATCGCCTTCGATTTCCTCCTTTTCCTGGTGGGGAGTTTCCGGAACTTCTTTCTCCACGGTTTGCTGCGTGCCATCGGTCCAGATCTCGAATTCCAGCGGTTCCGGCACGCCCTCGGTTTCTGACATCAGAAGCGGATTGTTGCCGATGGTCGGCTTCTGGATTTCGATTTCCTTTCTTACTTCCTGCTGCCGGGAGACCGACGCTCCCTGCAGGAGGTTCAGCAGCTCTTTCGTCATGAGCCGGGTAACCGAAAACTCGACCTGTTCTTTCTGGAGGTTGCGATTCAGCGTGGCGAGGTCCAGTCGGGTACCGTCCCTCGGCATGGATTGCGGGTCCAGCCTGCCGATGACGCGCCCGAGCGTGGCAGCCGTGCCTTCAGGGTCCATCCGGTGGAATTTGAGCAGATAGTTCTGCGCCTTGGTGCGCAGGGCCCTGTTGGGGTGATAGCAGCACTCCGCAAGCCGGTCGGCATGCACATTGTTCATCCAGGCATGTTCGCGTCGGCTCGCTGCCTTTGCCAGCGTGAAGGTAGTGTCGAGTGACCTGAAGTGCGTCTCATTTGGCTTGCGCACTTCCAGCAGGCTTGTCCCGACCTGTGAATGGGATTGGTTTCCCCGAAAGTTATAGCGCCCTACGATCTCGTTCATCCGGAATTTCCCGATATTGCATGTTGTCGATCGGGAGTATAGCGATCGCGGCGATCTCGGTTGTGCCGGGCGGCACAGCTTCCGGCATTTCTCTCTCCTTTCGTGGCCATTCTGCCCGAGAGCCGCATTGGGCGCGACACGAAACGGAAATGTCGGATCTTCGGGAACAACCGGGCCGCTCCTTGATTAGAAGGCCGTTCAAGCCGCAAGGCACGACACATCAAGGAGGTATGAATTCATGGCTACGAAACTGCTTATTGCTGCTGCATTGTCACTCGGTCTCGGTTCGGGACTCGCATTGGCTCAATCGGACACCACGGATTCGGCCGCTGGCGCGGCGCCCTCCATGGACACCCAGTTGCCGGCCGGGTGGGAAGGCGCCATCGGCGATGCATTCTTCAGCGACACCGATGCGGGCACGCTTCGCACGGAAGCCGAAGTGAAGTCCGGTTTCGAAGGCTTGACGCCCGAGCAGCAGGCCCAGGTCCGCGCCCATTGTGATACTTACGACACCGCGGCCGCGGACACGATGGATACGACCGATGACAGCCTGACCACGGGCAGCACGACCGACGATCCGATGTTGTCGGCTTCGCTGGAGCAGGTCTGCGATTGGGTCGGCAGCATGTAATCGCCAGGTTACGAGATCCGGGCGGATCCATGCGGGGCGGCACACAGCCGTCCCGCATTTTCTTGATTCGGTCAGCTTGCGGCTCTGGGGAAGTCAGCAGGAAGGATTTCGTTTGGGATTCGGCACGTGCAGACCGCTCAGCTGCTCATGGCGAAGAGGCCTTGTCTCAAGGGAATCACCCGCAGAATCATGCATGGGGAGCAGAAGAATGGTACGCCCAAGGGGAATCGAACCCCTGTTTCCGCCGTGAAAGGGCGGCGTCCTAACCGCTAGACGATGGGCGCCTGTGACCGAGGTCCTTATAGGTGGCTTTGATGTAGTCAGCAAGCACCCCGACGGCAATCCCCGCAGAAAAATTCCATCCCGCTTTTCGTCCTCTTCAGGCCTTGCGCCGGCAACGCCAGTTCCAGTCGCGTTCCGGTCCCACATCGACATGGACAGAGGCGGTGTGGCAATAGGTCCCGACGCCGCCGCGTCCGGGCAGGGAGCGCACGAATTGCGCCAGATCCCACTTGCTGACGCCCGGCACCTGGATATCCGCTGCCGCGCAGGCCATGTGATAGGATTTCGGGGCGCCACGGACCCGCTTGTTGTGGGCAGGGCTGCGATAGCCGGAGGTGACAATCACTTTCTTGCCGAAGCGGCGTTCCACCGAGCGCAACACCCCGACCAGCGCGGGTTTCAGGCATGTCACATCGACATCCTCGCGCTGGCGCAGCAGCCCGTTTGGCGCCAGCCGGGCGAGACCCGCTGCGGATGCGACCCGATAGACTCCGTCATCCTCATTGAGGTCGATGTCGCGGTCATCGTCGAGGCCCGATTTGCGGGTGATCTCGAACAGCTGGTCCGTGCGCACGCCGGGCAGGGCGTCTTCTCCGGTCCGGAAATTGCGGGCGAGGGATGAAGTCTGGCGCGGTTTCGCCTCGGCGGCGCGAGCCGGCGCAGATCTCGTCGCCGTCGCCGCTGCCGCCTCGCGGACCACCGCAGGCTTCTTCGTTGTTGCCTGACCACCGGACCAGAAGGCGGACAGCAGGCCCTTCTTCCTGGACGGGGGTGGTGATTCGGCAGATTCGACCGGGTCCTGCGATTCGGTTGGCGGCAACACCGCAGCGGATTCTTCCGGCTCGGCCGCCGCCTCACGCGAAGGCGATTCTGCCGATTCGGCAGGTGCGGCATCGTCCCGGGTGGCCGGGGCTTCGGATTCCACGTCAGGCGCCTTTACCGGCTCAGACAGGCCACCCGGGTTCTCCGCCAGGCTCAGGGAATCTTGCTCGATCGCTGCCGTCCCGAGGATGCTGGCAAAGGACAGGCCGCCGGCATCGCCCGAGCCACTCGAACTGCAACCGGCCAGCAAGGGACCTGCGAGAAGGGCTACCCTTGCGAGGCGGGCCAAATGGATGTCTTGCCTCAAACCAATCCCCTCCTGGCACCTGCCAGGGTCTTCGAATCTCTCGAGCCCTCCCGCGCGGCGTCCCCCGGTGCCTCGCGTGCCGTGCCCATGCCAACAGATGGCGACTGCCTACTCCGGCTATGGGCGGAATGCGGCAGGAACAAGGTGCTGAGAGTAAAGCATGATCCCGGAAAGTGGAACCCGCTTTCCGGAAGAAGATCATGCGACAGGAAGGAATCCAGATCTACGGAAAGTGGAACCCGCTTTCCGGGAGAAGATCATGCGTCAGATCTTCACGCGTACATAGTCACCGGGCGCGTCGGCCAGGATTGGCAATCGACCGCCGCCGGGCTGGCGTGCCTGCACCCGGGCGCTGTCCTGGCTTTCCACCCATTGCTGCCAATGGGGCCACCACGAACCCGGATGCTCCATCGCGGTCGCCAGCCATTTCTCCAGATCGTCGGCATTGGCGTCGCCGTCGGTCCAGTGCTGGTATTTCTTCGCGCCGGGCGGATTGATCACGCCGGCAATGTGGCCGGACCCCCCGAGCACGAACTCGACATCGCCGCCGAAGAGCCGGCTGCCGGCATAGACCGAGCGGGCCGGCGAGATATGATCGTCGCGCGTCGCCAGCATGTAGACCGGGATGCGGATGTCGGAGAGAAGCAGCCGTTCGCCCGCAAGCTCCATGCGCCCCTCGGCGAGATTGTTCTCGAGGTAGCAATTGCGCAGGTAGAACGAGTGATTGGCGGCTGTCATGCGGGTCGAGTCCGAGCTCCAGTACAGGAGGTCGAATGCCGATGGCTGCTTGCCCATCAGATAATTGTTCACGACATAGGGCCAGATCAGCTCGTTGGCGCGCAACATGTTGAATGCCCGCGCCATGGTGGTGCCATCGAGATAGCCCTTGCCCTCCATCGAGCGCTCGATGGCCTGGACCTGTTCGGGATCGACGAAGACCTTGAGGTCCCCCGCATGGGTGAAATCGACCTGGGTAGCGAAGAAGGTCGCCGAAGCGACCCGCCGGTCCTTTCGGCGGGCCATCAGGGCAAGGCTGGCAGCCAGCAGCGTGCCGCCGACGCAATAGCCGATCACGTTGAATTTCTTCGTCCCGCAAGCGGTTTCGGCGGTGCGCAGGGCAAGGTCGATGCCGCGCTCGAAATAGTCTTCCCACCCGGCTCTCGCATGGCGCTTGTCCGGATTGACCCAGGAAATCACGAAGACGGTGTGGCCCTGTTCCACCGCCCAGCGGACGAAGGAATTGTCCGGGCGCAGATCGAGGATGTAATATTTGTTGATCCAGGGCGGGCAGATGACGAGCGGCCGCTTGAGGACCTTCTCCGTGGAAGCATCATACTGGATGATTTCGGCGAGATCGCTGCGCGCCACGACCTTGCCCGGGGTCACGGCGAGGTTCTTGCCGAGCTCGAAGGTCGATTCATCCGACTGGCGCAGCTTCAGCCCGCCGTTGCCGGCAGCGACATCCTCCGCCAGCATGGCAAGGCCGCGCACGAGATTCTCACCGCTGGTCCGGGCGGTCTCGCGCAGCAGGACCGGGCTGGTAAGGACGTAGTTCGAAGGCGAAAGCGCCGCGGAGATCTGACGCACGTGGAACCGCGCCCTTGCGCGGGTCTCCTCGTCCAGCCCTTCGGCCTTTTCGACCAGCTCCTCTGCCCAGCGCGCGCCGATCAGATAGGTCTGTTTCAGAAAATCGAAGAAGGCATTGCGGGACCATTCCGGGTCCTGGAAGCGCCGGTCCCTCGGCTCGGCCTGCGCCGGCGCCGGCGCGCTTTCGCCGGCCATGCGCCGCAGCGAGGCAATCCAGACATCGAGAATGCCGGCATAGAGTCGGGTCTGAGCCTCCAGTGCCCGGGCAGGGTCGGAAAGCCAGTACTCCGTGAGCTTCGACAGGGTCCTGACCTGGTCGACTGCATGGGCCGCATGCGCCTCGGCATCCGGCGGCGACGGCTGGGATTCGCCGGCCCAGCCGGCCGACGCCTTGCCGGCAAGTTCCGCCATCCGCGCCAGATTGCGCACGAAGCTCTCCGGATCGGCAATCAGATATTGTCCGAACTCGGGCGCTTGATTGCTGTCCCTGTCCTTGTCCGCGTTCATCCCGCGCTTTCCCTTGGCCTGTTGGCGTTTGTCATTCTATGCTGTAATCGCGTCGGCCGGCAATTGCAGAGGCTGCCCCATAAAGGATGGAGCCACCAGGTTGAAGTGCATTTCCGTATCCCGTCCGACCAGCTTTTCCCTTTCCTATGTCGTCCGCGTGACAGCAGCGTTTGTTCTGGCAGCCTCACTCGGCGCCTGTACCAGCACGCGGCTGGAAGACGCGGCCCCGCAAGTCGCCCCCGCCGCGGATCAGGCGCAGATCACGCCGGATGAGCGGGATGCCTTCCTGGCGGAGATCGATGCGGCCCGCGCCGGCCAGCGGCCGCCCGGCCGGACCCGTGTCGAGCTGTCGACGGGCGAATTGCGCGCCATCGCCCGCGGCCATGCCGAGGAAGCGCTGGAGGCCATCGAGGGGGAATGATTTCCAGGCCGTCGATCACTCGACCGTCGCGGCAAACCGGTATATAGCGGCGCAGCCGGGCCGCGCCAGCGGGCGATCCGCCACGATTCCGCGTCGCGGCGCCGGGAAGGTCGAAGACTTGCGGGAACAGGGGCAGACATGGCCGATGCGCTGAAGGTTGCGATTGCGGGACTGGGAACGGTGGGCGCAAGTGTCGTCCGCCTTCTGGCTGCCAAGAGGGATGAGCTGCGTCGCCAATGCGGCCGCGAGATCGAGGTGGTCGCGGTGTCGGCGCGCGAGCGCAATCGCGATCGGGGCATTGATCTGTCAGGCATGGAATGGCATGACGATCCGGTCGAACTGGCACGAGGCGCCAGGGCAGACGTGTTCGTCGAGCTGATCGGCGGCGCCGACGGTCCGGCGCGCCTGGCGGTGGAAGCGGCGCTCGGGCGCGGTCTCCATGTCGTGACCGCCAACAAGGCGCTGCTCTCCGGCCATGGCCTGGCCCTGGCGGAGATTGCCGAGGCCAAGGGTGTCCTCCTGAACTACGAGGCGGCGGTTGCCGGCGGAATTCCCGTCATCAAGACCTTGCGCGAATCATTGGCGGGCAACCGGGTCAGCCGCGTCTTCGGCATATTGAACGGCACGGCCAACTATATCCTGACGCGCATGGAGCAGGAGGGGCTTTCCTTCGCCGACTGCCTCGCTGATGCGCAGCGCCTCGGCTATGCCGAGGCCGATCCGACCTTCGACATCGAGGGCCATGACACGGCGCACAAGCTGTCGATCCTCAGCTGTCTCGCCTTCGGTCACCGCATCGACGTGGACTCGATCTACATGGAGGGCATCGCCAATATCTCGCAGGCGGACATTCAGGCGGCGGCGGCGCTCGGCTATCGCATCAAGCTGCTGGGCGTCGGTCAGGTCACGGAGAGCGGCATCGAACAGCGCGTGCATCCGACCATGGTCCCGACTTCCTCGGTGATCGCGCAGGTGCATGGCGTCACCAATGCGGTTGCGATCGAGACGGACATATTGGGCGAATTGCTGCTTTCGGGACCGGGCGCGGGGGGCAGTGCGACGGCTTCAGCGGTGATCGGCGACCTTGCCGATATCGCCAAGTCCCGGCCGGGGCGCCAGGACGTGCCGGTATTCGGGCGGCCGGCGGAAGCGCTTGCACCCTATCGGTCATCGCGCATGCGCAGTCATGCCGGCGGCTACTTCATCCGCATGACGGTGCATGACCGGATCGGCGTGTTCGCCGCCGTTGCCGGGCGGATGGCCGAGAACGAGATCTCGCTGGAATCCATCGTCCAGCAGAGCGAATTTGCTGGCGGACCTGACGAGAAGACCGTGATCCTCGTGACCCACGAGACGACGGAGGCTGCGGTGCGCCGGGCGGTTGCGGAAATCACGCAGGATGGTCACCTGAGCGAGAAGGCGCAGGTAATCCGGATCGAACGCGCGGCCTGAGCCGCGCAAGGCTTGCGGCTGCGGGCAGGCTTTGCCAAAAGACCAGACGAATCGCCGCGGCGGCGCAAAGCAGGATGAGGATGAGAACAAGATGAACCAGCACAGCAGCGCAGCCTCCGGGCTGGACCGGATCTTGACCCTGGAACTGGTGCGCGTCACCGAGCGGGCAGCAGTGGCCGCCGCGCGGCTTCGCGGCCGCGGCGACGAGAAGGCGGCGGACCAGGTGGCCGTCGATGCGATGCGCTCGGAGCTGAACCGCTTGCCGATTCGCGGAACGGTGGTCATTGGCGAAGGCGAGCGCGACGAGGCGCCGATGCTCTATATCGGCGAGAAGGTCGGCACCGGGAAGGGTC
>CAYLGY010000102.1:0-8417 GCA_964383325.1 uncultured Rhizobiaceae bacterium
ACCGGGAACCGGAACTTCTCCCGGCTCGCTTCCCCCGCAGGGCGGCAGGATGTTCAGCACGGCGGCGAGATCGCCGCGCCTCGCGGCAGATTCGACAAGCCCGCGTTCCTCCGGGCGAAGCAATTGCCGGCTCTCATGCCAGCCCGGCGGCTCCATGCCGCGTGTGCCGGGATTGCCGGCCAGTTGCTGCAGGGTGAGAAAATAATGGCGCAAGCGATGGTCGAGACGGACCGCGCCGTAGTAATCCTCATGTTCGACAAGGGTCCCGACGATCTCGGAGCTGTAGGGCCGGGCGAGGAAAAGCAGCATCAGCCAGGCTTCCACGGCCCTTGTTTCCCGCAGGTTTCTCGGTTCTCGCGAGAGATTGCCGCAGAAGCGGATCGGCCCCGCGGCATCGAGCTCCTCCGGCGACAGCCGCACGGTGTCGGTGAGATTCCGCACATAACATGTGCCCATCAGATCATTCCGGATCGCGGAAGACAGCCATCCTTCCCGCATGTCCGGGCGATCCGCGAGGGGCCTGAATGCCGGATAGCGTTCGAGATAGTCATTCCATGCCCGCTCTTCATAGACCCGGCAGGCCTCCTGGCGTGGCGTGGTCGCGCCAGCGATCGCCGCCGCCTCGTCGAAACTGGTGCGAAGTTCAGCCTCCGAGAGAGCCGGATGTTCAAGGAACGACCATTCCAGCTCCTCAGTCGAAGCGACCTGCGCCAGAATGATCCACAGAAGGATCGCGGCAAGGACATGCAGGCCCATGCGGCATTTCATGGCAGCGCCTCCATCGGGGGGATGGGTTCGCAGGGCGGCAGGCTGGCAAGGATGCCGGCAAGATCCCGCTTCCGTGCCGCCTTCTCCACTGTGCGCCGTGTATCTGCATCAAGCAGCGCCTTGCTCTCCTTCCAGCTCATTCCCCAATAGCCGGAGGAGCTATCGCCACGAAGCATTTCTCGCAAGGCAAGAAAGTAATGCCGAAAGACAGGATCGAAACGCAGCATTGGCGCCAGTCGGTTCTCCATGGCAATCAGTCGGTCGACAGCCCTGAAGTCTCCGGAATTCGCAAGCTGCATGAGTAGAAGGAAGCTGCGGATGGCGCGTTCTTCCCGCACATCTTCCGGAGGCCGGGAGAAATTCCCGCAAAAGACGATTCCGAGGTGATATTCAAGAAAGAGGGGTCGGGCTCCGGCAACATCATCGGCAAGATTCCTGAAATAACATCCCGTAAAGAGGTCGTTCGCAATGGATGCCATCAGCCATGCCTCGCGCATGGCGGGCAATTCCGCCAGCTTGATGAATTCAGGGAACCGTTCCTGGTATTTTGCATAGGCAACCGCCTCATATGCCCGGCAGGGCGTTTCGTATTCGCGCGCTGCCACCCGATCGATTCTGTCGGACCAGATCAAAAGATTATCCTCATAATCCGGGGGATGAAAATCGAATGACCAGGAAGCTTCGCCCGGCGCATCGGCCGAGGATGTCGCTGAAAAACATGGAATAATGGAAAATATAAAAGTAAGAAATAATATTATAATAGGAGGAAAGTACATTAACTTCTCCACGGATGCGATTCGTCTCCCATCATTGCCTCTTCAATACTTCTGGAGAGCAATATGCGTCAAGCAGATGAGAAGATGTGCACAGTGTGGGATAAATCCCGGGTGAAGGACCAGAATGCAGCAACGAGGCTGGTTGGAGAAGTGGCGCGGAAAAAGCACGAGATCCGCGATGCCGACACCAGCCTTGCCGCCAGGAAGAGCGAACTGCGCAGTGCCGAGGCGAGCGCCATGCTCCTGCCCGCGCTGGCAGGAATCGCCGGAGGGCTGGCCGGACGACTTGTTCTCGGCACCATTGCCGAGGGCATGGCGATGGTGTCGGGGGCGGTACGGGTGGAGCGAATCAAGGGAGAAGTGAAGGAAGCAGAGGATCTCTGCGCGCGGCTGCGCGAAGAGCTGGCGAGACTAGAAAACCTGCTTGACAATGCGCAAGTGAATGCCGCGCAAACTGTCGAGCGGATGCGCGCTGCCGGCGAGTGTTCAGGGATGAAAGGGTCGCGCCATGGCTGGCAGACGCGACCCCGCGCCCCGTGCAATGCGACGATCAGGCCTCGGGTTGGCGGGTCTTGCGCAGATAGGGCAGCACCTTCTCGAAGCTGCCATATTTTGCCTTCGCCTCCTCATCCGACAGGGCGGCCGGAATGATGACGTCTTCGCCGGGCTGCCACTGCGCCGGCGTCGAAACCTGGTGGCGCGCGGTGAGCTGGAGCGAATCCAGCGCACGCAGGATCTCGTCGAAATTCCGCCCGGTCGACATCGGATAGGTCAGCATCAGCTTCACCTTCTTGTCCGGACCGATCACGAAGACCGTGCGCACGGTCTGGTTGTCGACCGGCGTCCGGCCCTCGGAACTGTCGCCCGCAGATGCGGGCAGCATGTCGTAGAGCTTGGCGACCTTCAGCTCCCTGTCGGCGATCAGCGGGTAATCGACCTTGTGGCCGGTCGCCTTCTCGATGTCCTCTTTCCATTTGTGATGGCTTTCGACGGGATCGACCGAAATGCCGATGATCTTGGCATTGCGCTTGGCGAACTCTTCCTTCAGGCCGGCCATGTAGCCCAGTTCCGTCGTGCAGACCGGGGTGAAGTCCTTCGGATGGCTGAACAGAATCCCGTACCCATCGCCGATCCATTCATGGAACCGGATTTCGCCCTGGGTGGTCTCGGCAGTGAAATCGGGTGCAGTGTCGTTGATTCTCAAGCTCATGCTCTCGCTCCCTGTTGAATTTCCTCAGACCTTCGCCAAGCGGTTTCATGGCCAACCGATCCCGGGATTACCGGGAGCGAGGCCAGTTCAGGCGGCTTCACGGACCTGATAATCTCTGATGTCGCCGAAGCGGATCGCCTTCCACCGCTCGGCTTCATAGTTAAGCGAAAATCCGCTATCCGCAAGATAGACCGGGTGGTCGTCGAGATCGCGTGCAATATCGGCGCGATGCGCATCGATGAAACGTTGCAGTTCGGCGGGCTCGTCGGCATTGATCCAGCGGCAGACACTGTAGCGTGACATTTCGAACTCGACCGGCAATTGATATTCCGCCGCCAGCCTTGCCTTCAATACATCGAGCTGCAGCGCGCCGACCACGCCGACGATCGCCGGCGACCCGTCATCGGGCAGAAAGAGCTGCACCACGCCTTCTTCCGCCATCTGCCGCAAGGCTTCCTTGAGCTTCTTTGCCTTCATGGCGTCGCCGAGACGGATGCGGCGCAGGATCTCGGGCGCGAAATTGGGCACGCCGCGAAACAGGAACTCCTCGCCCTCGGTCAACGTATCGCCAATGCGCAGGCTGCCGTGATTGGGGATGCCGACAACATCTCCGGCGACCGCTTCCTCGGCGAGCTGGCGCTGATGGGCGAAGAAGAATTGCGGCGCCGACAGCGTGATCTGCTTGCCCGTGCGCACGAGCTTCGCCCGCATGCCGCGCGTCAGCCGGCCCGAGCAGACCCGCGCAAAGGCGATCCGGTCGCGATGGTTCGGGTCCATATTGGCCTGGATCTTGAAGACGAAGGCGCTCATCTGCGGTTCGGTCGCCTCGATCCGGCGCAGATCAGCCTCCTGGGCTCGCGGGCGGGGTGCAAAGGCGCCCAATGCCTCGATCAGGTCGCGCACCCCGATATTGCGCAGGGCCGAGCCGAAATAGACCGGGGTGAGATGTCCGTCGCGGAAGGACTGCAGGTCGAATGGCCGGCATGCCTCTGAGGCAAGCTGCATTTCCTCGACGAGGGCAGCGCGATCGGATGCAGGCAGCAGGCCGGCGATGGCTTCGTCCTGCGGGCCTTGGACCGGCATGGGCTGTTCGTTCCGGTCGCCGCGCCGGAAGGTCCGGTCGGCAAGGTGATAGGTGCCGGCAAAGCTGCGCCCGCGGCCGATCGGCCAGGTCACGGGGGCGGTATCGAGCGCCAGGCGGTCCTCGATCTCGTCAAGGATCTCGAACGGGTCACGGCTTTCGCGGTCGAGCTTGTTCACGAAGGTCAGGATCGGAATGTCGCGCAGGCGGCAGACCTCGAACAGTTTCAGCGTTCGCGGCTCGATGCCGCGCGCCGCGTCGATCACCATGACGGCGGCATCGACCGCCGAAAGCGTGCGATAGGTATCGTCGGCGAAATCCTCATGGCCGGGCGTATCGAGCAGATTGTAGATCAGGCCGCCGAACTCGAAGGTCATCACGGAGGTGACGACCGAAATGCCGCGCTCGCGTTCGATCTTCATCCAGTCCGACCGGGTCTGGATGCGGTCCTTCTTGGCCTTGACCTCGCCCGCAAGCTGGATGGCGCCGCCGAACAGCAGGAGCTTTTCGGTCAGCGTCGTCTTGCCCGCATCGGGGTGGGCGATGATGGCAAAGGTGCGCCGCCGGGCGACAGCGTTCTCGAGCGTTTCAGGCATGGTTGCGAAGTTCCGGAGCACAGATCGGATGTGAAGCCTGCACTAGAGCCTTTCAAGAAGAAAGGGAAGTCTTTGATCGCCCGATCGCCCGTTCCCCTGATCTTCCCGCTTGACCGGCGCAGGGCGGTGGGCAATAGCATCCGCATGCAACCGCCACTCCACATTGCCGTCCGCATCCTGCCGCACGGGATGGATCTGCCCTTGCCGGAACATGCGACCGAAGGCGCCGCGGGCATGGACCTCCGGGCCGCATTGCCGGCGGACGAACCGGCGCTGCTGCGTCCGGGTGCGCGCATGCTCGTGCCGACGGGGCTGGTGCTGGAAATTCCGCCCGGCCATGAGGGCCAGGTCCGGCCGCGCTCGGGACTGGCGCTGAAGCATGGCGTTACCTGCCTGAACGCGCCGGGCACGATCGACAGCGATTATCGCGGCGAGATCGGCGTCATCCTGGCCAATCTCGGCAATGCCGATTTTCTGGTCGAGCGCGGACTGCGCATCGCCCAGCTCGTCATCGCGCCCTACCGGCGCGCAATCCTGGAGCCCGCGCCCGATCTTGCCGAGACGGAACGCGGCGCGAGAGGGTTCGGATCGACCGGCACGCGCTAGGCGCCGAGGGTGATTCCATTCAAACCGCAAAGGCACTAGCCCTGCGTCAGCAATTCCTCGACGCGGGCAGCAAGCTCGACCGCATTCCCGGAGACATTCACCGTCTTCAGCCGGGCCTTGCCACCTGCCGCGACGGCGACCGCGGAGGGCGCGACACCGAGCCAGCGCGCGACCAGCCTTTCGAGCGCCTTGTTGGCGGCGCCCTTTTCGGGAACTGCCCGCACCCGGGCGACCAGATGGGCGCTGCCGTCGCTGGCGCTGCCTATGCCGGCCATCTCCTCGCGGGCGGCGCCCGGCGTGAGCCGGATGCGGATGGAGATTCCGTCGGCGCGCAGGCGGAGAATGTCGGGATGCAGGGCGCTAGTAATGGACGACCCCGAAAATCGGCTCGATGGTGGTGTGCATGAACACTTCGACGAAAACGAGCCCGAGCAGCAGGATGATGGGGGAGATGTCGATGCCGCCGAGATCGGGCAGGAAACGGCGAATCGGCCGCAGCGCCGGCTCGGTGAGCCGGTAGAGGAAATCGCCGAACAGGGCGACGAACTGATTGCGGGTGTTGACGACATTGAAGGCATGCAGCCAGGAAAATACGGCCGAGGCGATGATGATCCACCAATAGATGCGAATCGCGAAATGCAGGGTGACAAAGACAGCGGTCATGCCGGGATTTCTCCGTGTTCCGGCGAGATGTAACTTCTATGCGACAAGCCGGCAAGACCCGGCTGCAAGATCGCTTGACAGAACCGTACCTGCGCCCCTAAATGCGCCAACCTTGAAAAAGGGGCTGTAGCTCAGCTGGGAGAGCGCGTCGTTCGCAATGACGAGGTCAGGGGTTCGATCCCCCTCAGCTCCACCAAGATTTTCCTTGGCCTTCATTGACCTGGCTAGGCCCCGGATTCCGGGGTATCGGTAGGCATGCGGATGGATGCCTCGAATCCGGAAGCAGCGCCGGGACGCGGCGATTTCAGGCGGAGCGGGCTTCCGATCCGGTCCGCGATGGCTGCGACAATGGCGAGGCCCAGGCCGCTGCCATCCGTGCCTGCATTTCCCCGTTCAAAGCGGGCTGTAAGGCGGTCGAGCAGATCGCCGGGCAGCACAGGGCCCTCATTGGCGACGGTGAGGTTGCCATCGGCGGCAAGGCTTACCTCGACCGGCGCATCCTGGCTGCCATGGCGGAGCGCGTTCTCGATCAGGTTCCGGCACAGTATGGCGAAGGCGTCCGGGTCGATGTCGGACAGCACGGGCCTGTCCGGCAGCGCCAGGCGGATCCGGCCCGGCGGCGCTCCACGTCCGATATCCTCCACCACGACCTCAGCCACTGTCCGCAGATCGGCGCTGCGGTCCATCCTCAGCCTCCCGCCCTCCGCCCGGGCAAGCTGCATGAGCCGTTCCGAGAGCCGGGTAAGCCGCTTGAGCGTCGTTTCGATCTCGCCGGCGCGCGCTTCGGTGGTCGCCTCGTTCGTCTCCGATCGCAGGCGCTGGGCCTGTGCGAGGGCGCCCGCGAGCGGCGTGCGCAATTCGTGCGCGGCGCTGGCGGCAAAACTGCGTTCGGCCTCGAACGCTTCGCGCAGCCTCGCAAGGAGGCCGTTCAGGGCCTCGGCCAGCGGACCGATCTCGGATGGCAGGCCTTCGGCGGCCACTTCCGACAGGTCGCGGGCGCCGCGAGCTTCCAGCCGCGCCCGATAGCGGCGCAACGGTTCGAGACTCAGGCGGACGACGAAGACAATCGCCGCCAGCGCGACCGGCAGCACGATCAACAGGGGCAGGGCAAGCCCGAGCTGGATCTCGCGCGCGACTGCGGCGCGATGCGCGAGGGGTTCAGCGACGGTGATGCGGATCGTTCCTTGCAGCGCCGCATCGCTGAACAGGCGATGGCTGTCGGTCTGCTGGAAGCCTGGCCCGGCCCAGGCAGGAAAATCGGCGGGGTCGGCGGCGCTGGACTGGAGGAGGATGCGTCCCTCTGCATCGCGCACGATATAGGTGAAGAATTCATCGCGGTCGCGGATCGGGGCGAGCCGCTGCGTCACACCCTGGTCTTCCCTTCCGACAATATCGGTGACGGCAAGCGGCAGGATCCGCTCCGCGGTCTCCTGCAGGGCGCTGTCGAAGACCTCGTCCACCTCGCCCCGGACAATCGACGCGGTACCCATCGCCGCCAGGAGCCAGAATACCGTCAATGTGAGGCCGAGCGACAATCCGAGGCGCGCCTGAAGGCTCGCGGGCCACCTCATGGACGGCCCAGCCTGTAGCCCATGCCGCGCTCGGTCTCGATGATCGCGCTGCCCAGTTTCTTGCGCAGCCGGCTGACATGGACCTCGATGGTATTGCTCTCCACCTCCTCGTCGAAGGCATAGAGCTTTTCCTCGAGCTGGGCCTTGGAAAGCAGCTGGCCCGGGCGCGCGAGGAAGGCTTCGAATAGCGCCCATTCGCGGGCCGTGAGCTGAACGGGCCTGCCGTCACGGCGAACCGTGCGCGCCGCCAGATCGATCTGGAGCGGCCCGTGCACGACGATCGGGTTCGGATTGCCGCTGTAGCGCCTTGCGACCGAACCGATCCGGGCTGATAGCTCGGCAAGATCGAACGGCTTGACGAGATAGTCGTCGGCGCCCGCATTCAGGCCTTCGATGCGATCGGAAACCTGGTCGAGCGCGGTGAGGATGATGACCGGCGTCACGTCGCCGCGTGCGCGCAGCTCCTTCAGGAACCCGACGCCGCGCCCGTCCGGCAACATCAGGTCGAGCAGGAGCAGATCAAAGGCAGTGGCACGCAAGGCATCGCCTGCATCGTCAAGCCGCTCCACCCAGTCGACCGAATGGCCGTCGGCGACGATCTGGTCGCGCACCGCGGCCCCCAGCACCGTGTCGTCCTCGATCAGCAGGATGCGCATGCCTCACATTCCTTCTTTCCGATGAGATTGAATGGAAAATCCCGCTGAAGGCAAGCTGAAGCCGGAACGGGCGCCGCCTTCAGCCTCCTGTAAGGTTCAGCGCGCATCCATTGCAGCGACAGGGCATGCCCGCGGAGTCTGGCCGATGAAGAAGATGCTGACAATACTTGCCGTTCTCGTGGTCCTGCCGGCCGGCGCCGCGCTGGCGGATGACGATTGTCTCGTACCCATGGCCGATTGGCAGCCGCGCGAGGCCGTGACCCGCATGGCGGAGGCGAATGGCTGGACCGTTCGCCGGATCAAGGTGGACGATGGATGCTACGAAATCGACGGCCGGGATGGAAGCGGCCGCCGGATCGAGGTGACCGTCCATCCCGCGACGCTGCAGGTGATCGACTTCGAATATGAGGACGATGACGACGACGACGATGATGATGACTGAACGGCCGAACCGGTCGCCAGTCTGCCCGGTTCTCGATCCGCCCGTTCC